>CAZTOE010000056.1:0-19456 GCA_964615045.1 uncultured Spirochaetales bacterium
CCTCGGTTGCGTAGTTCACGATGGTCTTGAGGAAGCCGGCCTTGCCCGCCGGGAGGCGCCCCCGCGCCACACGGTCGTCGAGACCGGCTTCGATCTGTCCGCGGGCGCGGTCCAGCACGGCGGCCTCGACGTCCTTCATCACGAGCGGCACTTCGAGCTTCTCGAGGAAGAGGGCGCCGAGCTGGGCGCCCATCAGACCCGAACCGATCACCGCCACCTTGCTCACCGGCCGCGCAGCGACCGCGGGGCGGCCCGGTTGCCGCCGCACCCGCTGCTGGGTCAAATGGAAGCTGTATACCGAGGCCTGCGCCGCAGGGGCGGGCAACAGCTCGACCAGGGCCTCCTCCTCGCGCGCGTAGCCCTCGGTGAGATCGCCGCCGCGGGCCGCGAACTCCACCAGTTCGATCGCGAGGTAGGGGGCCCGGGTGGCGCCATGCACCCGGGCATCGGCCGCGGCGCGCGCCCGGGCGAGGGCTTCGCCGAGGTCTTCGTCGGACCTGCCGGCTTTTGGGGCGGTTTGCGCTGCGGGTTCGCCCGCCGCCAGCGTCTCGAGCACCTCCCAGGAGCGCTCCAGGAAGTCGACGGGTTCGAACAGCCACTCGGCGAGGCCCATTTCGTAGGCTTGGGTGGGTCGCAGGGTGCGGTTCTGGTTCAGCGGGTTGTGGACGATGAGCTCGAGCGCACGGACGCCTCCTATCACGCGCGGCGCGAGTTGAGTGCCCCCCCAGGCGGGGATGATCGAGAGAAAGACTTCCGGAAAGGCCAGCGCGCGAGCGCCCGACGAGAGCGTACGATGGTCGCAGTGCAGGGCCAGTTCCAGGCCTCCGCCCATACAGACTCCGTTGATCGCGGCCAGGGTCGGGAAGGGCAGGGCGCGCACGCGTCCGAAGAGCTCGTGCCCGCGCTGCCCGCCGCGGCGCGCGAAGTCGGCATCGGCTCCGACAAACGCGTCGACATCGGCGCCCGCCGCGAAGATGAAGGGCTTGCCGGTGAACATCAGGCCCGCGACTTCGTGTCGCTCGATCTCTTCCAGAGCGCGTTCGAGGTCGTCGAGGGCCGCGGCGCCGAAGGTCGTGGGCTTCGTGTAGTCGGCGTCGTTGTCGATGGTGACGAGCGCCAGGCGCCCGGCGCGCTTCGAGGGGACGAAACGCACCTTGAAGCGCGTTACGGGGTCGCTCATGAGCAGCGTTCCCAGAGCACCGCGGCTCCCATACCGAGTCCCACGCACATGGTCGTTAGGCCGAGACGCGCTTGCTCGTGGGCGTCGAAGTAGTGCGCCAGCTGCATGGCGAGGCGCGCTCCCGACATGGCGAGCGGGTGCCCCAGCGCGATCGCGCCGCCGTAGGGGTTCACCCTGGGTGTGTCGAGGGGGAGGCGGAAATGGTCGAGGAAGGCGACGCACTGCACGGCGAAGGCTTCGTTCAGTTCCACCACGTCGATCGCGTCCATCGTCATGTCGTTGCGAGCGAAGAGCTTCTCGCAAGCCGGAATCGGTCCGTAGCCCATCGTCTCGGGCTCGACGCCCGCGAAGGCGAAATCGAGCAGGCGCATCCGGGGCCGCGCGCCGGCCGCGCGGGCAGCTTCCGGGCTCGCGAGGAGCACGCAGGCGGCCCCGTCGTTGAGTCCCGCGGCGTTGCCGGCGGTGACGCGGCCCCCCGGACGGAACGGGGATTGGAGCAGGCTCAGATCGTCGAGGGAGGTCCCAGCGCGGGGGTGTTCGTCGTCCTCCACGACCCGCCATCCCTCCGGGCTCCAGACCGTCATACGCGTCAGGTGCTCGGCGAATACCCCGTTGGCCTGGGCCTTGGCGGTGCGCTCCTGGGACATCACCGCGTAGCGATCGCAGCGCTCGCGGGTGATCTCCGGGTGCTCGTCGTGGATATTCTCGGCGGTCGAGCCCATCACCAAGGCCGACGGGTCGACCAGGCTTTCGGCCAAGAAGCGCGGGTTGGGGTCGACCTCCGCCGCCATCGGGTGGTGGCCCATGTGCTCGACCCCGCCGGCGATCACCACGTCCTGACCGCCCGTCCGGATGGCATTGGCGCCGTTCACGATCGCCGTGAGAGCTCCAGCGCACATGCGATCGACCGCGTAGCCGGGGACCGATTTCGGAAGCCTCGCGAGCACGGCCACGGACCGCCCGAGCGTGAGCCCCTGGTCGCCCACCTGTGCGGTCGCCGCGAAGATCACGTCGTCGATCGCCGCCGGATCGAGCCCCGGCTGGCGCGCCAAGAGCGCCCGCACGGTGCGCACCGCCATATCGTCGGACCGCGTCGAACCGAAGTAACCGGTGTCCTTGGCGCGGCCGATCGGGAGTCGCACCCCGTCGAGGTAGAGGGCATCGCGAAGCTCGGGCATCGGCGCGTTTCCGTCCTTTGGCGTGGTTCCCGGTCTGGGTGGAGTTCGGGTGAGAGGAGAGTTCGTTTGCCGGTGCGGCGCGACGCGTCGCTAGGGTAGAGGATCGGATCGCCGACGGGGATGCCCGAGATCGCCCCGGGATTTGCAGGTGGGGTCTCGCCTATGGGGTCACGCTTTCGAGGTGATGACCAAGGTCGGGCGCCGGTAGCGGGCGCGCCAGGCGGCACGACCCGATGCGGGGGCGAGAGCAGGCGGACTGTTGGTGTGGCCGTCAGGGAGTGGAGGGAGAGGCGGGGGCCTCCGGCACCGTGAAGGCGAACCGTTCGTGGTGGTAGCCGCGTCGGAGAAGCAGCACGTAGTCGCCTTCGGCGAGTTCCGGCGCGCTCACTACCACCTCGTGTTCCTCCGCGCGCAGCAGATCGAGCTCGGCGTCGGCGTCGAGACTCACCTTGGGAATCGGGTTGTAGGGTTCGACCAGGCATTCGCCCACGATGTGGATCGAGGCGTGATCGGCGTCGATGACGACATCCTGAATCCGCGGCGAGCTGTAGTAGCAATCGGGATTCGCGGTCGCCGGGCCCGCGAGGGCCGCGGCAAGGAGGGCGACGGAAAGGGTCGTGGCGTTTTGCATGGATCAATCTCCCGCAATGGAGTGCTCGATCTGTGAGTGCCAGCCGCGCGCCCCCGGTGACCGCGGGTGGACCGAAACGGTGATCGTCGTCACAAAGGGAAGTCCCGGCGCTAGCCTCCAGGCTCGAGGCGCCCTAGACCGGGTCTCAGCTGTCACGAAAATTGGGGGGAAAGGCCGATGGCAAAGTGGCTCGGGATCGTTCTGGGTGTTCTGCTTCTGCTCATAGGCGCGCTGCTTCTCGCCGCGCGCAATCTCGATCGCATCCTCAACAAGAACCGCCCCGCGATCGAAGCGCAGGTCTCATCGGCACTCGGTCGCACCGTTTCCTTTGAGGCCTTGAGTGCTTCCTTGGGATGGGGAGTGAGCGCCCGTGTCGACGGTCTGCGGGTGGGAGACGACCCGAGCTTCTCGAAGGAGGATTTTCTGCGGGTCGGCCAGGCCCAGATCCAGGTCAACCTGTTGCCGTTGTTCCGCGGGCGGGTAGAAGTCGGCAAGATCTCGATTCGCGAGCCCGACATCCGCGTCATCCAGACGGCGAAGGGGCTGAACCTGTCGACCTTGGGCGGCAAGGCTCCGGCCGCTCCGGAGAGCTCTTCCGAGGCTGCCCCGCTGGCACTCGCCGTGGCGAATCTCGAGATCATCGACGCCCGGCTGAGCTACGTCGACCGCAGCGTGCAGCCACCGAGCGAGACCCGGGTCAACGACCTCGATCTCTCCATCGCGACGCAAGGCACGCTCGAGGCGTTCCGGGGGCGAATCCAACTGGCCGCTCAGGAAATTCGCACCGGGGCCGGGGGAGAGGGGGCTGCCGCAAGCTGGGAGCCGTTGCGCTTCGACGCCCGGGTGACGCGCGATGTGGGCCTCATTCGTATCTCGGACGCCACCCTCGAGCTCGCGGAGATGGTCGCTGAGATCGCGGCGTCGTTCCGCTACGACGCACAGCGGGCAGCGATCGAAGAACTCGTGGTGAAGATATTCGACGGCGAGATCCGCGCGGCGGGGAGCTACCGCCCCCAGGGCTCCCGCTTCGACCTCGAGACTCACATCGCAGCCATCGATCTCGCGAAAGCGATCGCGATGAACTCGTCATCAGGTGCCGACCTGGTCGAGGGGAAGCTCTACTCCGACCTCAAGCTGCGGGGTGCCGGCGCAGCGTGGCAGACGCTGGCGGGAAGCCTGTCCGGCGGCGGTGAAATGCGTTTTGAAGAGTTGCTGCTGCGCGACGTGAACCTGGCCGAAGCGAGCCTCGGGGGGATTACCGGAGTCCCAGGTCTTTCGGGTTTGCTCCCGCCAGCCCTGCGCGAGAAGTATCCGGCGCTTTTCGCAACCGGAGACACCGCGTTCGAATCGATGCGCGCGCTGGCCGAAATCGGGGCGGGCAAGCTGCGCCTGACCGAGCTCGTGGCCGCGGCGCGGGACTATCAACTGCTCGGAACGGGGGTGGTCGAGCTCGCGAACGGCAAGACCGACCTCGCCACCCAGTTGGTGGCGTCCGAAGCCCTGAGCGCTGATCTGGTCGAACGTGCGTCGAAACTCGGAGCCCTCCGCAACCCAGAGGGCCGCGTCGTGATTCCCGCGCGCATCCGCGGCGTGCTTCCGAACCTCAAGCCGCAACCCGACGTCGAGTACGTCGCCAAAGCCCTCGGACGCGAGGCCGCCGCGGGCCTGCTGGACAAGGCGCTCGGGGACTCGAAAGAAGGAAGCGGGCTCAAGGAGGGCCTCAAGAGCCTCTTCGGGCGCTAGCCGAACTCGGCGCGCTAGGAGCCTCGATTGCCGAACAGCCCCGCCATCCACTGCATGCTGAAATCGGTCAATGGTCGCGGCGTGAACGGTTGCGTGGTGAGGGTCGCCCAGGCATCGAGCCCCACCACGTAGCGCCGCAGCGGTCGCCGCGCTTCGATGGCCGAGACGATGGTGCGCGCCACCTCGTCGGGAGGCGGCGCGATGCTCTCGACCCACTCGAGTGCCTGAGCGACGCGCCGGTAGGCCGCTGCGTACGGCGAATCGTTTTGTGCCCGTCGATCGGCGACGCGCTCGCGAGCCTTGTCGCCGAGCGAAGTTTTGAAGAACCCTGGCTCCACGATCGCCACCTGTACGCCGAAGGCAGCGACTTCCACCCGCAACACATCGGAGAGCGCTTCGAGGCCGAACTTCGACGCGTGGTACCAGGCGCTGAGCGGCAACACCGCAGCGCGTCCCGCTACCGAAGAGACCATGATGATGCGGCCGGATCCGCGCCGCCGCATCCCGGGGAGTGCGCAGCTGCTCACCACCGCCGGTGCCACAAGATTGACGTCGAGCTGGGCCTTTGCCTGTTCGGGGGAGACGTCTTCGACCGCGCCGAGTTCGGAGTATCCGGCGTTGTTGACGACCCCGTAGAAATCCGGGAGGTCAAGCCAGGCACGCTGCAGCGCCTGGTGATCAGAGACGTCGAGCACCAGGGGGTATACCCGATCGGAAACGCCCAGCTCGCGCGCTGCGTCGCGAAGTTGCCCGGCTTTGGCCTCGCTTCGCGCGGTCCCCCAGACCGTCCAGCCGCGTTCCGCGAGGCGCAGCGAAGTGGCGAGTCCGAACCCGGAATTCGCGCCGGTGACCAGGATCGGCCCGGGGCGTTCACGCTCCATCGTTCCCTCCTCGCGGCGGGGGGTTCGCGGCGAGCAATCCGTCTCGCCGGCCCATGCCCGATGCGCTTGGTGTAGCGCTTGGTACACTAAGCAAATGCGTGATCATTTTACCGAAGCCGTTCGACCTGACGAAGGGCTCGAACCCATGAAGCCGCCGCCGCGGTCGCTCCTCCTCCTCGAAGGACCGAGGGCCCTCGCCGAGGCTGCCACGTTCCTCCCTTCCTTGCCGATACTCCTGCAAGCCCGGCGCGGCGATGGACACCCGGTCCTGGTCCTGCCCGGATACATCGCCGACGACGGCTCGACCCGGGTGCTCCGGACCTATCTCCGAAGCCTGGGCTACCGAGCGCATCGCTGGACGCTCGGCCGCAACCTAGGCGCTCCCGACCAAGTGATGGCCGGGTTGATGGCTCGGCTGGGTGCCCTTCACGAGCGGTATCAGCGCACCGTGAGTCTGGTCGGCTGGAGCCTAGGGGGCATCTACGCCCGGGAGCTGGCGAAGTACATGCCCGGCGAGGTTCGCCAGGTCGTGAGCCTTGGCAGCCCCTTCGGCGGGGGTCGGGGGGGGCACCACGCGGCTTCCCTGCGTCGCATCCTTGACGGCCGGGAACCCACTCGCGAGGAGCTCGAGTGGCGCAAGCACCTGTGGGCTCCACCCCCGGTTCCGGCTACGGCGATTTTCAGCCGAAGTGACGGGGTGGCCGCCTGGCGCGCCTGTATGGAACTCCCCTCGGAGCGAACCGACAACATTGAAGTTTCGGGGAGCCACTGCGGCCTCGGTTTCAATCCGCTGGTGCTCTACGCGATTGCCGATCGCCTGGCCCAGCCCGAGTATGGGTGGCAGCCCTTCGCGCGTCGCGGCGTGCGGCGCTGCTTCTATCCCGATCCGCTTCGACCGCCAGGGTCTTGGACACAACCGTGGGTCGAGGGCGCTCCATCTCGAGGCGCGAGCGGGGGATGAGCGGCCGCCAAAAAACCCGACCGTGCCGCGTCGCCGCATCACACATCGCGGTGCTCGGCGACTTCATCCGCACTCAGCGGGAGCTCGCCCGCCTCTCGCTGCGCCAACTCGCCGGCCTGGCGCAAATCTCCAATCCGTACCTGAGTCAGATCGAGCGCGGGATCTATCGCCCCTCGGCGGAGGTGCTCCGCGCGCTCGCCGGCCCGCTCGGTATCTCGGCCCGCACGCTCTACACCAAGGCGGGCCTGCTCGAGGAGGACGAGCGCGCGAGGCCCGAGCCCGATGTCGAAGAGGCAATCCGCCTGGACGCCCACTTGGATGACTCCCAAAAGGAGGCGCTGCTCCGCATGTACCGGGTCCTCCGCGCGGCCTCCTGAGGTGCGCTTGAAGCTGAAAGCCATCGCCACCGACCTCGACGGAACGCTTCTCGCTCCCCACGGAGAGATGAGCGAACGAAACCTCCGCACCCTGCGCCGCGCGCACGACGCGGGCTACGAAATCATTCTCGCCACGGCGCGGTGGTATCAGCTCGCGCTGCCCGTCGCCGCGGCGCTCTCCCTGCGCGGCCCGCTCATCGCCTGTCAGGGTGCCGAGGTGCGACGGATCCGCGACGGCATCGACCTCCTCGATCAACGCCTTCCGCCGGCGTTCGCGGACGAGCTCTTCGAGCTCTGCGACGCGCATCGTTGCCTCGCCTGGATTCCCTTCGACGACGAAGTCTTGATGAAGGCAGAGGGCGACATCGCCGATCTCCCGCCCGCCAGCCGCCTGGTGCGCAAGCTGCGCGGCGCCTGCGAGGGCCTTCCCCGTATGGCATTGGTCCAGGGACGAGGCGTCTGCGCCGCCATTCTCGAAGAGCTGGCGCCGCGCTGGGAGGGTCGGGTGCGTTTTGCTGCCTCCGTCTCGAGCCGCGGCAAGGTGGTCCTGACGCTCACGGCCGCGGAGGTCAGCAAAGGCGTTGCGCTCGACCGCGCCTGCCGCGACCTCGGCCTCGAGCCGGGTGAAGTCGTCGCCATCGGCGACGCCGAGAACGACCTCGAGATGTTCCGGGTGGCGGGGTACTCGTTCGCGATGGGGCAGGCGGCAGAGGAGGTGCGGCGCGCGGCAACCGCGGTGACCGCCTCCTGTGAAGAGGACGGCGTTGCCCAGGCCGTCGAACGCCTGCTGCGCGGTGAACTCGACTGAGCCCCGCTAACTCGCGCCGACGTCGCGGAGTTTTTTCATCGCTTCATACATGAGCTGGGTCGCATGCATCGGATCCATCCCGGGATCGAACTCGATGGGCCTTCCGATCCGCACCGTGACCGGCCCCGGTCGGGCCGTTTGGTGTCCCTTGGGAAGCATCTTGCGCAGGCCCTCAAAATACATCGGCACCACTGGCACACCCGTCTTGAGCGCGAGCCTCGCCGTTCCGGGCCGGAACTTGCTGAAGTGGCCGGTCGTGGTCCGCGTGCCTTCGGGAAAGATGCCGATCGAATTGCCTTTGCCAATCAACCACTCGGGATAGCCCAGGGAGCGCTCACCGCCGCCGCGGTGAATCGGGAAGCAGCCCAGCACGAGCGAGCGCCACCAGCCCTGCTTTTGGATCTCCTTGCGCCCCTTGAGGTACCAGCGATCGGCGGCCGAGCCGAAATAGATACGGTCGCGGAAGCGCGAGGGCAACGCCTCGATGAAGGCGTACATGTCGTAGTGGCTGCTGTGATTCGCGATGAAGATCGCCGGACCCCGGAAGCCGTCGAGGTTCCGGCGGCCTTCCACGACGAACGGGCGAAAGTATCGCCAGCGATGCTGACTCACGGTGTAGGGACGGAGCAGGCGCCGAATCAGCCGGGCCGGGAATCGGATCTGCCAACGGTGGGGCCCGGTGGTCTCGGTGGTCTGCTTCAGCAACCGCTCGAAGAGCGTTAGGTCGATGCTCGGCAGGATCTCGCGTTCAACGCCTCCCCGGCCCGCGTGGGCGACGCGCAGCATCTGGGCCGCCGTGTTGTTGGGGAGCTCGACCAGAGAGAGGAGGTCCCACTCTCCCAGCAACAAGTATTGCTCGATCAATTTTCCGCGCAGTGCCACGGCTTCTTCGGCAACCGAAGAGGACGCGAGCCGCTTGGGAAGGCCGTGGCGCCCGCGCTCGGTCATGCGCGAGAGAACCACGTAGCGCGGCACGGCCGTCTAGTCCTTCGGGGTCGCGCCACCCTGGCGAAGCAGAGTGGTGAACTCGGGGATTTCCATCGCGGGGAGCGTCGTGATCTCGACCGTCCCCCTCGATCCGAGCTCCACGGAGATACGAGCGATCACCTCGTTGCTCGGCGCGCGGACGATGTTCACAAAGTCGTAGGTGCCGAGGACCGCGAGCTGTGTCGTGACCTGTCCCCCCATCGCTTCGACTTCGCGATTGACCTCGGACAAACGTTCCGGGCGTTCCTTGAGAACCTTGCGCCCCTCGTCGGTGAGCTTGCTCAGCATGATGTAAGTAGGCATCGACGATGCCCTCCAACCAATCGTTATGTCTTCGGTATGGACGTCGAGTCTACTATGAAGCGCCTCTCCACTCACTCACTGCCAGATCGTCATAGCGGCGGAATGCAGCCGGCCCGGATGGGGCTGGGGGAGGAGTACACTGGGCAGCGACCCCAGGCGAGGACCCCTCATGGAACAGCTCACCGGGCAGGACGCCAGCTTCGTCTACTTCGACCTCCCCAATGCTCCGATGCACGGATGCTTCCTCGGGCTCTACGACGCCTCCAAGCTGGCGGGAGGCGTCAGCTTCGAGGCGATCCTCGACCACATCGAGCGCCGCTTGCATCTCGCCCGTTGCTTTCGGCAGAAGCTGGTGCGGGTGCCCTTCGACTGGGACCACCCCTATTGGGTGGAGGACTGCAACTTCGATCTCGAGTATCACGTTCGGGAGATCGCCCTTCCCAGGCCCGGGGACTGGCCGCAGCTGTGTCGCCAGGTGGCCCGCATCCACGCCCGCCCGATGGATCTCACGAAGCCCCTCTGGGAGATGTATCTCATCCAGGGGCTCGATCGGATCGAGGGAGTACCGGCGGGCAGCGCCGCCCTGCTGATCAAATTCCACCACGCTGCAATCGACGGAGCGTCGGGCGTCGAGATCATTCAGGCGATCCACGATCTGGAACCCGATGCCCAGCCTACGTCGCCCCCTCGGGAGTGGGAGCCCGAGCGGGACCCCACTTCGCTTGAACTGGTGATGCGCGCCCAAGCCAATGCGATCCTCCAGCCGTTCCGCTTCTCGCAGCTGATGGCCCAGACGCTGCCCGCCCTCGGCCGTATCGGTCAGGGATTCCTCTCCCGCGAGTTCGCCGCGCCGGGGGTGGCCCCGCCCACGCGTTTCAATGGTCCGGTGTCGTCCCACCGGGTGTTCGACGCGTGTCGGTTCCCGCTCGAGGAGGCGCGCGAGATCAAGACGCACGTGGACGGGGCGACGGTGAACGACGTCTTGATTGCCGTGTGCGGCGGGGCGCTGCGCCTCTACCTCGAGGCCAAGGGCGAGCTGCCCGACGAATCGCTGGTCGCCATGGTTCCGATCTCGGTGCGCGGCGAGCAGGAACAGGGTCAAGCCGGAAACCGTGTCTCCGCCATGATGGTTCCGGTGGGCTCCGATGTGAAAGATGCCGGAGAGCGCTTGGTGGCGGTGCACGAGGCCACGCGGCAATCGAAGGAGCTCACCGACGCGATCGGGGCGCGGCTCCTCGCCGATCAGGCCCAGCTGGTGCCGGGGGCACTGATTGGGTTAGGCATGCGCCTTTCCGCCAGCTTTCAGCCCACGTTTTCCACGCGCCTGCCCTACAACGTTGTGATCACCAATGTCCCGGGCCCGCGCGTACAGCTCTACGCGGCGGGCGCTCGCCTGATCACCGACTTCGGGATCGGCATCCCCCACGACGGCATGGGCCTCATGCACGCCATCGCGAGCTACTGTGGGGAGCTGACCGTGAGTGCCACGGCCTGCCGCGAAATGATGCCCGACGTCGCCTTCTACGCCGACTGTCTGCGGCGTTCCTACGGCGACCTGAAACGGGCGACGGTACGCGAGTCGCGACGCCCGGCGGCCCCGCCGAGGGCGACGTGAGGGCCGCGCACGAGACCTTTCGGGCGAGCGATGGACACGGTCTCCATCTGTACCGTTGGGAGCCGGATACGCCGGTCCCGCGCGGGGTGGTCCAGATCGCCCACGGAATGGGCGAGCACGCCGGGCGTTATGCCCCGATCGCTGCACGACTTTGCGAAGCGGGCCTCGTGGTGTGCGCCAATGATCACCGGGGTCACGGCCGCAGCGTCGCGCGGCCCGAGGATCTGGGCGACATGGGCTACGACGGTTGGAACCGGACGGTGCAGGATCTGCGCGAAGTGAATGACGCATTCGCCGAGCGCTACCCGGGCGTGCCACGCATCCTATTCGGCCACAGCATGGGCGCGCTGCTCGCCCGGCACTACCTGCTCCTGCATGGAGACACGCTGCATGGCGCAATCCTCTCCGGGACCAGCGAGGGCGGCGGTTTTGAGCTTGGGCTGGCCCGCTTTTTGGCCCATGTGGAGCGCTGGAGGTTGGGCGCGAGGGCAGAAAGCTCGGTGCTCAACTGGGTGCTGTTCGGCCGGGCGAACAGTCGCTTCGACCCGGGCCGCACCGGCTTCGAGTGGCTTTCGCGCGATGACGAGCAGGTCGACGCCTATGTTCAGGACCCTCTTTGCGGTTTCGTGGTGCGGGCGGGGAGCCTCTGCGATCTGTTCACCGGCCTGGCCTGGGAGCGGCGGCGCAAGCAGCGTGCGCGGATTCCCCGGGAGCTTCCCCTCTACGTCTTCGCGGGCTCAGACGATCCGTTCAACCACGACCTGGCGGGTCTGCACAAGCTGCTGACGGGCTACCAGAGGGCGGGCCTCAACCGCGTCTGTTATCGCTTTTACGCGGGCGGGCGCCACGAGATGCTGAACGAGACCAATCGCGCGGAGGTCTACGAAGACGTCGCGCTTTGGATCGACGGGATGTTGAAGGTGAACGCGAGGAGCTAGCGACCGCGTTCCTTCTCGTCGCCTCCGCGCAGGGGTCGCTCCCAGAATTCGAGCGAACGCTCCATCATCTCGAACCAGGTCTTGGCCATCGCTCCACCGGTTTCGGTGAGACTCTGCAGTCTGCGTCCCGAGCCCTCGGACGAGAAATCCATCAGCGAAGAGAGAAAGCCCGAACGCTCCATCTCGCGGGCCATGCGCAGGAAGGGGTTTTTCTCGTCGTCTCCCTCGCCGGGTTCTTGACCAAGGTGGCGGGAAAGCTCCTCGGCGTACACCAAGCCCGCCTTGGTGAGCGCGAGCATGTGGGCCGTCCAAAAGCGTGCCATCTCGAGCTGGCTGCTCATGTCGTTTCGAGTTGCCAAACGGACGTCCTCTTCGGTTGGGATCGGCTAGGCCGCGCCATTCAGGCGCTCAGCAATGACCCGGTAGGTGGGCGCGCTGAAGGCCATGCCGACGTGAGTGCTGTCGACTTCGAAATTGCAGGAGGGATCATCCCCGATGCAGCTCTCCCATGCCGCCACCCCGTCTTTTTTCGAGTAGATGGCGAACTGAGGCACGTCGCAGGGTTTGGGGTCGAGCATGCACTGAACAAAGGTGCACATGCAGTGACCGGTGCCACAGGAGGGGCCGAGGTTCCGCCCCACCAGCAGGCCACGGCCCAACTTGAGTTGGTCCCAAAGCCCCACGACCGCGGGATGCGCGCGAACCATTTCCCGGAACGGCGATCCGAGTGTGATCACGCGGTCGACGACTTCGGGGGCCTCCTGAGCGACGCATTTTGCCAGCATCCCGCCCAGACTGTGTCCGATGAGGCGCACCCTTTCCCCGGTCTTCTTGTGGAGGGAACGGGTCCGAATCGCCAGATGACGCGCCGTGTGGTCGGGGCAATCCGTATTCCAGGCGATGTGGGAGAGATAGGGTCGGTAGCCAATCCGCAACAACCACCAATACAGGTCGAGCATCATCAGATCGCCGCCCAAGAAGCCGGGTACGATCAGGACCGGCTCCCCCGAGCCGTGGGGCACTCCGCAGCCCCGATAGACCCGGCTCAGGCGCAGTCCCAGCCATTCGAGCGGCCATTTCGCCTCGCGCCAGAGTTCGGTCTTGGCGTGCTCAACGGAAGGGTCATGGTCGAAAGCACCGGCGGGCTCGAACCAGGCGTCATGACGCTCGCTCTCAAGACCATCCTGCGGACGCTCTTCCGGGTTTCTCGACTTGCTCACCGAACTTCCGCCGCTTCCTCACCCGCCATTGGCTAGCTTCGCTCACCTTGGGACCGAATGCGCGCTCTTCGGCTCACTCTTTGGTTCGAGGTCCGCTCCGGCGGCCTCTCGTGCGGTTTCCGCCGGAGCCCCTGGGGGCTCCGGCTTCCAACCGCGTCCGCCGGTCCAGCTAGCTTCGCACCGATTCCATGGTGCGTTGAACCGCGTCCACAACCGGATTGCTCATCGTCCAACTCCGCGCCAATTCCACCGCCGCTGCGGCGGCCTCCCGAGAGGAATCGGCCAATGCGCTCGCGGTCTTGCGCATTTCGTCCTGTCCCTCGGCCTGTTCTTTGGAGAGATCTTTGAAAAACTCGATGGCGCGGGACTGGGCGTTGGTCGAAGCCTCGATGACCGCCTTGAAGTTGTCCGAGTAGGCCGTCGGATCATCGGCGAGCTGCTTGGCGAGCTCGAGGGCCTCGATGCGATCCTCGGCCATGCGCTTGGCGAGCTCCTCGCCCACCCGGATGCCGCGCTTGCGAACGCCCTCCAGGGCCTCGTTGAAGATCTTCTGGTTCTCGATCAGGGCGTCGAGGTAGCGCTGTACCTCGGTCTGCGAGCCTTCCTTGTGGCTCGGGCTTCGCTTGCTGGTGGCTTTGGCAGCCATGGATCATCCTCCAGTTGGTAAGTCGGTCCGCATCTTGGGACCGCTAGGTGGTCCGGATAGACCGGACGCGATCACGATGGTTGACACTTATATGTAAATCGCATATAGATGTCAAGCGTCGGATCGACGTCGCCGACCCGATCCTTGAGACCTGATCCTTCAGACCCGTTTGAACCACCGTGCGCGAGGGGGTGCCCATGGCAGCCCGTGACAAAGGAATTCCGACCCGGACCCCGGGGGAAATGCTAACCGCCCATCTGCTGGCACTGCTCCGTGGGTGGTCCGGCTACGGCTACGAGATGACCCAACGTCTTCAGGAAGCCGGGCTCGGGACCTTCAATACGGGTACGATCTATCGCACGCTGCGCCAGATGGAGAAGCTCGGGTTGGTTTCGTCGATGTGGGATACGTCCGAGGATGGCCCGGCGCGCCGCATCTACAGCATGACCGGCGCCGGTGCGCTGTTCCTGAAGAACTGGATCGAGTTGTTGGAGGCACACCAGCGGACGCTGGAGCGCTTCATGGCGGCCGGTGCGCCGCGCGCGGAGGCCGGATCGCAGTCGCGGCGGGCTCCGGCGCGCGAGAAAAGCCCGGGCCGCACCGTCGATGAATCACGCGAACGAGAAGAAGTGAGGGATTAATCATGAGCGAGAGCGAACAGCAAAGTCTCGATCCGTTCCGCTTCTGGCGGGAATGGTACCAGGAGAACGAGAAGCGATGGAGCGATCAGCTCACCGAACTCCTCGGCGATGAGCGTTTCGCGAAAAATATGGGTCGCTCGTTTCAGGAGATGCTCCATGTCCACCGGATGTTTACCGAGTCCATGGGGCAATACCTCGCCAATCTTAACGTTCCCGCTCGCTCCGACGTCCTGAGCCTGACCGATCGGGTGGGCGAGCTGGAAGACGCCGTGGCGGGGCTGCAGGTGGAGATCCGCCAGCTCCGCTCCGTGATCCAAGAGCAGCACTCGAGCGAGGCGCCGCAGCGACCCAGCCGAACCCGGCAGCCGGAAGCGAGTTAATCCGTGGAACGCCTTTCTTCCTCCGCGCGGCGAGAACTCGCAGAGCGCGCTCGGGAAGCGGTCGATCAAGCGATCGCACGCAACATCCCGGGCGTCGCCCCGCCGCCCGACCTCGACCTGGAGTTTGGCCCGACCCCCAAGGACCTGATCCACAGCCGGGGCACGATGCGGCTGTTCCACTACCGGCCCGTCTGCAACGAGATCTACCGCGTGCCGGTTCTGCTGGTGATGTCCCTGGTGAGCCGACCGTACATCCTGGATCTGGCCAAGGGGCAGAGCCTGGTGGAGTTCTTGATCGGCAAGGGCTTCGACGTCTACCTGATCGACTGGGGGATTCCGCGGCCCGAGCACAGCAAGAACGATTTTGCGACCTACGTGCTCGACTTGCTGCCGGAATGCGCGGAACAGGTGGCCGAGCACAGCGGTGAACCCGACGTGTCGATGCTGGGGTACTGCATGGGTGGCATGTTGGCCGCGATGTACGCGGCGCTGCATCCCGCTGGTCCCCTGAAGAACCTGATGTGCTTCACGACGCCGGTGAATGCCGAAGGGATGCAACTGCAGCGGACCTGGGCCGACCCCGACCACTTCGACATCGACCGCCTGGTCGACGAACTGGGCAACATCCCACCGGAGTTGGTTACGGCGTCCATGCAGATGCTGCGGCCGCTTCAAAAAACCGCCGGCCAGCTCAAGTTGCTCGACAACGTGCAGGACGACGCCTTCGTGAAGGCGCATCTGCGTTTCGACCGCTGGGCGGCGGACCAGATTCCGTTTCCGGGCGAAGTGGCACGACAAATGACCAAGGATTTCCTGATCGCCAACAAGCTGCTGACGGGAGAGTTCCCGGTCCGCGGTCGAAAGTGCGATCTCCGCGCGATCCGGGTCCCCTTTCTACACGTGGCGGCCGAGCACGACCATCTGGTTCCGGCGGCCTCCTCGAAGGACCTGATTCATCTGGTGAGCAGCGAAGACAAAACCGAGTTTGTGCTAAAGGGCGGGCACGTGAGCCTCGTGGCTGGCGGCAATGCCGTGTATCGGCTGTGGCCCAAGCTCGACGGTTGGTTGTCGCGCCGATCGCTTTAGCCGAGGAGACCGAACGGGACGATGGCGACAGCACAACGAACACCGAAGCACCAACAAACGGAAGTGGAGGACTTCTTGGAGGGGTTCCCGAAGACCGTCGATATCAAGGGGCGCCAGATCAACCTGCGCCTGATGGAAGCCGAGGATGGCCCGCGGATGCTCGAGTTTGCGCGCGGCCTCCCTCAACACGATCTCCTGTTCCTGCGCCGTGACATTACGACGACCAAAGGCGTCGAAGCCTGGCTGCGCGACATCCGCGACGGGAACATGTACAGCATCCTTGCGCAGGACGGCGACGCGGTGCTCGGGTACAGCTCGCTATACCGCAACGACTTCGACTGGTCGCGCCACGTCGCGGAGCTCCGCGTGCTGGTCAGCTCGGAGGAGCGCCACACGGGGATTGGCCGACTGCTCACCCGCGAGGCATTCAACCTGGCGTTGACGATTGGCGTCGAAAAAGTCGTAGGCCGGATGACCCTCGATCAAACCGGCGCGCGTACCGTCTTCGAGGAGCTCGGCTTTCGCCCGGAGGCACTTCTCAAGGACGAAGTTAAAGATCGCAACAAGAAGAACCATGACGTACTCGTCGTGAGCTGCGCGGTCGATGAATTCCTGGCGCGGCGCGAGATGTACGGCAACGCCTGAGCGCGAGGGGCGCCCGGCGCTTCGGTCTCGGTCAGGGCTCAGACGGAGCCGTTTGCCCTCGCGAGCCAGCGTCGAAGCAAACCGCGCGCGTGGGCGTGAAGCTGCGGCATGACGGCGCGCGCGGCGCGCTGGAAATGGGCGAGGCCGCCGGGCCCGAAGACTTCGTCGAGTTCGGCGCGAGCCCGAGGCTCGTGGCACCAGGCAGGAAGAGTCTCCGCCCGTGCCTCCACGTGGTATTGGACCGAAAGCGCGCGTTCCCCAATCGCCAACGCCTGCACCGCGCACGCCCGCGAGCGCGCGAGCACTTGGGCCTCGAGCGGCGCCCGAACGACCTCCGCCCGGTGCCACTGAAAGCGGGCCCCACCGCTCGCCAAAAGAGCTCTCGCGCCGCGGGCTTCGGTAAGCGTGACGTCGAAGATTCCGATCTCTGGGGTCTTGGCGGGCGCGACGTCGCCTCCAAAGGCCGCGGCCAACAGCTGGTGGCCCAGGCACACCCCGAGGAAGGGGGTGCCGCGTTCCACGAGCGCGCGGATAAAACGCAGCTCCGACCCGAGCCAGGGGTGCGCGGCCTCTTCCCACACCTGCATGGCGCCGCCCATCGCCCACACCGCGTCGTAGGCCTCCGCCGCGGGAAGCTCCTCGCCGCGATCCAAACGGACCGAGTGCCACTCGTGCCCCCCGGCCTTGAGCAGGTCCCGGAGGAACCAAGGGTGACCGCCGTCCATGTGCTCGAGAATCAAAACGCGCAACGCTACTCCCGCAGGTCTCGAGGCGTCCGAGTCACGCCAACCATGCCATAATCCCTGCGGTCGTACCCGGGGAGGAGTACCCGCATGTCGCTTCAAGAGGGAAGCCTGGGTCAGATCGCTTTTGTCGAGCGGCACGGTCTCTGGAATGACGACCAGCGCGCCGCTGCGGCGCGCGCCGAAGCGGCGATCGCCGAGCGCGATCTCCGCACCGTGCGAGTCGCCTGGGGTGACCAGCACGGCGTCGTGCGGGGCAAAAGCGTGATGGCCCGCGACTTCCCGCTCGCGCTCCGGAACGGCGTCGACTTCCAGACCGCGACGCTCTTTATGGACACCGCCAACCACCTGATCGCGCCGATCTTCGACAGTGGGGCAGGGATCGGCTTTGCGGCGCTGGCCGGAGGGCCCGATGCGATCCTGGTACCCGACCCCACGACTTTTCGCGTCCTGCCCTGGGCTCCCCACACCGGCTGGGTGCTCTCGGAGATGTACCTCGCGAGCGGAGAGCCGTGCCCTTTTGACAGCCGCCACGTCATGAGGCGGGCCCTGGGAGAGCTCGCCACCGCCGGCTACGACTACGTGGCGGGTCTCGAGGTCGAGTTCTACATCACCAAACTCGAAGACCGCATGCTCGAGCCGGAGCAATCCGGCTATCCACCCGACCCGCCGCGCGTCAGCGCGATCGCCCACGGGTTCCAGTACCTCACCGAAGCGCGACAGGACGAGATCGACCCGATCTTGCAGGTCCTCTTGGATCACTTGAGCGCGCTCGATCTTCCGCTCCGCACCATGGAAGACGAGTGGGGTCCGGGTCAATGCGAGTTCACCTTCGATCCCGAGCGCGGGTTGCGGGCGGCCGATCACATGCTGCTGTTTCGAACCGCCACCAAACAGATCTGCCGCCGCCATGGCTACCACGCCTCGTTCATGACGCGGCCCGCGCTTCCCAATTTCTTCTCGAGTGGTTGGCACCTCCATCAATCCCTCTGCGACCCGCAAAGTGGCGAGAATCTCTTCGTCGGCGCATCCGGAGAGATACTCTCCGAACTCGGACTTCGGTTTGTCGGCGGCCTGCTCGAGCACGCCGCCGCGGCCTCGGTTTTCACGACGCCCACGATCAACGGCTACAAGCGCTTCCGGCCGAACTCCTTCGCACCGAGTCGCGCCACCTGGGCCGTGGAGAATCGCGGCGCCATGGTCCGCGTCGTCGGGGGCGCCGGGGATCCGGCGACCCATCTCGAGAACCGCGTCGGCGAACCGTGCGCGAACCCCTACCTCTACATGGCTTCGCAGATCGCGGCGGGCCTCGACGGGATCGACCGCCGCATCGACCCCGGCCCGCCCGAACTCACACCGTACCAGTCGACGCGTCCACGCCTTCCGGCGAGCCTGATGGAGGCGACCACCTCGCTCCGAGAAGACGCGCTGTTCCGCAAGAAGTTCGGCGACGCCTTCATCGACTATCTGCTCGCGGTCAAGCAGAGCGAGATCAACCGCTTCCTGGCTCACGTGACCGATTGGGAGCAACGCGAATACTTCGAGTTGTATTGAGGGGGATGCGATGAGCTGGCGCGGCGAGAAAGTCGGAGGTATGACGCGCGCGGAGATGAACGAGTTTCTGGCCGGGCCCTGGATCGCGCGCCTCGCATGTCTCAAGCCCGATGGTTCCCCGTACATCATTCCAATCTGGTACCACTGGGATGGGATCGCCTTTTGGGTGGTCGGCCGCGAGCGGTCGATGTGGGCGCACTATATGGCTGCGGATCCGCGTGTCTCGTTGGTGGTTGACGAGCCGACACCGCCGATCCGCAAGGTGATCTGCGAGGGGACAGCGGTCGTGGTCGAGGCCGCCGTAGGTCCCTACCTCGAGAACGGGGAGAAGTCGCTGTGGAATGTGATCGGGGAGAAGTACACGGGGCCGCGCTATCTCGGCGACCGCGCTGCCGAGTACCGCGGATCGGTCAACGTCGAACCGTGCTGGACCTACAAAATCGTGCCCCGCAAGCTCACGACCTGGCAGGGTTTCGAGTGGCATCCCCGTTACAAGCATCCGGAGTTGCACGGCGCTTCGAGCGGCCAGACAGAGGGGCCGGAGTCGCCGTGACGGGCACGACCCTTCTCGGACCGGCGGAGCCGGTCGCCTTCGAGGTCTGCGCCGCCGCCGGCTCGTCGCCCTTTCTCTTGACCTGCGATCACGCGAGCCGCCGCATTCCGCAAAAACTCGGCACGCTCGGGTTGCGGGAGGCAGATCTGAGACGCCACATCGCCTGGGATATCGGTGCCGCTGGCGTAGCCCGCGCGCTGTCCCGCGCGCTCGACGCCACCCTGATTCTCCACAATTACTCGCGTCTGGTGATTGACGCCAACCGCCCTTTCGAGAATCCCAATTCGATCCCGACCCGCAGCGAGGCGACGGAGATTCCGGGCAATTGCGATCTAGCGTCCGTCGAGGTCGAAGCCCGGCGCCGGGAGATCTTCGCGCCCTACCAC
>CAZTOE010000057.1:0-19398 GCA_964615045.1 uncultured Spirochaetales bacterium
TTGATGATGCTGCCCGTCCCCTGCGCCTTCATGATCGGGGCGGCGTGCTTGATGCCCAGGAATACGCCTTTTAACAACACGTCGAGGGTGAGGTCAAAATCCTCGATGGAGGTTTCCTCGATCGGCCCGAGCGCACCGCCGAAGCCGGCGTTGTTGAACAGGCAGTCGAGGCGTCCCCAGCGGTCGCGGGCGGCGTGGATCGCGTCGCGCATCGCATTTTCGTCGCGCACGTCGACTGCCGTGGCGGCGACCCCGTCGCCGAGCTCTTCGGCGAGCGCCTTGCCGCGTTCCGCCGAGAGATCGGCGATCAAGACGTTGGCGCCCTCCTCGGCGAAACGCCGAGCCGTCCCGGCGCCGATGCCGCTCGCGCCTCCCGTAATCAGCGCCACTTTCCCCTCGAGCCTTCCGCCCATGCTCAACGCTCCTGTCGACGCGGCAGCCTAACGATGCCGCCTCCGAGAACCGAGAGCTCGCCCTCCTGATTCTCGGCCCGTTGTTCGACCTCTACACAGCCGTGCCCGTCTTCTTCGAAGCGCTGCACCACGTGACCGCGAATCGTGAGAGTGTCGCCCACGGGGTTGTGACGTCGGATCTTGCAGTGGGCGCTGCGCAGAAAACCCGCGTCACCCATCCAGTTGGTGAGGTGATGGATCAGCCACGAACAGCGCTCCGGTCCGTAGTCGTAGGCTCCCGGCGCCCCGACTTCGCGCGCGAATTCCTCTTCCCAATGTACGCGCTCGGGGACGTCGGGTATCCCGAAGCGGTTGGGAATGCCCAGGCCGGAGTGCTTGCGGAGCTGCTGCCAAGCCAGTTTGTTGGCGCGGATGTAGAGCCCGCCCCACCCCTGGGCGTAGGCGATGAAACCGGTCACCGTCATGGGGCCCTTCGCCATCACGGGGAGATCCTCGCCCACCTCCACGTCCTCGTAGTAGCGAGGCGTTGCGCCGCGAATCGTCTCCTGGTCGTAGAGGTGATAGAGCTCCGCGATCTCTTCGGCCGTATAGCGCCGCTCGCCCCGCCTTCGCACTTCGTCGTACTTGATCCCTTGCTCGCGCGCGGTGTCGCGTTCGGTTCGAAAGCACCAGCTCTCCGCTTCACACAGGAGCTCGCCGCGCTGATTGAAGAAGTTCACGCGGTAGATCTGCTGAATGGCACGTCCCGAGAAGCGCGTCTCGTGCTCGATCAGGTCGTGCAGCCACGCCTCGGTGCGAAGCTCGTCACCGCGGCGAATCCAAGCGTGCCATGTGAAGTTCGCGCCCGCCCACATCGCGTGGATCCCCGGGAGGCCGCCGACGTAGCCGCTGATGATGCGATCGCACGGAAACACGAAGGAGGGCAGCGCGACGATGCCGCCGTGTGGGGTCGTCGCGGCGTACGCCGGATCACACCACAGCGGGTTGTCGTCCCCCACGCCGTGGGAGTAATGGCGGATGTTGTCCCGGGTCGCCTCGTAGCACCAGGGCTCGAGGGTGTCTTCGATGCGGATGCCGATGCGCTCGCGGAGCGCGTCCAGGGCGGGCTCGGAAATCTTGGGGAAACGGCCTTCGGGCAAGCTGGATCCTCTTCGCGTCACTGACTTACGCGGGCGCATTCTATCGGAACTGGGGCGTTCGAGGGCGGCGCGTTAGTGTCCGCCCGCCGATGGTGGATCGACCCACAGACGCTGCCCGCGCCCCCCGGCGTGAGATGCCGGACGACCTCCTCGCGTCTGCGGTCTTCGAGGAGCGCGACGGCGCGTTTTGGCCCACGCCGGTCGCGCGCGGGCCCTGGCACTCGGACACCCTGCACGGCGGCGCCGCGGCGGGACTGCTGGCCTTCGCGATTGAACGCGCTGCCCCGGCAGGTTTCCGGGTTGGGCGCTACCAGGTCGATTTGCTCCGGCCCGTCCCGCTGGCCGCGTTGGACGTCTCGGTGAACCCCGTTCGGGAAGGCCGGCGCCTACAGGTGTGGGATGCCGAGCTCCGGGCCGAAGGGCGGCTGGTCGCGCGCGCCAACGCACTCTTCCTGCGTCCTTCGGAGCTCGCGGTCTGTGCCGCCTCCGCGCTGGGCCAGCGACTTCCGCCCCGCGACGGCATCGCGAGTGGCCCACTCGGTTTCGACCGCCCCGATGCCCGGCCCCCGCTCCCTGGCTATTCCACGGCGGTTGAGGTGAAGCGGCTCGCCGGCATGAGAGGAGAGGGGGAGGGCACGGCGTGGATGCGGCTGCCCGTTGACATCGTGGCGGGGTACCGGCTCACCCCCTTCGTGCGGATCGCGGCTCACGCCGATTTCGCGAACGGCATCAGCCAGCGCTTCGTCGCCGAGACCGGGTTCATCAACGCGGATCTCACGCTCTACCTCCACCGCGAACACCGCGGCGAATGGGTCGGCGTCGACGCCGCGTGCGAAGTGAGCGGCGACGGGCTGGGCATCGTCGAGGCGCGCTACTTCGACGACGAGGGTCTGGTGGGCCGGGTGAGGCAATGCAACCTCGCGGCGCAACGCCTTCCCGGGCAGTCCCAAAGCGCGAAGCCCAGCTAGGGCGATGGCTCTCCCCGCCATCGCGCCGCCGTGGCACCAGCGCATCCCCACCCTGGCGTTGGTCGTGCTCATTTCGGCGCTTTGGGGTTCCAACTTCGTGGCGATGAAGTGGATCCTGGTTCACCTCTCGCCGCTCCTGATGGGTTCGCTTCGCGCCTTGCTCGGCGGCTCTTGCCTGCTCGCCATCGTCTGGGTCGCGGGCATCCCGTTGCCCCGCAAAGTCTCGGAATGGCGGTCGATCTTCTGGATCGCGCTCTTCATGACCACCTTGTCAAGTGCCTGCTTCGCCCTGGGGATCGCGCGGGTTCCGGCCGGCCTTGCGGGCTTGCTCTCCAACACGATGCCGCTGTTTACCTTGCTGCTGGCCGGGCCGCTTTTGGGCGAACGGCCCGGCCTGCTGGCGTGGGCGGGCCTGCTGGTGGGATTCGGTGGTACCGCCGTGATCGCCTGGCCCTCGGTCCGTGGCGCGGGTGACCCACTCGGGATCTTTTTCGTGATGGCGGCGCCGGCCAGCTGGGCGCTGGGCTCGATCATGATGAAGCGGCAGCGGCTCGATCACGTGCACCCGTTGGCGGTGGTGGCTATCCAGCTGCTGATGTCCTCACTGGGAATCTTTGCGCTCGCTGGGATCTTCGAGGGTTTTGGGCGCTTTGAGCCCGCGCCGGCGTTGTGGGGGCCGCTCCTCTACGCATCGCTGCCCGCTTTGGCACTGGCCTTCGTGATCTGGACCGAAATTCTGCGCCGGGGCTCGGCGGTTCAGGCCTCTGCGACGGCCTATCTGGTCCCACTTTTCGGGGTCGGCTTCGGCGCATGGTTGCTCGGGGAGCGACTCAGCGGGCTGGAGCTCCTCGGAGGCGCGCTGGTGCTGCTGGGCGTGGGCGCCGTCAATGCACCCGGGGTCCTGCGGGCCGACCGGGAGAACGCCATCTCCCGCGCACGAGCGGCTTCCGACGAAGGCTGAGCAGTCGATCGCGACCGACCCGTGCCCTACCTTTCGCGGAATCCCGGTATGTTCGACGGGGGCAGGCCGTCGGCCGCTCCAAGCGAGGGAAACTTCGCCCAGGGGACGCATTCGCCCGGAACCCGTTGGCCCGGAACCGGTGGGCTCGGAACTGATTCGCCGGAGGCGATCTACCCGGGCCAGGCAATCCGATCATCCAGGAGAAGGCACCGTGAAAATCAGCTGGTTCCATTTGATGCCCTACACCGATTTGCCCGAAGATTTCACCGAGAAGTACGAGTCGGTGTGGGTCGACATCGATCCGGCGCTCTTTGATTCCGAGCGCGCCCACCATATCTACAACGACTTCATGGACGAAATGGAGTTTGCTGCGCAGCTCGGCTTCGATGGCGTCTGCGTGAATGAACACCACGCCAACGGCTACGGATTGATGCCTTCGCCAAACTTGATCGCGGCCACCATGTCGCGCCGCACCCGCGACGCGGCGCTCATCGTGATGGGAAACTCGCTGGCGCTGTACAACCCTCCCATCCGGGTCGCGGAGGAGTTCGCGATGCTCGACGTGATCTCCGGCGGGCGTCTCGTGGCCGGCTTCCCGGTCGGCTCGCCGATGGATGCGTGCTTCGCCTACGGTCAGAACCCGAGCAGCCTCCGCGATCGCTATCTCGAGGCCCACGATCTGATCCTCAAAGCCTGGACCGCCGACGAGCCCTTCATGTGGAACGGGCGCTTCAATCAGCAACGCTACGTCAACTGCATCCCGCGGCCGCTCCAGAAGCCGCGCCCGCCGATCTGGATTCCGGGCGGCGGCTCCGTGGAGACCTGGCACTGGTGCGCCGAAATGGATTACGTCTACTGCTATCTCTCCTACTTCGGGTACAAGGTCGCCGAGCGCACCTTGCGCGGCTACTGGAGGGAAATGGAGCGCCTCGGCAAGGAGCTGAACCCCTACCGCGCGGGCTTCCTACAGTTCGTGGGCGTCGCGGAGACGCGCGACGAGGCGATGGAGATCTACCGGGAACCGGCCGAGTACTTCTACGGCCGCTGCCTGCACGTGCACCCGCGCTGGTCAAACCCGCCCGGCTATATGACGGAAGCCACGGTGCGCTCGGCCGCCGGTTCGATGGTGGCCGAGGCCGCCAAGCGCGCCGAGAAGAAGATGTTCGGCGGCAAGCCCATGACCTTC
This sequence comes from uncultured Spirochaetales bacterium, assembly GCA_964615045.1. GTDB lineage: Bacteria > Myxococcota_A > UBA9160 > UBA9160 > PR03 > JANQRO01. Next base: position 4,668 of record CAZTOE010000057.1, read on the forward strand.
GACGAGATCGTCGACAAGGGGTATGTGCTGATAGGCAGCCCCGACGAAGTCGCCGAGCAGCTGCGCGAGGTGGCGGTCAACCTGAACGTCGGGCAGCTCATGTTGCTCTTCCAGTACGGCAACATGAAAAAGGAAGTGGTGAATTACAACACCGAGCTGTTCGCCAAGCAGGTGTTGCCCCAGGTGCGCGATCAATTCGACGACCGGTGGGAGAACGCCTGGTGGCCCAAGCCGATTCCGAGCGAGCGACGCGCCGCGGTGGCGGGGATCGCCCAGTGATCGGACCGGCAAAACGCGCCGTCGAGATCCCGGGCGGTCCGTGCCGCGTGTGGGAGAAGGGGCAGGGGCCGGAGGTTGTCGTCTTCGCGGGCCTAGGAGGCTTCCCGCGCTGGACGCCGTTTCTCGAAGCGCTCGCCCGCACCCGTCGGGTCGTGGTGCCCTCGATCCCGGGATTCCCCGGCGGCTCGATGGCCCACAAGGACCTGGATGAGGTGATCGACTGGGTCTCGATGGGTTTCGATCTGCTCGTCGGCGCCGGCGTTGAGCGGGCGGACTGGGTGGGGCTCTCGATCGGTGGGATGCTGGCGGCGGAGATGGCGGCGGTGTCGCCACCCGCGGTGAACCGCCTGGTGCTGGTCGCACCTTTCGGTCTCCAGGACGAGAACGAGCCCACCACCGACCCGTACGGTGTGAAGACCAGCGCCCTGCCCGCGCTCATCACGCGCGACGAGGCGGCCTACGGGAGCCGCTTCGAGGTTCCCAAAGGCGAGGATCCCCAGGAGTGGTTCGTGACCCTGACCCGCGCCCACGAGACCGCCGCGCGCCTGATCTGGCCCACCGGCGATCGCGGGCTTCGCAAGCGGCTGCACCGGATCCGCTGCCGCACGCTCCTGGTCTGGGGTAGCGACGATCAGCTGATTCCGTCGAGTTACGCCAAGCGCCTGGCCGACGGCATCGCCGGGCCCACCGAGGTGTCCTCGATCGAGGGCGCGGGGCATCTGCCCGACCTCGACGCGCCCGATCGGCTGGCGGCGCTGATCGAGGCGTTTCTCTCCCGCTAGCCGCCGAGGACCTCGACGCAGATGGACACCAGCCAGTACGAATACCTGCTATTCGAGCGCAAGCCTGAGGGCGTGCTCTGGATCACGATCAATCGCCCCGAGAAGTACAACGCGACCAATCAGAAGCTCCACAACGAGCTGGCCTACGTCTGGAACGACGTCGCCGCCGATCCCGAGACGCGCGTCGCGGTGATCACCGGCGCCGGGAAGGCCTTCTCCGCGGGTGGCGACCTCGACATGATCGAGCGCCAGACCAAGAACTTCGCCGAGATCCGCACCATCATGAAAGAGGCTGCCGATCTGGTCTACAACATCGTGGATTGCGAGAAGCCGGTGGTGTCGGCGATCAACGGGCCCGCCGTCGGTGCGGGGCTGGTGGCGGCCCTGATGGCCGACATCAGCATCATCGCGGAAGACGCGCGCTTCACCGATGGTCACATCCGGCTGGGCGTTGCCGCGGGCGATCACGCCGCGATCGTGTGGCCGATCCTGTGCGGTCTCGCCAAGGCCAAGTACTACCTGATGACCGCCGATTTCATCGACGGGAAGGAGGCCGAACGCATCGGTCTCGTGAGCAAGTGCGTGCCGCGGGCGCAACTCGAGGCCGAGGCGCTGCGCGTGGCGACACAGCTCGCCACCGGTCCGCAGTACGCGGTGCGCTGGACGAAGCGCGCGCTCAACCACTGGGTGCGCAGCGCGATCCCGACCTTTGAGGCCTCGCTCGCGTACGAGATGCTGAATTTCTTCGACGACGATGTCGTCGAGGGCGCCCAGGCGCTGATCGAGAAGCGCGACCCGAACTTCCCCTCGGCTCGCTGACCGCGGGCGGGCTCACCATGGAGCAGGCTCCGAGTCGCGCGGAGCGGTGGTTTCGCTTCGGCCCCCTGCTGGCCGCGATGGCCATCGTGATCTTCGTGGCGCCCCCGCTCGAGGAGGCCGGCTACGGTCGGCTCGCGGTGTCGCTGGCCTTTCCCGCCCTGGCCGCGGCCTGCGCGCTCACGGTCTGGCACGCCGGCTGGCTCGGATGGGTGGCGGTCGCCCTGCTGGGGGTGAGCTGGGGGATCGAGGTGTCGACGCAGTTGCGGTTGGAAGTCATCGCTTTCTGGGGGCGCATCGTCGATGCCATGTTCATCGCCCTGGTGGGATGGGTCCTGATCCGTGGCGTGGTGCGCAGCCGACGGGTCACCGCGGACACCATTCTCGGCGGCGTCAGCGTCTACATGCTCATCGGTCTCTTCTTTGTCGCGATCTACTCCTCGCTGGAGATCGCGAACCCCGGGAGTTTCCTCGACCGCGGTGAGCTCCTCCGCGACGCGGGCGGCGCCACCGGCCGGTTGGGACGGTACCCTGCCCTGACCTACTACAGCCTCGTCACGATGACAACGCTCGGCTACGGGGATATCACGCCCACAACGGCGCTGGCGCGCTCGCTGGCGGCCGCCCAGGCGGTTCTCGGACAGCTCTATGTGGCGATCCTGATCGCGTTCCTGGTCGGGATCTTGATCTCCCATCGGCAAGCCGGGGACTAAGCGCTCGAAAAGACTGGGCTCACGGGCCCGGTGATCCGATTTTCGGTCGGCCTCGACCTATGGGTCGATGGCACACCGAAGCGATGGGATCGACGTCCGCTGGTTTCAGATCGCGACCCTCTCCGGGCTGCTGGCCTACGGGAGCGCGGCACTCGCTTTCGAGCTGAGTCCCGCGCGGATCGCCTGCACAATCGGAGCGGCGCTCGCCACCGAATGGCTCGCCGCCCGTTGGCGCGGCGTGCGCTTTGATCCGCGCAGCCCGCTGATCTCCGCGCTCTCCCTCACCCTGCTGCTGCGCGCCGAGAGCGCTTTCTTGTTGGCGGTCGGGGCGGCGCTGGCCATAGGCAGCAAGGCGCTGTTGCGGGTTCGCGACAAGCATCTCTTCAACCCCACCTGCTTTGCGATCGTGGCACTCCTCGTCGTGAGCGACAGTGTCTGGGTCTCGCCCGGGCAGTGGGGCAGCGCCGCGCTCTTCGGTTTTGCGCTCGCGTGCCTCGGCACGCTCGTCGTGCACCGCTCGGAGCGCAGCGACGTCCCTGTGGCGTTTCTCGCCAGCTACGCCGCCCTCGCGACGGCCCGCGCGGCTTGGCTCGGGGATCCTTGGGCCATCCCGTTTCACGCCCTCCAGAGCGGGGCGCTCCTGCTCTTCGCCTTTTTCATGATTTCGGATCCGCGCACGACTCCCGACTCCCGCCCGGCGCGGCTCCTCTTCTGCGCACTGGTCGCGTCGACCGCCATTGGGATCGAGTTCGGTTTGTACCGCCCCAATTCGTTGCTCTGGGCGCTGGCGCTTTGCGCGCCGCTGGTGCCGCTCCTCGATCGAATCCTGCCCGGCGTGCGTTTCAGGTGGAAACGCCCGCACCCAACCCTCCCGTTCGCAAAGGAGATTGTCATGCAATCGCAACCCTCGAGGCCGACGTGGGCCCGGCTCGGCCCTCCCCTCCTCGCCCTCGCGACGCTGCTGGGCGCCGCACGGGCCCACGCCTTCTGCGGCTTCTATGTCGGCAAGGCGGACACCCAGCTCTTCAATCAGGCCAGCCAGGTGGTCCTGGTGCGGGACGGCGACCGCACCGTGATCACCATGTCGAACGACTATCAGGGTGAACTCGACGAGTTCGCGACGGTGATCCCGGTGCCGACGTTCATCGAGCGCGAGCAGATCCACATCGGCGAGCGCGCCGTGATCGAGCACCTCGACGCGTATACGGCGCCGCGTCTGGTCGAATACTTCGATCCGGACCCGTGCGCGGTCGCGCGCTACGAGCTCGAGGACCGAGCGCTCGCCTCGAAGATGGCAGAGGCGCCGGCGACCGAGGCCGCGCCGGGGCGCGCGCGCGGGGTCCGCATCGAGGCTTCCTACAGCGTGGGCGAGTACGACATCCTGATTCTCTCGGCCGACGAGAGCCGCGGGCTTGCCCAGTGGTTGCGCGACAACGGCTATCGGCTCCCCCACGGCGCCGAGCGCATCCTGGGCAGCTATCTGAAGCAGGGCATGCGCTTCTTCGTGGCCAAGGTCAATCTCGGCGAGCAACAGCGACTCGGGTATTCGTATCTGCGGCCACTCCAGGTCGCGTACGAGTCGCGCAAGTTCATGCTGCCAATTCGCCTCGGCACGCTCAACGCTCGCGGCACCCAGGAGCTATTCGTCTACGCCTTGACGCGCAGCGGTCGCGTGGAGACCACCAACTATCGCACGGTGAAGCTTCCCACCGGGATGGACCTGCCGGTGTTCGTGAAAGATGAGTTCGGCGACTTCTATCGGTCGCTCTTCGCAGAGCAGGTGGAGCGCGAGCGCCAAAAGGCGGTATTCCTCGAATACGCCTGGGATATGAACTGGTGCGATCCCTGCGCTGCCGATCCGCTCTCCCCCGAAGAGCTGCGCGGCCTGGGCGTGTTCTGGCTCGGACCGGGCGCGCGCCGCGGTGCCGCCCGCGAGGCCTTCGTGACGCGTCTGCACGTGCGCTACGACGCGGCGCACTTCCCGACAGATTTGGTGTTCCAGGAGACCGGGAATCGCGAGAATTTCCAGGGTCGCTATGTGATGCGCCATCCCTTCGAGGGCGCGACGTGTCCGGCAGCGGGTGCGTACTACGAGGCGGTGCGCGCGCGCCAGCGGCGCGAGGCAGAGCAGCTGGCGTCGCTCACGGGTTGGAAGCTGTCGACGATCCTCGGCAAGCTGGACCTGAGCCGCTGGGGTCCTGGCGGGGACGACGGCTCCTGGTGGCAGCGGATCTGGGCCGATTAGCGCGTCGCGGAAGCGGGCCCCGCGCCGTGGCGCGGGGCCACGCCAGCGAGCTCAGTCGCGGGTGAAGACCACCGAGGCGTTCTGGCCGCCGAAGCCGAAGGAGTTGACCTGCAGGGTGCGGACCGCGAGCTCGCGCGGCTTCTCGATCACGACGTCGAATTCGACGGCGGGGTCGACGTTGCGGGTGCCCGCGGTGTGGATGAAACGCCCCTCGCGCATGCCGAGCAGGCCGACGATGTACGCCATCGCACCCGAGGCCGCCCCCGAGTGCCCGAGGTGGCCCTTCACCGAAGCGACTGGCAGCGGCTTGCTGCGGCCGCTCTGCACCCGGTTGATGGCCTGGATCTCGGCGGTGTCACCCTTGGGGGTTCCGGTGGCGTGGGCGATCAATGCGTCGACTTCGTGGGGATGGATCCCGGCGTCCTCGAGGGCCTTTGTCATGACGCGGCCCTCCCACTTGCCGCTGGGTTCCGGCGAAGAGGGATGGCTGGCGTCCGCCAGTGACGCGTAGCCACAAAGGTATCCAAAAATCTCGGCGCCCCGAGCCACGGCGTGCTCCTCGCGCTCGAGGATCAGCACGCCCGAACCCTCCCCCATGACGATCCCCGAGCGGTCGACATCGAAGGGAATCATGGCGCGTCGCGGGTCGCGAGAGGCCGATTCCATCCCGTACAGGCTGTAGCCGTAGAAAAGCGCCGGGACGAAGGCCTCGTCCGGAGTGCCGCCCGGCAGGCTGAGCCCGCCCTCGGTCGCCCCGGCGATGGCGACGTCGGCCTCGCCGCGCTCGATGTAGCGCGCCGCGAGACCGATGGCATCGGCGGACGAGGCGCACGCGGTCGTCACCGTCATCGAAGGTCCGTGCAGGTCGTAGTGGATCGCCGTCTGGCAGGCGGCCATGTTGGGCATGATCTGGATGGGCATCTTGCGGTCGATCGCCAGCGGCCCCCCCCGCTCGAGCTGGTGCTGCGCCAGCATTATGGAGCGTCCGCCGCCCAGACTCGTGCCATGCACGACGGCCGTGCGCTCGGGATCGAACGCTTCGATCCCGCTCTGGCGGACGGCCTGGTGCGTCGCCGCCAGGGCGAACTGGGCGAACAGATCGGTACCCGCCGCGATTCTGGGCCCCATCCACACGCGCGGGTCGAACTGCTCCGCCGCCGCCCACCACATCTTGCGACCTTCGAATTCTGCCGCCCAGGGCGCCGGCCGCGCCGAGATTTCACCCGCCATCATGCGGCGGTAGTACTCGTCGACCTCCACCCCCAGCGATGACACGATGCCCATTCCGGTGATGGCAACCCGCTGCATAGACGCTCTCCTCTTCCCGTGGCAGCATACCCCAAGGTGAGCGGGGAGGAATTCATGGCAGGTGTTCTCGAGGGGATCCGCGTGCTCGACTTCGGTCGCTATATCGCGGGGCCTTACTGCGCGACGTTGCTGGCCGATTTTGGGGCGGAAGTGATCCGCGTCGAGCGCGTGGATGGCAGCGAAGACCGCTTCGTGGCGCCGGTGACCGAGGGCGGGGAGGGCGGCATTTTCCTGCAAACCGCGCGCAACAAGCAGTGCTTAACGCTCAATCCGATGAAGCCCGAGGGCCGCGAGGTCGTGCGCCGGCTGGTCGCGACCGCCGACGTGGTGGTGGCGAACCTCCCGGACAAGACCCTCGAAGCGATGGGCCTCGACTACGCGAGCCTCTGCGCGGCGAAACCCGACATCATCCTCACGAAGGTGTCGGCCTACGGAGATGGCGGCCCCTACTCGGAGCGGGTGGGCTTCGACGCCATCGGACAGGCCATGTCCGGCAACATGCACCTTGGGGGCTCCGCCGAGAAGCCGATGAAGGCGGCGGTTCCCTACGTGGATTTCAGCACCGCTATCCTGCACGCGTTCGGAACCCTGATGGCGCTCTTCGAGCGTCAGAAATCGGGAAAGGGGCAGGTCGTCTCGGGCTCGCTGCTGGCGACGGCACTCACGATCTCCAACTCCTATCTGATCGAACAGGCACTGCGGCAGCCCAACCGTGTGGGGACGGAGAATCGCAGCCAACTCGCCGGCCCCTCGGATTGCTTCCAGACCCGAGACGGATGGATTATGAGCCAGGTGATCGGCGAGCCCCTGTTTCGGCGCTGGGCCGAGCTGGTCGGCGCCGAGGAATGGATCGGCGATCCGCGCTTTGCCAATGATATGTCCCGCGGCGTGAACGGCGCGCTGCTCTCGGAGCGAATGTCGCAGTGGTGTGCAGAACGGACAACCGCCGAAGCCATCGCGGAGCTCGAGGCGGCGCGCATTCCGGCGGGCCCGGTCTACTCGCCGCAGCAGGCTCTCGAAGACCCGCATGTCCAGGCGGCCGATCTGATGCGCGCGATCGACTACCCCGGTCTCGGGGTTCCGGCCCCGGTAGCCGACACGCCGGTGCGTCTCTCCCGCACTCCGGGCGGGATCCGCGAACGAGCTCCGAAGCTGGGAGAACACACCGACGCCATCCTTTCCGAGCTCGGCTACTCGACCGCGGAGATCGCGGCGCTGCGAGAAAAGCGGGTGGTGTGAGTCCCGATCTCCCGCAAATGACGGAGGCGCGCTTTTCCCAGAAGGCGCGCGGGGAGCAGCCATGAGCGTCGCCCTGGTGACGGGAAGCAGCACGGGGATCGGATACGAGACGAGCCTTCATCTCGCGCGGCACGGTTTCCGTGTCTATGCCACGATGCGCAACCTGGCCAAGGCCGAGCCGCTTCGGGCGGCGGCCGCGCAGGCGGAATTGCCGCTCGAAATCCGCGCCTTGGATGTCATCGACGGGGCCGCGCGTCGGCAGGTAGTCGAAGAGATCCTCGGACGGGAAGGCCAGCTGGATGTGCTGGTGAACAACGCCGGACTGGGTGGCGCCACGCCCCTCGAGCTGACCCCCGAGACGGAACACCGCGAAATCTTCGAGGCCAATTACTTTGCAATCATGGAGTTGATTCGCCTGGTGTTGCCCTCGATGCGCGAGCGCCGCAGCGGCACCATCGTGAATATCTCTTCCATCACCGGGCGTATCGCGACGCCCAACCAGATTGCGTACTCGGCATCGAAATGGGCCCTCGAGGCCGCCAGCGAGGCGCTTGCGCACGAGCTCTACTCGTTCGGGGTGCGCGTGGCGCTGATCGAGCCCGGCGTCATCATGACCCAGATTTTCGACAACTCGGCGCCGCGCACGCGCTACGAACGAAACTCTCCCTACCGCCAGATCATGCGCCGCAACGGGAAGATGTACGAGGCCGGCTTCCGGCGCAACGTGCCGGCGACGCAAGTGGCCGAAGCGATTTACCACGCCATCACCACCGATGCACCGAAGCTTCGCTATCCGGTGGGTCCAGATGCCGAGACCTTGATTCCGGGCCGCCAAGCGATTACCGACGAGCAGTGGCTCGAAATGGGGGGCGACCTTCCGGACGAGGAGTACAACGCACGCTTCAAGCGTTACTTCGGAATCGAGCTGCCGTAGCGCGAGCCGAAATGACCGGTCCCCCGACGCTGACGCGCGCTCCCGGGTCGGTGCGCCTTGGCGCTCCCGGAGCTGGAGGACGCGACGATGGATGAGCAAACGGCGCCGCCGCGTGCGCCCGAGCCTCGAGCGCTCTATCCGGCGGATTGGCTGCTCTGGCTCGGCCTGGTGCTGACTGCGATCTGGATCGGGCTGGGCTTCATCTACATCCTTGAAGTGCTCGGGCCGATCCGGTTCATCAACCAGGGAGCCGATCAAATCGGTGGCTTTCTGGAGGGGGCCTTTGCGCCCCTGGCGTTCCTATGGCTGGTGATCGGTTTCTTCTTGCAGCAGCGCGAGCTCGACGAGAACACCCGCGCCATCAAGGGTCAATACGAGGCGCTGCAGCGCACTGCTGAGAACGCTGAGATCCAGGCGAAGGCGATCGCGGCCAGTGAGCTTCACGCACGTCAGGAAACCTTCATCAAGGTGTGCGAGATCATGAACCAGCAGCTCGGGCAGATCGCCGGCATGATCTATCTATCGAAGGCCGGCGCCCGATTCGAAGGCGCGTTGGCCCGCGAGGGGGTGAACGCCCTGTGGACGGAGTTTGCCAGCCACCCCGAGGTCTTCGTGCGCCGTCTGCTGGGGGTCCACTACGGCTCGGAGACGGGTGAAGACGGCGTCGCGGACTTCCTGTGGGGGACGGCGATCCGGGCCCGGCATACCGAGAACTATCGCGAGACCTTCGAGCGGATGCTGGCCGCGGGCGAGAGCTGCGATCCCGATCACGTGCTCCGCAACGCGTTCCGCACCAGCTCGTATGGCTTGCTCTATCGCATCGCGGGCGAATGTCGCCCTGGGGAGCGGGAATCCACAGCATCCGGCGCGTCGCAACCGGAGGCAGAGCAGACTCCGCGAAGCGCCTCCCGATGAAAGTCGCGACGCGGCTCGCCCAGACCTCCCTGCGCGACGTGCCCGCGGCGGTCCGCGCGGCCGAGGCGGCGGGCTTCGACGCGATCCTCACCGCCGAGAATCAACACGAGCCGTTCTTGCCGCTGGTCGCGGCCGCCGAACACACCCACCGCGCAGAGCTCTGGACCGCCGTCGCGATTGCTTTCCCGCGCAGCCCGATGGTGGTCGCGAACGCTGCTTTCGATCTCCAAGAGGCCTCCGGAGGTCGTTTCGTCCTGGGGCTCGGGCCCCAGGTCAAAGGTCACAACGAGCGCCGCTTTTCGATCCCGTGGAGCGCCCCCGCGCCGCGCATGCGCGAGTACGTGGAATCGTTGCGGGCGATCTGGCGGTGCTGGGAGCTCGGCGAGCCGCTCCGGTACCGGGGCCGTCACTATCACTTCGACCTGATGACGCCGAATTTTGCGCCCACCCCGGGCGGCCAGCCCATGGTGCCGATCACCCTGGCGGCGGTGGGGCGCGGGATGCTCCGCCTCGCCGGCGAAGTCGCCGATGGCGCGCAGCTTCACCCGTTCTGCACCCGGGCCTATCTGGAGCGTGTCGCGCTGCCCGCGCTCGAAGTCGGGATGCGACGGTCGGGAATGCGGCGCGGGAATTTTGCGATCACCGGAGGCGGCTTTCTCGCGACCGCTCCCGACGCCGACACCCTCCACCGGATCACCGAGTTCGTGCGCTACCGGGTCGCGTTCTATGCCTCGACACGGACCTATTGGCCGGTGCTCGAGGAGCACGATCTCGTCGAGCTGGGCGCCCGGCTCCACGCGATGTCCAAGCGGGGCGAATGGGACCGGATGGCCGCCGAGGTGTCCGACGAGGTACTGCGGCATTTTGCGGCCGTCGGCACGCACGACGAGATTGTTGCGCGCGTCGCCGAGCGCTTCGGAGGTTTGGTCGATCAGGTGATGGCGATGCCGGCGCCCGGCGCGGATCCGGCGCTCGGGCCCGATCTCCTCCAGGACCTCCGAGCCGTAGGGAGCCCCTTCCAGGGCTTTGCGCCCCGCTATCCGACCGGGGCGTCGGAGTCGCGGACAGTTTCGTAGTAGCGCCGCGCGGCCTCGATGTGATCGTCGGGCGAGCCGAGCCCCGCATCCATCGTTGCGATCGCCAGGTGCGTGGCACCGAGCGCCCGCCACCGCTCCGCGTGCTGGCGCCAGCGCTCCGGGTCTCCGCCTCGGATCTGGGCCTGGGCTTGGACGCCGAAGGGTCGATCGTCGCGCCCTGCCTCGTTCCGATAGCGGTGCAGAGCCTCGAGCATGGCGCGGGTCTTGTCGCCCGGGCTGCCGAGCGGCATCCAGCCATCGCCGATGCGCGCGGCGCGGCGCAGCAGGGGATCCGCGCCGCCGCCGAACCAGATTGGGATCGACCGCTTCGGCCGCGGGTTGATCCCGGCGCGATCGACGCGGTGAAACTTTCCCTCGAAGGCCAGTACGTCGTGAGACCAGAGCTCACGCATCAGGACGACCTGTTCTTCCTCGCGCGCGCCGCGTCCCTCGAAGGGCACGCCCAACGCTTCAAATTCGACCGCGTTCCAACCCGACCCCACGCCCAGGCGCAGCCGCCCGCCCGATAGGAGATCCACCTCGGTGGCCTGCTTTGCGACGAGAGCGGTCTGTCGTTGCGGGAGCACCAACACCGTGGTCACGAACTCGATGCGACGCGTGTGTCCCGCCAGGAAGCCAAACAACACGAAGGGTTCGTGGAAGGCGTTGTGGTGATCGTAGGGTCCGTGCCAGCCGCCGGGTCGGTCGGGGTCCGCGCCGAGGACGTGGTCGTAGACCAGCAGGTGGGTGAAGCCAATCTCCTCCGCGGCCTGGCCAAAGTCGCGGATCGCGAGCGGGTCGTTCCCGATCTCGTATTGCGGAAAGACGATGCCGAGTTCCATCGCGCGCGCCCTAGCGTTCGACCAGCAGGGACCCGAACGACGCCATCGAGGACGTGGTTTCGAGGCTCCCGATCGCGTCGGCGAGCGCCTTGGCGCGCAGCTCGCCGAGTACGGGGATCGCGAGCGCGTCGAATTTCGCGCGCAGGCGGGCTTCCTGGGCGTCGAGGTCCTCGGCCGGGATGGCGGTGTCGAAGGAGAGTTCTTCATGCCGGCCGTCGGTCGTGCTCACCGCAACCGTTGCGCGCATGCTCTGCCGGTCTTCGCGGGCCTCGACCCGGATCCGGTCGCGCAGCGCGACAAAAGCGGCGCCTTGGACCAGATCGTCGCGATAGCTGCCGAGATCGCTGGTGTCGATCCCGGCGAGCGCCATCGCCACGGTGGCGCGCAGGCTGAACTTGGCTTCGAGGCCGGTCTGGGGACGCTCGATGTTGCAGACGTCGAGGCACGGGCGCGCGACGCGAACGGTGACCGCGTCGACCTCGCCCGCGTCGATGCCCAGCACCGCCACCGCGCGTAGCGCGGCCTCGATCGGAGCGTGGGTGAGGTAGCAAGCCGCGTGATACTTGAAGAGCGTGTCGCGGATTCGCAGATGTTCCGGGTGGCGATCGAGGCGGGCGGCGTCGATCGTGCCGCCGTGATGAGTGGCGGCGAAGCCCTGGGCGACTTCGAGGATCGCGGGCTGCGCGGTGAAGCCGTCCTGGGCCAACAACGCGGCGAGGAGTCCGTTGCTGGCCGCGCGCCCGGCGTGGAGCGGCTTGGCCATGGTGCCGAAGCCCGACTTGAGCCCTGCGGCCTGGGTGCCCGCGAGACCGAGCGCATTCCGCCAGCCCGATCGATCGAGTCCGAGGAGGTGCGCTGCGGCGGCAGCCGCGCCGAAGGTGCCGAGCGTCCCGGTCGAGTGGAATCCGACTTCGTAGTGGGAAAAGTCGAGTAGCTCGCCCAAGCAGCATTCCGCCTCGACGCCCGCCACGAAGGCCGCCAGGAAATCGCGGCCCGAGCGCCCGTCGCGTTCGGCGAGCGCCAACAGCGCTGGCACCACGGGCACCGAGGGATGGCCCATCATGGCGTTGTGGGTGTCGTCATAGTCCAGGGCGTGGGAGGCGGCGCCGTTGATCAGGGCTGCTTCGAGGAGCCCGATCCGCTCGCCGCGACCCACCAGTGACGAGCCGCCCGGCGAACCCGGGAGGAGCTGACGGCAGAGAATCGCCACCAATGGCTCCCGACTACCGGCCAGCCCGACGGCGCTCCAGTCGAGTAGTGCCTGGCGCGCGACGCGCAGCGCTTCGGCCGGCACGTCCGCGAAGCGGATCCCCTGGCAGCGTTCGATCAGGCGGTCGGTGGCTCCGGTCTCCATGCGCTCTTCCTTTCCCAGTCGTGGAGCTCCTATTGTACGATTTCGTGTCGCCACCGGTGGCGATCCCTCGGAAGGAGGAACCGTCCATGCGTATTGGCATCATGAGTGGCGCCCCCGGAGGGCTCCTGGGCCCGGGGACCCCGCTCGAGGAGATCCTCGCGTTTGCCCAGCGCGTTGAGTCCATGGGGTTCTCGACCCTCTGGATGGCACAGATCTTCGGGCTCGACGCGATCGCCACCCTCGGGCTGCTGGGCCGCGAGACACACCGCATCGAGCTCGGCACCGCCGTGGTCCCGACCTATCCCCGACACCCCCTGGTGATGGCCCAGGAGGCCCGTACGGCGGCGGTGTTCAGCGGCGGGCGTTTCTCGCTCGGAATTGGTCTCTCCCACAAGATCGTGATCGAGGATGTGTTCGGGTACTCGTTTGCCCAGCCGGCGCGCCACATGCGCGAATATCTCGAAGTGCTGGGGCCCGCACTGCGCGGCGAGGTGGTGCGCCACCGCGGCGAGCAGTACCGGGTGACGGGGCAGATCGATCTGCCGGGTGCCCCCGCCGTCCCGCTGCTCGTCGCGGCGCTCGGTGAGCAAATGCTCCGGATCGCGGGCGAGCAGAGCGATGGCACGATCACTTGGATGTGCGGACCCCGGACCCTCGAATCGCATATCGGCAAAATCATCGGCGCGGCTGCACAGGCCGCCGGTCGCGGGGCTCCCCGCATCGTGGCGGGCTGCCCGATCGCGCTGACGTCCAAGCCCGATGAAGCGCGGGAGATGATCGGCAAGGAGTTCGAGATCTACGGAACCCTGCCTTCCTACCGCGCCATGCTCGACCGCGAGGGCGCTGCCGGACCGGCCGACGTGGCGATCGTGGGAGGGGAGCGAGATTTGCGCGAGCAGCTCCGCCGCTATCGCGACGCAGGCGTGACAGACTTTGACGCCGCCGTCGTCCCGCTCGACGAAGGCGCGGCAGATCGAACCTTGGCGTTTCTGGCGAGCGAGGTGTAAAGGACTTCGCTCGCCTTCGGCTCGGCTGCGCGCGATCGCCTCCGGCGATCGCTTGCTAGAACTTGAGTAGCTCGGCCTCGAGGCTCAAGAGATCGAGCACCCCCACCGCGTTGCAACCGGTCAGGTGCCCGGCGCACTCTCCGGGGTTGAAGAACAAGGTTCCACCCCTGCGCTCGAACCGGTGCAAGTGAGTGTGGCCGTGGAGCCCGATATCGTAGGGTTCTTCGCGCGCGGGGAATTCGAGGGGGTCGTGGACCACGACCACGCGCCGTTCGGCGATCTCGAGGGTGAGCGGGGGCTCCACAAAGCGAAACGCGTAGGCTTGCGCCGCGGCCTCCAGCGACTGCCTTTCTTGGTCGTTGTTGCCGTACACACCGATCAGCGGCGCCTCGAGCCGCGCGAACACCTCAAGGGTCTTGGCCTGGGTGATATCCCCCGTGTGCACCACCTGATCGACGCCGGCGGCGTTGAAGAGCTCCACAATCCGCGCCACGTTCCCGAGCTGGTTGTGGGTATCGCTCACGACTCCGATTCTCACGATTGGCTGGCACCCACGAACTACGGGATCTGCGTCTAGCTGACCTTCTCGAGGATGTGAATCCCGCAGGCGCTTCCCAGTCCGATGACATGGGTCATGCCGAGGCGAGCATCTTCGACCTGGCGCTTGCCCGCCTCGCCGCGCAAGTGCGTCGACACCTCGTAGATGTTCGCGATTCCGGTCGCACCCAACGGATGGCCCTTCGACAAGAGCCCACCGGAGAGGTTTACCGGGATCTTGCCGCCGAGCGCCGTCTGACCCTCGTCGATCATCTTGCCGGCCTCGCCGTCGCCGCAGAGCCCCAGGTTCTCGTAGTGCAAGATCTCTGCGGTGGCGAAGCAATCGTGCAGTTCGACCAGGTCGATGTCGTCGGGACCACAGCCCGCCATCTCATAGGCTTGCTTAGCCGCGTTGCGGGTGCAGGTGTTCACGTCGGGCATCACCAGGTCGCGTTCCTGCCAGGGGTCGCTCGTCAGGACCGAGGCGCGGATGCGCACCGCCCGCGACATCAGGCCCAGCTCTTTGGCCTTGCGCTCGGAGGCGATCACCGCGGCCGCCGAACCGTCGACGTTGACCGAGCACATGAGCTTCGTGTTGGGATAGGCGATCATCTCGGCGTTCATCACCATCTCGAGCGGCGTCTCGATCTGGTACATGGCCTTCGGGTTCATCGTGGAGTGGTG
>CAZTOE010000058.1:0-19300 GCA_964615045.1 uncultured Spirochaetales bacterium
ACGTGGTCGTCGCGTGGGGAGCCGCGATCCAGGGCGGCGTCATCCAGGGCGAAGTCGAGGACGTGCTGCTGCTCGACGTGACACCCCTCTCGCTGGGCGTGGAGACCCAGGGCGGGGTTTTCACCAAAATCATCGAGAAGAACACGACGATTCCGACCAACCAGAGCCAGGTGTTCTCGACCACCGAGGACAATCAAAACGTCGTTCGCATCCACGTGCTCCAGGGGGAGCGCGAGATGGCAGCGGACAACGAAACTCTGGGCCGCTTCGAATTGGTGGGAATTCCACCCGCTCCGCGCGGGGTTCCGCAGATCGAAGTCACCTTCGACATCGACACCGATGGAGTGGTGAATGTTTCGGCCAAGGATCTTGGGACGGGCAAAACGCAGGCGATCCGCGTCACGGCGGGAAGCGGACTGACCGAGGAGCAGATCCAGGGCCTCGTCGCCTCGGCCGAGGCCAACAAGGAGGCCGATCGGGAGCGCCGCGAAATCGTGGACCTCAAGAACCGCGCCGACGCGTTGATCTACTCCACGGAAGCTTCGCTGGCCGACTACGCCGAACACGTCGGCGACGAAGAGCGCGAGGCCATTCAGGGCGCCCTGGATCGAACCCGCGAGGCACTCGGTGGAGCTCCGGCGGAGGAGCTCGCCTCCGCCGTTGACGAACTGACCGCGCTCTCCTACAAGATGACCGAGAAGCTCTACGCGACCCTGGGGGGCGATTCCTCTTCGTAAACGCCCTCGCCGCAACCACGCTGAGCCAGCGGTGGGTGAGTGTCCAAGCGCGACTACTACGAAGTATTGGGCGTCGGTCGGCGCGCCGAAGAAGAAGAGCTTAAGAAGGCGTACCGGCGCCTCGCGCTCCAATACCACCCCGATCGAAATCCCGACAATCCCGAGGCCGAGGAGAAGTTCAAGGAGGCCTCGGAGGCCTACGCGGTGCTCTCGGATGCCGAGAAGCGAGCGGCCTACGACCGCTTCGGTCACGCCGGTCTGGGCGCGGGTGGAGGGCCGGGTGGTTTCGACTTCGGGGCCGACTTCGGGAATCTGGGCGACGTCCTGAACGACTTGTTCGGGGATTTCTTCGGCACGCGGGGGGGGCCACAGGGACGCCGTCGAGGGCGGGGCCGGCGCGGCGCCGATCTGCGTTACCAGCTCGAGATCGACTTGCAGGACGTGGTGTCGGGCTATGAGGCCAAGATCCAGATTCCGAAGATGCGCCCCTGCGCGACTTGCTCGGGTTCCGGCGCCCAGCCCGGCACCGGACCGACGCCCTGCGACGTGTGCCGTGGCAGCGGGCAGATGATGTTCCAGCAGGGTTTTTTCCGCCTCAGCCGGCCCTGCGATACCTGCGGGGGCGCCGGCGAGGTGATTCGCGAGCGCTGTCGAGAATGTCGGGGCCAGGGGCGCATCGAGGGCCAGCAAACGCTGCAAGTGAAGATTCCGCCCGGCGTCGAAACCGGCAACCGGTTGCGCTTGCCCGGCGAGGGCGAGGCGGGCATTTCCGGAGGCCCGCCCGGCGATCTCTACGTCGATGTCGCCGTCCGCGCTCACCCCTTTTTCGAGCGCGACGGGGCCGATCTGGTCTGCGAGGTGCCGTTGCCGTTCGCCCAAGCCGCGCTGGGCGGCGAGGTCGAAGTGCCGACCCTCGAAGGCAAGGAGACGCTGCGCATCCCAGAGGGCACCCAGTCGGGCAAGGTCTTCACCTTGCGCAACAAGGGCGTTCTGACGCTCGGCTCGCGGACTCGGGGCGACCTTCACGTACAGATCTTTGTCGAGGTGCCGACGCGGCTGACGGCACGCCAGCGCGAGCTGCTCGAGCGTTTCGCAGAGGAGACCGGCGCCGACGTGTCGCCCGAAGCGAAGAGTTTCCTCGAGAAGCTCAAAACCTTTCTCGGCTCGTGACGCGTCGCTCCCGACTGGCAGGGGTATTGGCGCTGGCGTGCCTCTGGGCCTGCCAGGCGCCGGGGCCGCGTCCGCCGCCGGCTCCAGGGCGTCCGCCGCTCGAGGCCACCGCCGCCGCCCGCGAGAACCTGGCGCGCGCGGAGGCACTCTACGCGGCGGGCGACCTCGAAGCCGCCCGGCGCGTCGCCGAGGGCATCGCACTCGAAGGGCTTTCCGAGCCCGATGGTGCCCGCGTTCTGCGCCTGCGCGCCGAACTCTCGCGCGCACTCGGAGACACCGGAGCCACGCTGCACTGGCTCGCGTTGTTGCGTGACCGCGTCACGCCCGCGGAGGCGCAGGCTGTTCAGGCCCAGATCGACGCGCTGCTCGATCCGCTCGAAATCGACGCGCTGACCGAAATCGCCGAGGGTTTGGGGATTCGCGTACCGGCTGCAGAAGTATGGCTGCGGGTCGCGGAGCGCGGCGTCGACGAGGCGCGTCCCGACGTGACCGCGCGCGCGTTGGAACGGCTGCAGGGTTTTCCGCTGCGCGCTCCCGAGCGCGCGCGTATCGAGGCCGTCGAAGCCCAGCTCGAGGAGCTTCGCGGCGGCATGGCGGCTGGAGCCGCGTTGCCGCCGCCGCTCGCCCAGGCCGGCGACGGCGCCGCGACGAACTGGGTCGGGGGTCGCCTCGAAGGCGCCATCGGTGTGCTGCTGCCGTTGACGGGACCCCTCGCCTCGGTCGCGGAGGAGATCCTCCAGGGCGTCCTGCTCGCGGCAGGTGTGTTTCCGAGTGAGCCCTCGGAAGGGCCCGGCGGATTGCGCGTGCTGGTCCGCGATACGCGCGGAAGCCCGGCCCGGGCCGAAGCGGCGATCCGCGATTTCGCCGCGCGGGGCGACGTCTTGGCCGCAATCGGGCCGCTCCTCCAGGACGAGGTCACCGCCGCCGCGGACGTGGCGGAGGCCGTCGGTCTACCGCTGCTCACTCTGACGCGTCGCGAGTCCGTTGCCCGCGGTCGCCGACAGGTGTTTCGCCTCGGGCTCACCCGCGAAGCCGAGGCGGTCGCCTTGGCGGAGCATCTCTCCAGCCTGGGGATTCAGAGCGTCGCGATCCTCTACCCGCGCGACGACTACGGGCGCGAGTTCCGCGAGCGACTCTGGATGATACTCGAGGCGCGGGGCGTGCGGATCGCAGGGGTGGCGGGCTACGACCCGCAAGCCACCGATTTCGCCGCTCCGATCCGCTCCCTGATCGGCTACGACATGATGACCCCAGAGGAGGTGGAGCTGATCCGCAAGCGGGAAAAGATGATCGACCGCGCCAAACGACTTCCCCCCGACCAGGCGCGTGAGTTGCGCGAGAAAGCGCAGGCGCTGCTGGCGCCCGACGGGGGGCCGCTGCCGCCCATTGTCGATTTTGAGGCGCTCTTCATTCCGGATGCCCACGAGAAGGTGGGTCTGATCGTTCCGCAACTCGCCTTCCACGAGATCGCAGGGGTTCGCCTGTTCGGCCCGAGCGCCTGGCATCATCCGAACCTGCTCTCGATCGCCGGACGTCACATCGACGGCGCGTTCTTCAGTTCCGGTTTCGATCCGGCCTACCCCTCGCCGCTGGTGCACGAGTTTGGAGAGCGCTTTCTCGCCACCTTCGGGGCGCCGGCCGGCGCGTTTGCAGCTCAGGGCTTCGACGCCGCGAAGCTGATTCAGCTCCAGATGCTGCGGGGTGCGCAGGATCCGCAAATGATGCGCCAGCGGCTCATCGGGCTGGGGCTGTACCCCGGGGTTTCGGGCACGATGGTGTCCGCTGCTGACGGAAACTTTCGACGCCGGCCCTTTCTGATCGGCGTTCAGCGCGGAGCCACGGTCTCGCTCGAATGAAGGCGTCGGGCCAGGCTGGCGAAGCCCAGCGTCGACGCGGTCGCGAGCCCGGCAGAGAGCAGGAAGAGATCGCGGCCCATTCCGTCGAAGGCGCCGAGGCTGCTTAGGCCCGACCCTGGATCCGAGAACGACCCTGAGAAGCCCGCCGCGCCCACAAACAGGAACATTCCCACGAAGGGTGCCACGAGACCGCGCAGTCCCGTGAGGGCGACGTGAACGCCCATGTACAGGTGGGCGCGCTCGGGGGAGGCGAAGTCGTTGTGGCCGATCTGCCAGGCCACCAAGCCACCGCCGCGCGCGAGCCCGAAGCAACAACGGCCGAGTGCCACCACGCCGAGCGAGCCGAGCCACGCGCCCCCCCAGACCAGAAGTTGGGCCGCGACCCAGAGCCATCCAGTGCGCGCGCGAAAGTGGGCAACGTGGACCCGGTCGAGATAGGGACCCCAGAAGGGAAGCGAGAGCGCTGAACCGGCCAGGGGAAGGGCCTGCAGGATTACGACGCCGAGTGTCGCTCCCGCTTGGAGCTCTCGCGACACCAGCCAAAGCACCGGCGCCTCGGTCAGCATGTTGGAGACGCCCAGAACGAACTGCCACAGGAGGTAGCGGGTGTAGAGCGGATCGCTGCGCAAGAGGCCCAGGGCGTTTGTGGCGCCGGAGCGATGGCCCCCTCCCCCGTTGCTCGCCGATCGGCGTGGGGGTTCCGGCGGCTGGGGCGATTCGGGCTGGGCCACTTCATGCGGAGCCAGAATGCGGAGTTTCGCGAACACGCCCGTGCCGATGCAGGCGGCCAGTGCCCCCGCGGCGTAGACCAGCCGGAACGCGTCGGGGTGGGCGCCGAGCGCCAGGCCGCCCAACAGCGAGGTCAGGGTCATGCTCGCGATCGTGAGGAATGAAAGGCGGGACGTCACCCGGGCGCGCGAGGCGCGCGGGTAGTTGTGCGTCCAGACCAGGCTGCGAAGCGTCACCACGCCCCCGAGCAACAGCCGCGCGCCCACCATCTGGATGGCCAGGAGATCGACGCCCCAGGCGTCTCGTGGCAGCAGCGCCATCGCGGCCACGAAGGCCGCGACCGCGAGCTGTAGCCCGGAAAGGAAGGGAATCTTGGCGCGTCCCTCAGCGAGGCGCGCCCAGACCAGGCTCGAGAGATTGCCGGCCATCGGCGCGGCCGTGCAAAGCGCCAGCACCGCTGGGCCGGCAGCGTACAATTGGCCGGCGAGAACGCCGACGAAGCTCCCCTCCATGAGCGCCACGCCGACCGGGAAAAGGGTGTCGCGGACCCGTTCGCGCCGGTAGCTCGCGAGCGATGCCCCCGAAAGTGGCGGCCGGCGAAAGCCTACAAGGGGATGGGACCTCGGCATGGCCCTGCAGAGTGGGGAGGTCGAAGCGTCCCCGCAAGCGATCGCCTGCAGCAAGCCGGTGCCCGGGTCCCCCGGGTCGGCCGGCGCACCGAGTCCATCGGTGCGGCGCTCGCGTGCCCCCGACTCGCGTGCTAGCTCCGCCGCATGACCGAGACCATCGAGGACCGGGTCGATCACCTTCTCGAGTTGCTCGATCTTGAGCGCATCGACCTCGACATTTTTCGCGGCCAGAATGAGCGCGGACGCGTCGGCCGGCTCTTCGGCGGCCAGGTGGCCGCTCAGGCGCTGGTAGCGGCGATCCGCACCGTCGAGGGCCGACTCGCTCACTCCCTTCACGGCTACTTCCTGCGTCCAGGGGATCCGGCGATCCCGGTGATCTACACCGTCGATCGCATCCGCGACGGCAGGTCTTTTGCCACCCGGCGAGTCGTCGCCGTGCAGCGGGGCGCGGCGATCTTCAGCATGTCGGTTTCGCTGCAGACCGACCAGCAGGGATATGAGCATCAACTCCCGATGCCGCCCGCCCCCGATCCGGAATCTCTGCCCACCTGGTCCGAGTTGGTTCGGCGCAATTGGGATCGGATCCCCGAAGAGGTGCGGCCCTGGGCGCCGCTACCGAGACCGATCGATCTGCGCCCCGTCGACATCCCTACGTTCATGGGGGGCGGCCGCGGTCAAGGAGCAAGTCTCGTATGGTTGCGGGTCCCCAAGGCGCTCCCTGACGATCCGGCTCTCCATCAAATTGTGCTCACCTACGCCTCTGACATGTCCCTGCTCGACAATATCGTGAAGCCACACGGTCGCAGCGGCCCCCTGGGTGCCCTGATGATGGCGAGCCTGGATCACGCGGTTTGGTTTCACCGCCGCCTGCGTGCCGACCATTGGCTGCTGTACGCGCAGGACAGCCCGGCCGCCGCAGGCGCACGCGGATTCGCCCGAGGCACGCTTTTCACGCGCTCCGGAGAACTCGTCGCTTCGGTCGCTCAGGAGGGATTGATGCGTCCCACCGGACACGCCGAGGACCGTTCCCACTGAGAACAAAGCGATTTCTCGTCGTGCGTAGGTGAAAAGCCGCGATTTCGGTCCTGGTTGAGGTGCAACTTCCTTCCTCAAGTCCCGTCAGCTCGGGGTCGAAAACGGCCTCATGAGCGACGAAGTCCTCGACCCGATCCAGATTCCCGAAGAACTCCCGGTGGTCCCGCTCCGCCAGCTGATCGTGTTCCCGTACATGGCGCTACCGCTTTTCCTAGCGCGCGAGCGCTCGATCGAGGCGGTGGAAGACGCGCTTTCGGCGGAACGCTGTGTGTTGTTGGTGGCGCAGCGCGACCCGGAGATCGAGGAGCCCGAGGCCGACGATCTCTATTCGATCGGCACGGTCGCGATGGTGATGCGCTCGATGCGTACACCCGACGGGCGCGTGAAGATCCTGATTCAGGGCCTGGCTCGCGCGGAGATCGAGGGCTTCGCGAAGGGCGACGGTCCGCTCTGGGCGCAGGTTCGACCGCTCACGACCGCGCCGGAGCCGCTCTGGACGGTCGAGATCGAGGCCATGATGCGCGCCGTCAAGACGCGCGTGGAAGAACTGCTCGGGATGAAGAGCTTGCCTCCCGAAGTGCTCTCGGTCACGGCCAACGTGCAGGAGCCGGGACGCCTTGCGGACCTGGTCGCCTCCAATCTGAAGCTCCGCCTGGGCGACGCGCAGGAGATTCTCGAGACGCGCGATCCGGTGATGCGCCTCCGTCGCGTCGACACGTTGCTGCGTCGGGAGCTGGAAGTCGCTTCGATGCAGGCCGAGATCCAATCGCAAGCCAAGGAAGAGTTGACCCGCGGCCAACGCGAAGGTTTTTTGCGCGAACAGTTGCGCGCCATCCAGGCCGAACTCGGTGACGGCGACCCACGCTTTGAAGAGATCGAGGAATATCGAACCAAGCTCCACGAAGCGGAGCTTCCGCCGGAGGCTGAAGCCGAGGCGATGCGCCAGCTGGGCCGGCTCGAGCGCATGCACCCCGACGGGCCGGAAGCCCAGGTCGTGCGGAGCTATCTCGACTGGATCGTCGACCTCCCCTGGTCGGTGTCTTCGCCGGATAGCCTCGACCTCTCCGATGCGCGCGCGATTCTGGACGCGGACCACGCCTACCTGGAACGCATCAAGGAGCGCATCCTCGAGTATCTGAGCGTGCGCAAGCTGCGGCCCGATTCGCGCGGTCCGATTCTCTGCTTCGTTGGCCCGCCGGGTGTGGGCAAGACATCGCTCGGACGTTCCATCGCCCGCGCGATGGGTCGCGAATTCGTGCGGATCTCGTTGGGTGGGATGCGCGACGAGGCCGAGATCCGCGGTCACCGACGCACCTACGTCGGCGCGCTACCCGGCCGGATCTTGCAGGGCTTGCGCCAGGCAGGCAGCAACAATCCCGTCTTTATGCTCGACGAGATCGACAAACTCGGAAGTGATTTCCGCGGCGACCCGAGCTCAGCGCTCCTCGAGGTGCTCGACCCCGAGCAGAACGCCAAGTTCAGCGATCACTACCTGAACACGCCCTTCGACCTCTCGAAGGTCTTTTTTGTCACCACGGCGAACCTGCTCGACACGATTCCGAGCCCGCTGCGCGATCGCATGGAGGTGATCCGGCTCGCCGGCTACACGCCCGAAGAGAAGATCGAGATCGCCCGCTCGTTCCAGATCCCGCGCCAGATGGATGAACACGGCTTGCCCCCGGAGCGCGTGAATTGGTCGCCTTCGGCCATCCGGGATCTGGTGATGCAGTACACGCAGGAAGCCGGTGTGCGAAACCTCGAACGACAGGTGGCGGCGGTGTGCCGCAAGGCGGCACTGCGCTCGGCGGAAGGCGACGAGCGTACCGTACGCGTCACGACCCGAAGCCTTTCGACTCTGCTCGGCCCGCCCCGCTACCAGCACGAGGACGCCAACGCCACCGAAGAGGCGGGAGTCGTCAACGGCCTCGCGTGGACCGAGAGCGGCGGCGAGGTCCTGCGGGTTGAAGTCGAGACGACGTCGGGGCGAGGCTTGGTCCTGACCGGCCAGCTCGGCGATGTGATGCAGGAGTCGGCCAAGGCCGCACTCACGTATGTGCGCGCCTACCTGACCCGCGAAGGTCACGACGAGGCCCCGCTGGCGCGACGACAGGTCCACGTGCACGTCCCGGCCGGAGCGATTCCCAAGGACGGGCCGTCGGCGGGAATTACCCTGGCGACGGCCCTCGTTTCCCTTGCGACCGACCGCGCCGTGCGCGCCGATTCGGCGATGACCGGCGAGGTGACGTTGCGGGGGCACGTGCTCCCGGTAGGCGGGATTCGCGAGAAAGTTCTGGCCGCCTACCGCTCGGGCATCCGCCGGGTGATCCTTCCCCAGCGCAACGCACCGGAGCTCGCCGAAGTCCCCAAAGAGCTGAAGCGGAAGATGGAATTTGTGCCCGTGACCCATATGGACGAAGTGCTCGAGGCGGCGCTGCGGGAGCCATCCGAGGAGCAGGAACGCGGTCTCGCGACGCCGGCGGCGCGGGGCTTACGCGCCCCGCTCGCCCCGAGCCACGGATAGCGGGCTCGCAGGCGCGGCAGACCGGACCCCGAGGCGGGGCCTTGCCACAGCGTCCAAACTCGACCCGACGGATCCGAGCTAGCGTCCTACGCCATGCAGCTTGCGGATCTCGGCGAATTCGGTTTGATCCGCCGGATCGAACGGCGCGTCGCGCGGACCCGCCCTCGCCGCGCGTCGGTGGCGCTCGGCATCGGCGACGACGCCGCGCTGCTGCGCCTCCGCGCCGGCGAGGTCGTGGCGGTGAGCAGCGACGCCATGGTCGAGGAGGTGCATTTCCGCAGGGCGACGGAGCGGCCGAGCGCGGTGGGCCGCCGGGCCGCCGTTGCCGCGCTCTCCGACCTGGCGGCGATGGGCGCGCGTCCGCTCGGCCTCTGCGTTGCGCTGCAGGCGCCCGCCGCGACCGAGGTGCGCTGGCTTGACGCGTGGTTGGGCGGGCTCCTCGCCACCGCCCAGCAGTACGGTGCCCCCCTGGTGGGCGGCAACGTCGCCCGCGCGCGGCAGCTTTCCTTCACCTTGACCGCGCTCGGCGGGGTCGCGACCCGGAAGGCTCTGCGGCGCGACGCCGCGCGTCCCGGCGACACGGTGTACGTGACCGGCGTACTCGGCCGTTCGGCGCTCGATCTCGCCCGCGTCGAAGCGGGCGGGGGCTGGCGCCGCCACATTCCCCAACCTCGCCTCGAGGCGGGCCAGCGGCTCGCCCGAAGTCGCTGGGTGGGAGCGTGCATCGATCTTTCGGACGGGTTGATCTCGGATCTGGGACATGTGCTCAGGGCTTCGAGGGTGGGAGCCACGCTCGATCCCGATCGTGTGCCGCGCCCCCGGGGCTTCCGCCGACACTGCCGGGCGCTGGGACGCGATCCCGAGGCCCTTCTCTTCGGCGGCGGAGAGGACTACGAGTTGCTCTTCACGGCGCGGGTCGGGGCGCCCGGCGAGGCCGAACTCGGCCACCGGTTGGGCGTTCCCGTGAGCGCGATCGGCCAGATCACCCGCCGCCGCGGGGTGCGCGGGGTGCGCGCGCAGGGGTTCACCCACTTCTAGGGCGAAGCCACAGACCCGGCGTTTTCTTCGGGCGAGCTGCGTCAAGCCTGCGCGGCTCGGATCCGATACGGACGGGGTGCGCATCGCGCTCTCGCACAAGTTTGTATTGCGCTCGCTGCTCGTGGCGGCGGCGGTGGTGGTGTTTCCGGCGCTGCTGCGCGCGCTGGGGGTGGCCTCGGCACCCTGGGCGGCACCGTTTTTCGCCCTGGGCGCGGGCGGACTGCTGGGCTTCTTTCTGTCGCGCGAGCTCGGCAGCAAATTCGCGCGGCTGAGCGAGGCGACCGAGCGGGTGCGCGCCGGCGAGCTCGCGACCTCGGTGGCACTCCCCGCCACCCGGTTCCCCGATGAGACCGACGATCTCGCCGACAGCATCACCGCAATGCTGGCAAGTCTGCGCGAACTCGTGGAGCAGGTGCAACGCAGCTCGGTCCGGGTCGCCCAGGCTGCGCAGGATCTCTCCCACTCGACGGTCGAGACGCGGTCGGGGCAGGAAGAGATCTCGGCGACGGTGAAGAATGTGGCCGACGGGGTAGCCCACCAGCAGACGCTGCTGGACGGCGCCATGCAGCTGATCCACGATATCGCGCAGACCATCGAGCTCAACGCCTCCCGGGCGCGCGAGGCTTTCGGCTTTGCTGCCGAGGCGAACCAGAAGGCACACTCCGGCGTCGGCGTCTCCCGGCTCGCCCTCGAGAAGATGAAAACGGTCTTTGAGCGCGTCGACGACGCCGGAAACCTGGTCTTCCAGCTCGAGTCGAAGACCGGCCACGTTCACCAGATCACGGAGATGATCCACAGCGTCGCGCAGCGCACCAACCTCCTCTCGCTCAACGCCTCGATCGAGGCGGCGCGCGCCGGGGAGGCGGGTCGCGGTTTTTCGGTCGTGGCCGACGAAATCCGCAAGCTCGCCGAGAGCGCGGGTCGCAGCGCGGAGGAGATCTCCAAGCTCGTTCACGAGATTCAATCCGAGACGGCTCAAGTCGCCGATGAGATGCGCCAGGCCAACCAGGTGATTGCCGAGGGGCGCGACGACGTGAACACGATCGCCCACTCTCTCGAACAGATTCAATCCGCCGTCTCCGAAGCGGCGTCGCGTTCCGAGGAGATCTTCCAGGAAGCCGATGCGCAGGCGCGAGACGCCGAGAAGATGGTCGGCTCGGTGGAGGAGATCACTCGACTCGCGGCGAGCAATGCCACCGCGATGCACGAGCTGGCGGCCTCGGGGCAGCAACAGCTTGCCGGGATGGCGGAGACCGTCGCCTCGGCGCAGGCGCTTTCAGAGCTCGCCGACGAGTTGCGCGGCGCGGTGCAGCGGTTCCGCACCGCACCGCTCGGCACCGGTTCGCCGAACGAGGTCGAGGGCGAATGAGTGAAGCCGACCGCGTGACGCGCCTGATCCTGTTCGAAGTCGGCGGAGCCCCCTACGCGCTTCCGATCGCGGATGTTCTCGAGGTCCGCGAGCGGGGCGAGCACATCGCGATCCCATCGCTTCCCGCCGGCATCGCCAGCGTGATCAACCACCACGGCGACGCCTTGCCGGTGATCGCGGCGGAGGCGCTCTTTGAAGCGTCCGAAGCGCTCGACCCCCCGGAGCATCTCCTGGTTCTGACTGCGCGCGATCGGGAAGCCGGACAGCTGGGTCTCCCCGTGGACCGCGTGCTCGGGCTCGTCGACGCGCCGCTGGGCGCCGGCGCCACGGGTAGCTGGATCCGCGAACGCGTCGCGTTGCGCGGACGCGTGGTGGGGGTGCTCGACGTCGAACGGACTCTCGATCGCGCCGAGCAGATCTTTCAATCACAAGGCATTTTGAATCAGGGAGGAACATCATGAGCTGTCGGGTTCTGATCGCCGACGACGCCCGCTTCATGCGTCAGCTCATCCGCGACATCATCGAGGCCGAAGGCTTCGAGGTGGTCGGGGAAGCCGAAGACGGACGCGCCGTGGTCGATGCGTTTGGGAAGCTGCATCCGGACCTTGTCACCATGGACGTGGTAATGCCCAAATGTTCGGGCATCGAGGCGGTCAAGGAGATTCTCGCCCTCGACCCGGGCGCGAAGATCACCATGGTGAGCGCGCTCGGTCAGGAGCAACTGGTTACCGAGGCGCTCGAGGCGGGCGCGCTCGATTACATCGTCAAGCCCTTCAAACCGGACGCCGTAATCGAGACGTTGCGCAAGGTGATGGAGAAGGGGGAGTAGCTTGGATCCGGCGAAATACCGGAACCTCTTCCTTGAGGAAGCCACCGAGCATCTCGGCGAGATGTCGGGTGCGCTTCTGACGCTCGAGAAGACGCCCGCCGACGGCGAAGCCATCGATATGTTGTTTCGCATGGTGCATTCGATCAAGGGGATGGCCGCTTCGCTCGGCTACGATGCGTTGGCGGAGGTCTCCCATCACCTGGAGGATCGCCTGGGCGTTTACCGGGAGCGAGGCGAAGTCGATCGCGAGGGATTGCCGCTGCTCTTTCGCGGTCTCGAGTGCCTCGAAGCCATGGTCGAGCACGTCCGCCGGGAGGGGGATAGCCCCCCGGCGGATTCGGAGTTCGTTGCCGCCCTCGACGGCGCAACGCGGGGGAGCGGCGAGGCGCCTCGAAAAAAAGTGTGGAGCCTGCTGCGGTTCCGCTGAGCGAGGGGGGTGCACGCCCCGTGGTGCCCCGACCGCCCCCGTCGGTCCGTGTGCCCAACGAAACCCTCGATCGCTTTCTGTCGTCGGTCGGTGAGATGATGCTCACGACCACCCGCTTGCGGACGGCGGCGAAAGACTTCTCAGCGGCCTCGGCGGGCTTTGCCGGTGGCCTCGACGAAATGGACCGGGCGGTTGGCGATCTGAAGCGTCGCGCGCTCGATCTGCGCACGACCCCCCTCGCGCGCGTCATGGAGAACCTGCCACGCATTGCTCGCGATGTGGCTGGGGCGCGGGGCAAGGCGATCGAAGTGCGTGTGGAGGGTGCCGAGCTCGAGCTCGATCGCTCGATCCTCGACCGTCTCTACGATCCGCTGGTGCATGTGGTGCGCAATGCCGTCGATCACGGTATCGAGAGCCCGGAAGAACGCGAGGCCGCCGGAAAGCCCCAGACCGGACACCTCACCATCTCGGCTCAGCGCGAAGGCGATTCGATTCGGATCGCGGTCGCCGACGACGGCGGGGGGATCGACCTCGAGGCCGTGCGGGCCAAGGCGGTCGCCTCCGGCTGGATCCACCCCGGCCTCGCAGAGGACCTCCCCGCCCATGAACTGGTGGAGTTTGTGTTTCGTCCCGGCCTTTCGACCGCTTCCGAGGTCTCGGAGATTTCCGGGCGCGGGGTGGGGATGGATGCGGTACGCGCCACCGTCGAGTCGTTGGGAGGCAGCGTGCGGCTGCACACCGAGCCCGGCGCCGGTACCACGACAACGCTGTGGGTCCCGATCGCCGCCGCGGTCCAACGCGTGCTCTTGACGGAGGTGGCGGGCCAGAAACTCGCGCTTCCCATCGGCAAGGTGGAACGTATTCTCGAAGTCGACCCGGCCGAAGTCGAACGCAGCGGGGGCGAGGCGTTCGTGGTGGTCGACGACCAGCCCACGCTGGTGCTCGATCTGGCCCGTTGCGTCGGTTGGCTTGTCGCCAAAGCCGAGGACGAACCCGACTCGAAGAGGTCGATCCCGCTACTCCTCACCGAAGTGCGGGGCGAACGCGTCGCGCTTCGGGTGGACGGCCTCGGCGGGCAGCACGAACTCTACGTCAAGCCGCTCCCGCGGATTGTCGCGTCCCTTCCACTCCTCGCGGGCCTGACCGTGCTGGGAGACGGACGGCCGGTTTTCCTGCTCGACGTGAACCAACTCCGATGAACGCCATTCCGATGAACTCCACCGCCGCACCCGCTCTTCCCGACGATCTCGATCGGCTGCGCGAGTTCGCAAACGTCGGAGCCGGCCACGCGGCGAGCGCTCTGGCGCAGCTCATCGGAACCCCATTGGGGATGACGCCGCCCGAGGTGCGCACAGGTGAGACCGCCGCGCCTCGGGACGGATGCGGGGTCTTTCTCCAGGTGGAGGGGGGTCCCGGGGGATGGCTCGGGGTCTTCTTCGCGCCGGCGGCGCGTGCCGCGCTGCTCGACGCCGTCTTGCGAGAGGCTTCGGCCGACCCGGACGCCTCTCGTTCGGCGCTCGCCGAGGTGGGGAACATCCTCGCCTCGCATGCGCTCTCCGCGGTCTCCGAGCTCGCCGGAACCCTCATCCTGCCGACGCCTCCCATCATTGCGTTGCGGCATCCCGCAAGGCGCTTTCGTGAGCTACTGGAGCGGGCTGGATTGCGCGGGGCGCCCCGCATCGAGAACGCTTTGGTGGATGCCGGAGGGGAGTGCCGGGGTCACGTGGTTTGGGTGCCCGCCCTTATCTGATACCGTGCGCGCCCCGGAGGACCCCGTGGACCGCGAACGCGTGCGCGACCTACTCGAAAAAGTGCGTCGGGGCGACCTTCCGACCGCGGCGGCGCTCGAGGCACTCTCGCAGCTCCCCTTTATCGATACCCATCACGGCCGCGTCGATACCCATCGTGCCCTTCGCCAGGGGATTGCCGAGGTGATCTACGGCGCCGGGAAGAGCGCCGAGGCTGTTGCCGACCTGGTAGGCACGCAGCGCGGCGCAGGCCTCGACGTCCTGGTCACCCGCATCGGCCCCGAGGCCGCCCGGGCCGTGTTGGAAGAGATCCCGGGAGGGACCTACGAGATCGCGGCGCAGATTCTGTGGTACGGCCCCGAAACGCCCCCTGCGCAGGGCAAGGGCACGGTGTTGGTGGTGTCGGCCGGTAGTTCCGATGCCGCTGTGGCGTCCGAGGCGGCCCGGGTGGCGTATCGGCTCGGCAACCCGGTGGAGGAGCTGCGCGACGTCGGGGTCGCGGGTCTCCATCGCCTGCTGGCCGAAACCAGGCGGTTGCGCGCAGCCCGGGTCCTGATCGTGGTGGCAGGCATGGAGGGGGCGTTGCCCTCGGTGGTCGCCGGCCTGGTGGACAAACCGGTCATCGCGGTGCCCACGAGCGTGGGGTACGGGCTTTCGCTGGGAGGTGTGACGGCGCTACTGGGCATGCTCTCGAGCTGCGCCGCGAATGTTTCGGTGGTGAATATCGACAACGGCTTCGGGGCGGCGTATGTCGCGACGCTCATCAATCGCCTCTAGCGGCGCGCGCGTCCTCCACCTCGATGCCTTTGCGGGCATCGCGGGCAACATGTTCCTAGGTGCTCTCCTCGACGCCGGTCTCTCGCGGCGGGCGCTCGTGGAGAGCTTGGCCCCACTCGAACTCGACTACCGGTTGGTCGTCCGCCGCGTGAAACGCGGGCCGTTGGCCGCCCTCTACGTCGACGTACGCGTACCGGTGCGAAAGCGGGGGGGTGGGCGTCACTTCCGCGAGATCCGGCGGCTCATCCGCGTTGCTGCGCTGGAACGCGACGTGCGTGATCGGGCCCTCGCCGTCTTCGAAGCGCTCGCCGAAGCGGAAGCCAAGGTGCACGGCGTCGCCGCCGATCGCATCCACTTCCACGAGGTGGGCGCGATCGACGCCATTGTCGATATTGTGGGCGCCGCCAGTGCCGTCTCCCTACTCGGTGTCGAGCGCATCACCTGCTCGCCCCTCGCGTCGGGAACCGGTCAGGTCGAGACCGCTCACGGCCGGCTGCCCTTGCCGGCGCCGGCCACTTTGGAACTGCTGCGCGGCATTCCGATCGTTCCGTCCCACCTCGAGTGGGAGACCATCACCCCGACCGGCGCCGCCCTCGCGCGGACGCTGGTCGACGAGTTTGGCCCTCTCCCGGAAATGACCGTCGATACCATCGGCCACGGCGCCGGAAACGAGCGACCCGGTCCACTCCCCAACGTCCTGCGGGCCATCCTCGGTTCCCGGCCGGCCTGGGGCCTGGATCGCGTAGCCGTGCTCGAGACGCACATTGACGACATGAATCCGGAGCATTTCGACTACGTGATGGAGCGGTTGCTCGAAGCCGGTGCTCTCGATGTGGGCTTGAGTCACCTGCAGATGAAAAAGAATCGACCGGGCTTTGCGCTCCGCGTGGTGGCACCGCGCGAGCGGGCGCGAGAGCTCGCGGCGCTCCTGTTCGTGGAATCCTCCACCGCGGGCATTCGCGTGGCCGAAGTCGAGCGGTTGGTTCTGCCGCGCGAGTCGATCCGCGTCGAGACGCCCTTCGGCCGTATTCGCGTCAAGTGTGTGCGTTCTCCCGAGGGCGTGCGTGTGGCTCCCGAGTACGACGACTGTAAGCGCGCCGCCCGCCGCGCTCGGGTCGCGTTGCGCGAGGTGGTCCGCAGTGCCGAGGCCGCCGCCCGCGCGGAGCTTCGTTGACAAGTGCGCCGCCGGTGCCATCCTCCGCCGCATTCCGCGCCCCGGTGAGGAATCGGAAGGAGTTGGGAGATCAACGCAGGGATTTCCCCTCTTATCCCCGACTCACAGCACGGTAGACGGATCCAAAACCGGGGATCCGCGAAGGAGGTCTGGATGGGGGAGCTTCCCAACGCGGTGATTAAGCGTCTCATCGCCAAGCACGGCGGCGGGCTTCGGGTGTCCGGGTCGGCGATCGAAAAGGCGGCGGCCGCCGCCGAGGACTACATCGCTCGTCTGGCGCGCGAAGCTCAGGCGGCGGCGATCGCCGACAAGCGCAAGACGGTGATGGACCACGACATCGACAAGGCTCGCGCGAAGCTGCAGAGCCCGTACTAGACGCGCCGGCCCGCCGCGTCGGCGTGGAGGTCGAGCAGGTAGGCGATCCATCTCGCCTCGTCCCCCTCGTCGAAAGTGCGAAAGCGCATGCCCACACCGTCGGGTCCCACGACTGGATCCGTGTTGCGGTGGAGCACCTCGAGGTCGGCGTGGATCGTGAAGCTCCCCGCCGGTCCGTCGGGAATGTGGATCGCAAAGCGCCCGTCGGGAACTTCGCCCGGGGTCCTCACGAAGAGTCCCCCGCGGTTGACTCCCGAGGCGACGGCGGGCTGGCCACACGCCGGCCAGGAGATCGAGAGCGCTGCCGGGTAGCGGGTAAAGCGCCGGCGACGAACCCCTGACACCATGTGGCCAAGGGGAGGAACGAGGCGACCCGTCTCGGCCGGCGCAGCGAAATACGCCGTGGCCCCCGCGCGTTTCGCGGATTCGCGCCGATGCGGACGCGGCCGGTCGTCGAGTATGGCGATCGGTAGTTCGAGTACCCCGGGCATCGAGCGCAGTGCGGGAATCAACTCTGCCCCGTCAGCGCGATCGAGTCGCGCTGCGACCAGGACAGCGTCGAAGCTCCGACGTCGAAACGCCTGAAGGGCTTCGGGGATCGAGCGCACCATCTCGACATCGAACCCGCGCACGCGCAGCGATTGGCGCAAACTGGGTTGCGCGACGAACGTGGAACCGACCAGGAGGGTCGGTGTTGGACGGGGTACCCGTAGCCTCCGCTGGCTGCCCGACATGCTGTCATCCGACGGGCGGCCGCGACGTCGAGCGCGAGCCAGCCGTTCGAGACGCGCAGTGATGTCCAGTTCCAGGTCCACGGCGCTTTCGCAAGCGCGGGGTCGATAGATGCGATCGCCCGGGTCCGAGAGGGCGAAGCCCGAGAGCGGGCCGCGCGACGGCAAGACGACGCGCCCCGGCTCGAGGGCGGTCGCCAGGGCCCGCTCATCCTCCAGTCCCAGAGAGAAGCGGCACATCGGGTTGGCGCCCTCTGCCTCGGGGTGGGTGCCGATTTCCTCTAGCCATGCTCGCACGGCGCTCTGTCGCGCCAACCATGCCGCCCAAGCCTTCCGCAAGCGATCCTCGACGTCCGAGACCTTCTCGCAGTCGAGGATGCGGATCAGGGGGAGATAGGCGAAGGCTCTCGGCGAGGCGAATTTCACCCGGTCATGCCCGACGGTGTAGAAGCGAGCGGCACGGACGGGTCGCGGGCCGGTCGGGGTCTCGAAGGGTTCGGGTCCGAGCGGCAGCGTGACCACCAGCGAGCTGCCGCTCGAAACACGTTCGGGCGAGAGCCCCATCGCCTCGAAGCGCTTCAAGAGCACTTCCTGGCGGCGGAGTGCGTCAGCCGCGGTCATACACAGACCCCCCGCATTGGATTCGTCCCGGCGGGGTCTGCCCTTTAGACGGATTTGTTGCCGGCGCTCAGGGAGCGGCTCGCGACCGGCACCATGGGCGGACCCGGATCCCCGCGAGGCCCAGACACGCGGCGATCGCGGCCAGCGTGAGGGCTTCTCCCATCGGCTCGGGCGCGAGCAACGCGATCGCCTGATCGCCCTTGCCGGCCACGAGGGTGAAGCGCCCATCCCGCGTGATGACGACGTCCGCCGCCCCCAGGAGGCCGTCGCTCGCGGGTCCGTCTTCGAGTGCTTCCAGAAACGAGAGATCGCCGCCGCTGTCGCGCTCCAGAACGATCACCGCGTCGTCGACATCGAGGGACACCACCACGCTCGCGCCGTTGGGCGCGACCGCGAGCGACGTGACAGTCGCGAGCTCGAGCCCGGGTGGATTCGGGATCTCCGATCCCTGAAACAGTTCGGCGAAGGTCAGGGTTCCGGTGCCCGCATCGCGGTCGTAGACGAAAATGGCGTGGTCTTGCGGCGGATTGGGGTTGCCGCCCCCGAAGTACACCTGATCCCCGCTGGGACTGAAATCCAGTGTCTTCGACCACCCGTCTACGATGTTCGGGGCGATGGGTTGGGGAGTACCCAATAGCCCCATGGGTCCCCGGGTGAAGCCGACGCCCGTCCACGTGGTGTCAAGGGTGGCGGCGTAGACGTGGCTCCCGTCCGGGCTCACCCTCACCTCCCAGGGATCGATGAGCTCCGGAACGGCGCTCGCTAGCTGCGCTTGTACGAACGTCAGACTGCCGTCGCCCGGGTCCCGCGAAAAGACGACCAGCGAATCGTCGCCCGGCGCCGCCACATAGACGTGGAGGCCGTCGGGGCTCAGCGCCACGGAGCGCGCGCCCCCGAGGCCCTCCACGCCCGGATCACCGGCCGCAATCGATTGCGGGTTCGAGAGCGCGCCCGACTGCGCGTCGCGTGTAAAACCGGTGACGGCGCCCGGGTTGGTAGGCGGGTCGCTGCTCGCCACGTAGACGTGGTTGCCGTCGGGGCTCACCGCCACCGAGGTCGGGTTCGCGGGAATCCCCGTCTCGGTTTCGACGTGAGTCAGCACCCCGCCCACCGCATCGATCGCGAAGACACTCAGCGCCGGCGTGGTATCCGCCGCGGCGTAGACGTGTCGGCCATCGGGACTCACCGCCACTGCCTGGGCGCGGTTCAGTCCGCCGGGGGGCATCAGCTCACTGTCGAAGATCGCGTCGAGGTAGCCGAGCGATTGGGCGGAAGCCGGTGCCGCGCACAGCCAGGCCGCGAGAAGAGGGAGCAATTTGGCGCGCACGCGGGCTCTCCGATCCGGATCATCCGAGACTCTCACACTCGTTTCAGCGCGCAGCAAACGAAACGAGAAAGGCCCCGAAGTGTGCACTTCGGGGCCTGCATCGCTCGCCTTGGGCTCGCTGTGCGCCGCCGCTTTCCGCGGCCATGTGGACGTCGCTCGCCTTGGGCTCGCTGTGCGCCGCCGCTTTCCGCGGCCATGTGGACGTCG
>CAZTOE010000059.1:0-19120 GCA_964615045.1 uncultured Spirochaetales bacterium
CGCCCCGGGCGCGCGCGGCTGCCGCCCGCGCCCCCGATCGCAGCTTCATCGGGATCGCGGATCTCCTCAACAAGAGCCTCGACCTCGAGACCATGGCCCAACAGATCGTCGATCTGACGATCGACGGTTTGGGGTCGTCGGGAGGGGTTCTCTTCTTGGTCGATGAAGAGGCCCGCGAACTGAGGCCTTTCACGATCTCGACCACCCGGTTGATTCGCCGCGCTCTTTCCGAACTCGAGATCCCGTTTCGCGAACACCGCTATCCGATCGATCGGCCCGAGAACCACATCGGGCGCTGCGCGAGCGAGATGCGTGTCTTCCGCGGTCACGACGTGGCGGCGTTTCTGGCGCCCAGCCCGTCGGCCTCGGTGTGCCGGGTGATGCAGCGGATTGTCGGCGTCCGATCCATCGTCGCCCTGCCGGTGCTGGCGCGGCAAAAGCTGGTCGGAGTGAATTTCATCACCTTCCGAAGCGGCGAAATCACCGACGCGCTTCTCGATCGCCTGCGCGCCTTCAACAACTTGGTGGCGACGGCGATCGCGACCTGCACGTCCGATCGCGAAGTCCACCGAGCGGAGGAAGCGCAGTTTGCCGCGCCGCCCGCGAACGCGGCGCGCGAACGGATGGAGGACGAGTTCCTAGCCCTGGTTTCTCACGAGCTCGGGTCGCCGCTCATTTCGATGGGCCTCTTGCTCTCGATTCTCGAGGGCGACGCGCATCTTCAGGCCGCGCTGAGCGCGAAGCACCGGCGCTTCTTCCACGACATGCTCACGGAAACGAACCGGCTTCACGGCATCGTGAACAACGTGGAGCGCGCCCTCGATTTGGCGCGCGAGCGCCACCAGCTGAATCGTCAGCGGGTCCCCTTGAGCGAACTGGCGCGCGAAGTGATCCGCAAGAAGGAGCTCGAAGCCTTCGCTTCGGGCGCCAAGATCTCGTTGACCGCGGTGGGCGCGAGCTCTGCCCTCCATGCCTGGGGGGATCGGAACCACTTGGAGTATGTCCTGTGGGAACTCCTCACGAATGCCGTGAAACACGGCCGGGCGGGGGTGCAGGTGCTCGTGGCCGTGAGCGCGTGCGACGACGAGACCGGGCCGCGCGTGCAGGTGCAGATTCGCGACGATGGACCGGGCGTGCCCGCACATGTCGCACGGCTGCTCGGGAGGCGCTTCAATTTCGGAGAGATTCAGATGAACAAGAGCACACCCGGTCTGGGGCTCGGTCTCTATGTCGTGAAGCGGGTTCTCGAGGCGCATCGCGGCTCGATCAGCGTGGAGTCGAGGCCGGGAGAGGGAACCGAAGTCCGCGTGCGCCTCCCGCGAGTGCCTTAGCGACTTGGGGCGCGATGCGGTACAGCTCGGGAGATGGACCGTTCTCCGTCCGAGGAGAAGATCGCCTCCGAGCTAGCCTCACGGGGCATGCGCGCCACCCTGCAGCGGATTGCCGTTGTGCGGCAACTGCGGCGGCTGCGACATCATCCGACCGCGACGGAGCTCCACCGTCGGGTTCGCCGGGAGCTGCCCCGCATCAGCCTGAAGACGGTCTACGAAGTGCTGGATTCACTGGTATCGAGCGGCCTTGCCTCGTGCGTCACGGATGGAGGCGAGCCCTTCCAGTACGAGGCCAACAGCGAACCCCACTACCACGCTCGCTGCCGTGTGTGCGGCAGACTCTACGATTTGCCCGGCCACTCCGACGGTCACATCCGCGCCCGAAGTGCGATTCCCGAGGGCTTCGCGATCGAGCGCATCGCCGTCACAATCGTCGGGAGGTGTCCGCGTTGCAAAGATGACTTCTGAACGCGGTTGGAGATTTGTTGACAATAATTGTTGTTTGAGATACTGACTCTAGCGCGTCGGCAAGGCGCTGCCCGCACCGTTTTCGGGGGATGCTATGCGAAAGACCGCGGGGCGAACTCTCGGTCGGAATCTTCGGAGCCTTGGGAACCGTTGTCTTCGCCCGAGCGAGGCGCTGAAGTTGGGACATCCCGCCTCGTGACGCGACGTGCTGGCACGTGGATCGCCGCCATCTTTCTTCTCGCGGCTGGGCCCGCCGGCCTCACGGGGGCCGCGGCATCGGAACCCCTGGAGCTCGCAGTGCCCGCTGAGGTTCTGCCGCCGGAGATCCCCGAGGACAACCCCCCGACGGTGGCCAAGGCGGAGCTCGGCGAGCGCCTCTACTTCGACACCCGCCTCTCGACCGACGGGACCGTCGCCTGTGCGACCTGTCACGACCCCCGGGCCGGGTTTGCCGACGGTCGCGGCGCGAAAACTTCTGCGGGTGTCGGCGGTGCCTTGGGAGTGCGTAACGCGCCGACCGTCTTGAACGCGGCGTTCCTGAGCGCGCAGTTCTGGGACGGGCGGGCCGCGACCCTCGAAGCGCAGGCCGTGCAGCCGCTCATCAATCCGATCGAGCACGGCTTCAAAGATCACGCCGCCGTGGTGGCGAGACTTCGCGAGCTGGCCGACTACCCGCCGCTCTTCGCCGCGGCCTTCGGAACCCCGGACATCGACATCGAGCGGGTCGGCCAGGCGATCGCGACCTTCGAGCGTTCCGTGATCAGCCTCGATGCGCCGATCGACCGCTTTCTCGCCGGCGACCGCGGAGCGATTTCGGAGGCCGCGCAGCGCGGCTGGGAGCTCTACAACGCCAAGGCGCGCTGCAACACATGCCACGGTCACATCGGTGCGTTCCCGCTGATGACCGACGAGCTCTACCATAATATCGGCGTAGGGACCCAGAAGATCGATTTCGATCACGTCGCGCGTGCGGCGGCCGACGCCATCGCCGGAGGTGCCACGATCGACGAATTGGCGGTCGGCGACGCTGCGGCGAGCGAGCTCGGCCGCTTCATGGTGACCGGCGAACAGAAAGACATGGGCGCCTTCAAAACCCCCCAGCTTCGCAACGTCGCGCTGACCGCTCCTTACATGCACGACGGCAGCGAGGCCACCTTGCGCGACGTGATCGAATACTACGATCGCGGGGGCAACTCGAACCCGTATCTCGACGGCGGCATGCGACCTCTCGGACTGACCGATCAGGAGAAGTCCGACCTCGTGGAGCTGTTGAAGACCTTCACCAGTTCGGATCTGGCGCGTTTCGACGCGCTCGTGAAGCGGATGAAATAGATAGCCAGTCAGGTCTGGAGGGAACGATGTATCGAAACAACATGACCCGCAAGGAGATCGAGCGCGCTCTCGCCGAGCGGACGCCCGACGACGAGCAATTGATCCGCTCGCTCCAAAATTGCGACCGGCGCCATTTCCTTCGCACGTCGCTCAAGTTTGCGGGAATGGCGGCCGCGGCGGGCATCGTGCAGCCCCACGGTTTCCAACTCGTGAAGGTGGCGAACGCGGCGATGACGGGCGGGAGTTCCGACGTCGCGTTCCGGTTCGCCTACATCTCCGACACCCATTTGTACGCGCGCGGAATGACTCACCGGTTTGCCAAGGCGATCGCCAAGGCCGTCGAAGATGTGAACGCCCTCGACCCGCAGCCCGACTTCGTGTTCTTCGGGGGAGACCTAGCGCAGCTCGGTCGGCCCGATGAGCTCGAATTCGGGCAGCAGATCCTGAAGGACGTGCGGGCGCCCGTCCGCATGATGGTGGGTGAGCACGACTGGTATTTCGACATGGGCGAGAAATGGCGGGAGATGTTCGGGCCCGATCGCTACTCCTTCGATCACAAGGGCATCCACTTCGTGGTGCTGAACAGCGTGATCGAGGAGGATTTCTGGACGGCCAAGGGCTATTCCAATGAAGAGCGCATGGCGATCGTCGCCGGCCTCGATGACAGTCGACAGAACTCCTTTACTGTGGGAGCCGAGCAGCGCGAGTGGCTGCGTCAGGACTTGGCGAAGGTCGACAAGAAGACGCCGATCATCGTGTTCTCGCACTCCCCGCTCTACAAGCTCTACAAGCCCTGGAACTTCTGGACCGACGACGCCGAGCAGGTTCAGGCGCTCCTCAAGCCCTTCGAGACCGTCACCGTGATCCACGGACACACCCACCAGCTGCTCACCAACCGGATCGGAAATATTCAGTTCCACGGCCTGCTCTCGACCGCGTGGCCTTGGCCCTACGCGCCCGAGGGGTTGCCCGATTACACGGTACAGATGAGTCGGGTCGACCCCTTCAACCAGTTCGACGGCTGTGGAGACGGGACGGTCGACGTCCTGGCGGGGGGCCGAGTCGACAAGCACTACAACCTCTGGACCCGCAACCCGCGCGAGGTGACGGCAAAGCAGCTCGCCGCAGGCCCGCCCACGGGCGGCGGTTACGCCGGCCCGTCTTACTGAGAGGGAGGTTCCGCCGATGAGGACGATCATCACAGCTACGGTCTTGGGGGGAGTGCTCGCCCTCGCCGGGGTAGCCACGTGGGCGACATCGGGGGGCGAGACGACGGCGCCCGAGCGTGAGCGACTCGCCTCGGTCGGTGCCGAGGGGTGGGCGTCGCGGGTGGTGTGGGCCTGCGATCAGCGCAAGATGGTGGTCGTCGAGGGCGTGCGCCCCGACGAGAAGATTCCGCCGGCGCGGGCGCAGCTGGTAGCCGACGTCTTGATGGATCTGATGCACTACTGCAACGAAGAGATCACGGCCAAGATTGCGACCAACCAGATGATCACGGTCGCGGCCAACGGCCTGGTGTACGAGAACTACGTGGTCGGCGGAGAGCTCCCGATCGTGAAGGCGGACTTCAGAGAGCCCACCCAACGCGAGACGAAGATCTGGAAGGCCGAGCTCGACAAGATGGTCGCCGAAGGCGATCGCCTCTTTCACAGCGACGAGATCGGCAGCAACGGGGTGGCCTGCGCGATGTGCCACCCGAACGCCTCGAACACCCATCCGGAGACCTATCCGAAATTCCAGACCCAGTTGAAGAAGGTGGCGCTGCTGCGCGACATGGTGAATTGGTGCATCCTGAACCCGCTCGAGGGGAAGGAGCTGGCGGAAGATGATCCCCGGATGAAAGCGCTCGAGGCGTACATCCTGGCCCAGCGAGCCGGCAAAGTCCTCGCGGCCGGCAAACACTAGGCGACCGACGAAACCGCCGATCCCGAAGAAATCGGGGGGAGAACAAGATGGCCAACGAGAACGTGGTGAAGGCCCTTTCACGCCTTTTGGCAGATAGCTACACGCTCTATCTCAAGACGCACAACTACCACTGGAACGTGACAGGACCGATGTTCAACACGCTCCATACCCTGTTTGAAACCGAGTACACGGAACTTGCGCTGGCCGTCGATGAGATTGCCGAGCGGATTCGCAGCGTCGGCGCTCGGGCGCCCGGCAGCTACAGCGAGTTCGGGGCGCTAGCGGCGGTCAAGGAGGCCACCGGGACGCCCTCTGCCGTGCAGATGATCGAGCACCTGGTGAGCGATCAGGCCACGCTGGTAGACGCCGCCAAGAAGGTGGTGGCGGCGGCGGAAGCCGCCGACGACCAGGCCACGGCCGATCTCGGTACGCGCCGCATTGAGGTTCACGAGAAGAACGCCTGGATGCTCCGCAGCCACCTCGAATAGGCCGCGCCGGGTGCGACCGCAAGGCTACGGTCGCATAAACTCGTATTCCATGTCTGGATCGAGGTTGTCCGCGACGAACTTGAGCTGGCTGGCAATGTCGTCCAGGGTTCGCTTGTGCTTCCAGAGCGCGACGACCTCGTCCAGCACCAACCGTCCAATCACGTCATCGGGCACGCCACTCGCGCGCGCAGCTTCGACCAGTGCTGCGAAGTGTCGACTCACCAGAT
The DNA here is from genome assembly GCA_964615045.1 of uncultured Spirochaetales bacterium. Classification (GTDB taxonomy): domain Bacteria; phylum Myxococcota_A; class UBA9160; order UBA9160; family PR03; genus JANQRO01. The sequence continues at coordinate 5,752 of CAZTOE010000059.1, forward strand.
CTCGGTCTTCGCCCATCGGGAACTCCATCATTGCGGCCGTTGTGTATGGGTCCCATTCTAGGCTCTCGACCTCCCGGCAACCAAGGCTCCGCCGGTCGTGAGCGAGGCCTACCACCACGAAGCCTGGGACGCCGCGGCCGTGGCGCGCTTCGCGTGGGCCGTGGTTTCGGTCTTCGTGGTCGAGAGCCTGGCCTTTGGGCTCTCCTTCTTGGCGCCCTACGGGTTCTGGGCGTGGCACCGCACCTGGCCGATCGAGGCCACCTGGCTCCGGGTCATGATCCTCGCCATGGCCGCGATTCCCGCTTACCTGGTGTTCGCGATCACCTTCGCTGCGCTCTCCGCCTGGGCGATGCGCCTGCTGGGTTGGCGGCCGCCGCCGCGCGGAGAACTGCGCGTCGCCGCACTTGAATGGTCGCTCCTCAATTGGATTCGCTACACGATCTCGGTGCACGTGGTGCGCATCTTCGCAGGGACGTTTCTGCGCACGACGCCGCTCTGGACGCTGTATATGCGCCTCAACGGCGCCAAGCTCGGTCGGCGGTGTTGGGTCAATAGTCTCGACGTTACGGATCACTGTCTGCTCGAGTTTGGAGACGACGTGGTGATCGGGGGGGGCGCGCACCTTTCGGGGCATACGGTGGAGGCGGGCGTAGTGAAGTTCGCACCGGTTCGACTCGGTTCCGGCGTGACGGTGGGGGTCGCCGCCAACATCGAGATCGGGGTCGTGGCGGGTCCCCGCTGCCAGATCGGAGCCCTCGCGGCCGTCCCCAAGTTCGCGGCTCTTGACGGGGACAGCATCTACGTGGGTGCCCCGGCGCGCAAGCTGGTGCGCAGCGGAGCGAAAGCAGGCGACGATGGAGCGCGCTGAGAGACCGCTCAAACCGCCGGGAGGCGGCCCGACGCTGTTTCTGGTGCCCGGCCTCGACGGAACGGCCCTGATGTTTTACCGGCAGATCCCACTGCTGGCCAGGCGCTTTCATGTCGTGGCCTTGCCGCACCCCAACGATCCCTCCCTCTCGATGGAGGATCTGGTTGAGGACCTGAGACGCCTCATCCGAGAACGCGGCGAAGGGCGCATCTTCTTGTGTGGCGAGAGCTTCGGCGGAGCGCTCAGTTTGAGTTTCGCGCTGACCTATCCGGAGCTCTTGGGCGGGTTGGTGATCATCAACTCCTTTCCGGTCCTCGATCGGCGCTGGAGGCTTTGGGTGATGCCACCCCTGCTGCGGGTGATCCCTTGGGGCGCGATGGCGTTGGTGCGTCGTTTCACGGAGGCGCGCCTCCACAGTCCCCACGCGCTGCCCGAGGATCTGCACGAATTTCACGAGCGCTCCCGGCAGATTGGCAAGGCGGGCTATATCCGCCGCATCGAGATTTTGCGCCACTACGATGTCCGGGAGCGCCTCGGGGAGATCCGAGTGCCGACCCTGTTTCTGGCCGGGGATCGCGACCAGCTGATCCCCTCGGTTCGTGAGGCGCGATTCATGGCGGAACGCGTCCCGAACGCCACGGTGCGGGTCCTCGAGGGGTACGGGCATATTTGTCTCATCAACCACGACCTCGACCTGCTCGACTACATCGAGCCCTGGTTGCGGGAGCGAGTGGAACCCGGTCAGCATCCTGACGCCTCGCGGGGAGCCGGCTAAAGTCCAGCTCCCCCACGCCCACGTGGTCCGCGAGGAGATCCCCATGTTCGGCACCTTTCGTGTGAAGGCCCTGATGACCCGCGATCCGCTGACGCTGCGCTCCGACGAACAGCTCCAGATCGCGGAAGACATCATGAAGATGAATCGAATTCGGCATCTTCCGGTTCTGGCGCCGCACGAGGACGTGCTGGTGGGCATCGTGACCCAGCGCGACCTGTTTCGGGGCGCCCTCGACCGCTTGCTCAAGGCGCAGGGGACTGGCGTGCGCGCCGAGCTCGAGGCGCTGCGGGTCGAAGACGTGATGGCGACAGACGTCGTCCACGTCGATCCCGAGCTCCCGATCACGGACGCGGCCAATCTGATGACGGAGCAAAAGATCGGTTGCCTGCCCGTCGTCGAGCAGCGGCGGCTGGTGGGGATCCTGACCGAGTCAGACTTTGTCGCCCTGATGGGATCCGAGCAACGCCGCGCCCGGGCGCGCGCTGGGCAGTAACGCCCGCGCAGCCACGAGCGTCCAGGCAAATCCCAACAGCCCGATCAGCGAGAGCCCGAAGACCGGCCAGCCCTGAAAGCCGGGGACCAGTGAGTCACCACCTGCGAACACATAGAGTGCGCCGATCGCTGCGACCACGCCGGGAAAGACCGCGATGATGCGCCACCAGCTGATGTCGATGCTTGGCCACCAGCGTGCGGCGAGACACCAGACCACGATCGACCCCACTGCTTCGAGGCACCAGAGGGTCAACGAATCGGCGAGTTCGGAGCGCCGGGGCTGGATCAGATCCGGCCCCGCCAGCCAGTAGATCGCCTCGAGCGCCACAGCCAGCAAGAGGAACGAAGTGGGAAGGCCGACCGCGGCCCAGCGCAGCGCCAGGCCCCAGGTGGCACCCCAGCTTGGGCGTTCGGCGGGCCCGTTTGGTCGGCTCAAGACTCTTGCGCGCGTTTGGGTATTACGAGCACAGAACAACTGGCTTCGCGAACCACCCGCTCGGCGACGCTCCCCAGGAAGACGTGGGCGAGCCCCGTATGGCCGTGGGTTCCGATGACGACCAGATCGAGGCCGTGTTCCGTGGTCTCGTCCGCAATGACCCGAGAGGCTCCCCCGTCGCGGATTTCCGCCACTCCGGTCAAGCCCGCATCGCGGATGCGCACATCTTCCTTGGCCAGGCTTTCCTGGGCCGCCTCGCGGAGCGCAAGAAAGGCTTCGGCGGGGGCAGGCAGCTCGACATAGCCGGGCACTGAAGGAAAGAAGGCGTGAACCAGATTGAGCTCGGCCTTCAGCGCGCGGCACCAATCGATCGCGACGTCGAGGGCGACCTGCGCAGTCGGAGAGAAGTCGGTCGCGGCGAGGACGCGCCGAATCGGCTTCGCCGCGTCCTCGCGACTTTCCTTGACCGCGAGCACGGGGACTTCGGCGGTGCGCAAGGTGCGCTCCGCGACGCTTCCCAAAAAGGCGTGCTTGAGTCCCGAGTAACCGTGCGTCCCCATGACGATCAACTGGGCGCCGACCTCCCGCACGCGATCGTGGATGGCATCCACGGGCGCGCTGCGGGAGCTGTTGCGGGTGACCGTGAAGCCTTCGCCCTCGACCTCCTTCGCCCATTCGTCGAGATGCTTGGTCGCCTCCTCCTCGACGCTGTCCCAGACCGACGCGGGCATCGCGAACTCGGCCGGAGCGGCATAGGGGATCACCGGCACGGCGTGGAGGAGATGGAGTTTCGCGCCGAACGAGCGCGCCAGGAGTTTGGCTCGCTCGACAGCCGAGCGCGAGGGCTCGGAAAAATCGACCGCCACCACGATGTCGTTCAGATCCATGGGCTCCTCCTCGCCGCCGGCATTCTACTCAAACTCCGCACTCGGCGAGCAGAGTCAAGGTGCCGCAGGGCTCGGCCGCTCGCCCCCTCCCGCCCGGTCGCCCTGCGGCGGTTGACAGGCGGCTCGGCGAACTCAGATTGCCGTCCACAACGACAACAGGAGGCCCACGATGGCGCGCACCTCATCCTTTCATCTCGACCCGCTGCTCCGGCTCCAGGATCAGCTGCAGCGGGCGTTCGAACGTCCGGCGGGGCGCTGGCACGGGCTCTCCGGCCCGAGTGCCTTTCCGCCGGTGAATGTCTTTGAGGGCTCGGACGGATATGTGGTCAAGATCGAGATCCCCGGTTTGTCGCCCGAAGCCATTGCGATCGAGTCCCGCGGCACCACGCTTCAGGTGCGCGGCTCCCGGAAGGCCCCTGAAGTGGAGCGCGGTAGCTTCCACCGCCGCGAGCGCTGGAGCGGCGAATTCAACCGGGCCGTCGAGTTGCCCGAGGAAGCTGATCCGGCCAGGGCCGAGGCGTCCTACGACAGGGGCATTCTCGTGGTTCGGATCCCACGGCGAGCCGAGGCCGTCCGCCGCAATATTCCGATCACAGGAAGCTGAGGAGTGTGACCATGTCCCAAGCCAACCGAGAGAGCGAACGAGAAATCGAACGGCAGAGCAAGCACGAGAGCTTCAAGGAGGAGGCGTCGAGCGTGGAACAGACTCGCGCTGGCCGCACGTACCTCTCCCGCGTCGATATCGTCGAGACGGAGGACGGGCTCCTGCTTTGGGCCGACCTGCCCGGTGTCGACGAGGCTTCGCTGGATGTGCGGGTCGAGGACGCGATCCTCACCATCGCGGGGACGGTTTCCCCGGCTGGCTACGAGGATCTCTCTCCCCTCTACACCGAGTACAATGTGGGCAATTTCTTCCGGCAGTTCCGCCTTTCGGAGCAGGTCGATCAGGATCGGATCGAGGGGCGGGTCAACCAGGGCACTCTCGAGCTATCGTTGCCGAAACTCGAAAAGGCCAAGCCCAGGCGTATCCAGATTTCGGCGCGCTGAGGGTCTGGCGGGAGCAATCGTGGCCGAAGAGAGCACTTTGGATCTCGACTTCGATTGGGAGCGCAGCGGCGAGGGACGCCGGCGCGTCGCGCGCGTCATGCTGTCGAGCGCCAGCGGCTTCACCCGCGATGGGGGCGCGCCCACGCTCACGAGAGCCTGCTCGACTCGGGTCGCTTTCGAGCGCGAGCTGACGCGCCTGACAGCCGAGCTCGCAGCGCTCCGCGAACGCGGGATTGCCGAACTCGAAGGGCGCGCTCCGGTCCCCCACGCGGAGCCCGCGCCGCCCGAGCCGGCCGGGCCAGCGCGCGCAGGTCATCTCGACACCGAGCTCCTCGCCCGGGACGTGATGACTCGCGAAGTCAAGACGCTCCGTCGCAACGATCTGATCTCGATGGCCGACGAGTTGATGAAGGTCGGCCGCTTTCGCCACGTGGTTGTTCTCGACGAGGACGACCAGGTCGCTGGCGTGATCAGTCAACGCGACATCTTCTACGGCGCTCTCGCGTGGACGGTGGGCCAGAGTCGGTCGGCCCACGATCGAGCCCTCGAAGCGTATCCTGTGAAGAACGTCATGCAGACCAACGTCGTGAGCGTTGATCCGGAGACGCGGCTTCGGGATGTGGCGTCACTCATGATCGAACGCAAGATCGGCTGTGTCCCCGTGGTGGAAGGGAATCAGCTCGTCGGAATCCTGACCGAAGGCGATTTTCTTTCGCTGTTGGCCACCGAACGACAGGCCGCCAGCTAACCAACGAAGGGGTGCAGGTGAAGTATCGAGGCCGCGCGGGTGGGCTGGCCGGGCTAATCGGACTCATCGGGCTGGTCGGACCGATCGGACGGGTAGGGCTGAGTCTGGTCGCGATCGCTCTGGGTTGTTCGCCAGGCAACGCGGATTCGGAGGCGGGGAAGGGGCCGGCACCGAGCCCGATCCTCGCGGAGCAGGGAGCGCGTGATTACGCGCGCTACTGCGCGAGCTGCCACGGCGTCGGGGGCCGGGGAGACGGCGTGGCGGCCGCTGCGTTGCGGACACCGCCGGCGGACCTCACTCAGATCGCCGCCCGGCGCGGGGGCGTCTTTCCGAGCGGTGAGGTTCGCTACCACATCGACGGGCGTTTTGAACACCCTGCCCACGGGACCCGCGAGATGCCGATCTGGGGCGTGCGCTTGGGCGAGGAACTCGACGAGACCGAAATTCGCGACGAGATCGTGCGCGGCCGCCTCTATGCGCTGGTGGACTACTTGCAGTCGATCCAGGATCCGCCGCCCCGCGAGGTTCAGTAGGGCGCGGAACGCTCGAGGACCGCATAGAACAGGCAATCGCTCGCCGCAATGGCCGGCTGCGTCGTGATCATGAGGGGTCGAAACGCACTGGCCGCGATCAGACGGTCCCGGCGCACGGCGAGCAGTTCTTTGGCGCCCCGCACTTCGTGGGCCGCGCGGACCCGCAGCGACGCGAGCCCGCGCCCGCCCACCCAACCCAACGGCATCCCCACCGCGACGACTCCGAAGTTGTGTCGGTCGAGTTCGGATTGGAGCACCACGTCGACGCCCGCAATCGGTTTATCGGCGTAGGCGATGGAGCAGTTGGGCGCGAGCTCGACCCGCACCGGATGCTCGAATACCTCCATCGGGGGCGGATCGCGATGGAGGGCATCGTCGGCGCCGGCGTAGTGTCGCAACCCCTCCAGCGCGGCGCGGTCGGCCGCGGGGTCGCCCGCGCCGCCGCATTCGATGACGACCGACGGAAACCATGCCGAAGTGGCTTCGGTGAGAGCGCCTAGCCGCAGGTCCGTGACGATCACGCGCTGGGTGAAGAAGGCCGCGAGGCGCGAATGGGCCGGATGAGGCGTCGTGGTGACCGCGTAGGCGGGCCCGCGCCCCGAGGTGTTGTGGAGATCGATCAAGGCCTCGGGCCGCACGTCTTCCACGACGTCCAAGAGGGCCTTCGCGAGTTTTCCTTCGCGCCCTGCGAACGGTGCCCGAAAGCAGCGGTTCAGGTCCCGGCCATCGGGCAGCGAGCGGTTGGAGAAGGGCGGATCGAGCTGCGCAGCAGGAACGGCCCCCACGAGACACAGCAGATCCGTCGCGGGTTGCTCTCCGCTCGCGAGATAGGCGTGCAGCGCGCGGAACCCCGAAGGCTCATTGCCGTGCAGCAGCGTCGTGACGGCGCGGCAACGCCCGCGGTCGCGCCCCGGGATGCGAAACCAGGTCGGAGCGTGGAGGCGCGCGAGCATGGCCTGGGCGGTACCGCTGACAAAGAGATCGCCCACGGCCAGGCGATGGAGCGGTTCTTCGACCGTCGTCAAGGCCGTTCGCCCCATTCGTGGATTGGGCGGTTCGAGGCGGCTTCGCGGAGATAGGTCTCGAGCATCGCCGCGAGCGCACCGGGCAGGCCGAGGCGGGGCTCCAGGCGGTCGAGCTGACGACGCTGCCAACGCGCGGGCGTCATCCCCGTCTCGATCCGCGCTGCGATGATCGCGAGCAGCCGTCGCGCCTCTTCCGACGCGACGCCCAGGCGATCAAGGCCCTCGGTAGCGATGGGCAATAGCTCGGCGATGAGTTCTCCGACGGGTCGCTCTGCCGGCGACGGGGCTCGCGAGGTCGGCCACAGCAATTTCGCGTCGAGGCCGCGCTGGGCGGCCCGGTAGAAGTTCCAGTGCGCGTATTCAAACGGAAAGCCCGGCAAGATCGACGCAACGCGCGGCGCGAGGCCCGCTGCGAGTCCCACGTGAAGAGCGGCTCCGGCGAGCATGTCGACCGGCGTGGGGCCCGACGGCAGCGAGCGAAGTTCCACGCGCAGGTGGCCCCCTTCGGCCGGGTCGAAGATCGCGCGGTTCCAGCGCCAGACCGTGCCCTGGTGTAGGCGCAACTCTTCGAGCCGCGGAATCGCGCCGGCGCGGTAAGCGGCGACGGGGTCCTCCGGGCCGAGGACCGGAAGCAGCGCCGGAAAGAGCGCCACGGCTTCGGCGAAGAGTTCGTGGGCTCCACTTCGGACCCAGCCGTGGCCAAACGAGACGCGCGCCGCCGCCCGCCAGGCGCGATCGGCTTGAGGCCGACTGTCGACTGATTGCTTGAAGAGGGCGACGCGGGTTTCGTCCCAGAGCCGGTGCCCCAAGAGCGTTGGCGAGTTGGCGCTGACCGCCAAGACGAGAGGCGTGACCAGCTGGGCGGCGTTGTAGAGCGAAGCGAACTCGCTGGGGCGAACCCGCAAGTGCACCTGAAACGAGGTCGAAGCGCCCTCCAGGGTCACGTCGTCGGCGGCCAGCTCCAGGCGGTCCTGGCCGGTGATCTCGATCCGAAAGGGGTCCCGACGAAGCCGCCGAATCCCCGCCGAGAGCGCGCGGTAGCGGGGCAGGTCGGTCATCGCCGCCGGCGCCAGGTGGGCGGGCTCGAGGGTAGGCAGGATCCCGATTGCTGCGACCCGACCCCGATACTTTGCGCAGGCTCGGTTGAGCGACTCGAGAGCCCCGCTCATCTCGGTTTCGAGGGCGGCGAAAGGACGCTCCGCGCACAGCACCGGTGTCAGGTTGTACTCGAGGTTGAAGCGATCCAGTTCGAGCTGCAGGTGCGGATCGAGGCTTTGGGCGAGGACGTCCCGATTCAGCGGTAGCGCTTTGCCCGTCGAATCGACGATCGAGAGCTCGAGTTCGGCACCCAGCGAGGGCGGCTGCTCGCCGAAACCTGTGGTTTCGAGCAGCGCGCCGAGCACCGCGAGGCTCTGTCGCAAGCGCTCAGAGAATCGCGCGTATTGCTCCGCTTCAAAGGTTTCCTGGGTGATCGTCAAGCCCATCGAGTCTCTTCCGCTCCGGAAAGCCCGGGCACCTGGAAAATAACCGAGCGCGCCCGATGCGACTGCCCGTGCCGAGACTGGATCGCTATGTTCCGCGCAGCCCCACGACATCGGAGCTTCATCGATGGGGCAGCGGGTGTGGTGAGCGGGTGACGACTTGAATCGCGACCAGCGCCGCGTCGCGATTGTGCTCTCGGGTGGGGGCGCCCGCGGCGCCTACGAGGCTGGGGTCCTCGCCCATCTCTTCGAGGAGATCTACCCGAAGCTCGGACCGGGCTTCGAGTTTGACCTGGTTAGCGGGACCTCGGTGGGTGCCGTACACGCTGCCTATGTCGTGGCAAGTGCCCGCCTCGAGCCGCGCGGTCGGGCCCAGCAACTCGTCGAGACGTGGAGCGAGATGCAGCTCGAGCACGTCATGCAGCTCTCCTTCGGCGACCTGCTCGGCATTCCACTGCGGGCGTTGGGGGTGAGGCGGGCGGCGCAGCGCGTCCGCGCAGGCAGCGCTGTACTGGGCGGACTCGTCGACATCGGGCCGCTCGAGCGGCTCGTCGCCGAGCGGATCCCTTGGCGCTTTCTGCGCGCGAACCTCTCGGGGCCACGGCCGGGTGCGCTCTGTGTCTCTTGTACCGAGGTGCGAAGCGGTCTCGTGACCGTCTTCATGGACGGGCAGCTGGCCGACCCGACGCCCTGGTCGTTCGACCCCCACGCTCAGGCCATCGCGACCCAGATCAGCGCCGAGCACGTCCGGGCTTCCGCCGCGATTCCCTTCCTGTTTCCGGCCGTGCGCATCGGTACGCGCTACTACGTGGACGGCGGCCTTCGGATGAACACCCCGCTGTCGCCCGCCCTGCGGCTTGCGGCGGATCGGGTGCTGGTGATCGCGTTGAGGCACCGGCGGGCGCCCGACGAGGAGGCGCCCGCTTATCCCGAGGAGGTGATCACCCAACCCGCCTTCTTGGCGGGGAAGGTGCTCGATGCCCTGCTGATGGATCGGCTCGAGTATGAGCTCGAGCGCATCGATCTCGTCAACGCCCTGATCGAGCGGGGCTCCGAGGTGTGTGGCGAGGGCTTCTTGGACGCCATCAACGAGGCCGTGCGCGAGCGGCGCGGTGAAGGTTATCGACTAGTGCGCTTCGAAACCATTCGCCCGAGCCGGGATCTCGGCTATGTCGCCGACGAATGCCAAAAACGAGATGGCGGGGGTCGCGCCCTCGGGTGGCTGGGCTCCCTGCTGACGCGTGCGGCCCGCCACGGCGTGCGAGAAGAGGCCGATTTGCTTTCCTACCTCTACTTCGACCGCTGCTTCACAAGGGAGCTCGTGGCCTTGGGTCGCGCCGACGCGAGGCAAGAGCAAGATCGAATCCTGGCCCTGCTCGCCGATTGACGACCGGTGCCAAAGCTCTCCCTCCGACTCCTCGGCGTTCTACCATGGGCTTCGGGGGGTTGGGCGACGGTTCGAGAACGGGAGCGGTGCGAAGATGAGGCTTCAGGGTCCGTGGCAGAGCGGTGAGATCGAAGCGTTCCTCCGGCAGACAGTGATTCCGATCCGAGTCGCCGTCCTCCATTCGGATGGTTGGCCGCGCGTCGCGTCGCTTTGGTTCGACTTCGAAGCTGGGGCGATCTGGTGCGCCACGGCGGAGCAGTCGCTGGTCGCTCGATTGCTAGCGCGCAATGAGCGTTGCGGCTTCGAGGTAGCAGGCGACGCGCCCCCCTACCGCGGTGTCCGCGGACGGGCCTCGGCAACGCTTGTCCCCGAGCGAGGGGATGAGGTGCTCGAGCGTCTGGCGCGGCGCTATCTGGGAGAGAAACCGAGTGCCTTCAAAAGCTGGCTACTGCAACGGGGCGAGCCCGAAGTGGCCCTCCGCATCGAACCCTTCGCCGTATCGAGCTGGGACTACAGCGCGCGGATGGGCAGATAATTTCTAGACCGGCTAGAGCCGGATGCCGTCGTGGGCGCATACTTCGACCAGCAATTGCTCGATCACGGCGCGGGCGCGACCGGTGCCCAGCGCCAGGCGGCTGTGCAACACCGCGTCCTCCGGGCTTTGGTTCTTGCACTCATGGGAGTAAGCCTCGAAGCGGGCCAAATTCGAAATTAACGACGAGAGATGGTTGGGGCATTCGCAGTCCACCGAAGAGGCGATCTCGGCGAGCCGGGCGATCTGGCGGTCGGTAAAAAGGCGCGCCGGCGGTTCTGCTTCCTGGACGGGTATTTCGATCGGCCCCTCGAGGCGCGCCCGCGGCTTGCGCGATTCGTGAATTACAAGCAGGTCGAAGATGGCGCGCCTTAGTTGGGCCACCGAGAGGGGGCCGTGGACTAGTTTGGCCCCGATGTCGGCGAGCTGGGCCAGGTCGCGGCGACGCCCGAACTCGTAAACGATCAGGCATAGCCTGGCGCCGGAGGCGGCCTTCAGGGTGCGAAAGGCCTCGGCAGGGCTCGTGCCCAGGGTCTCGAAGGCCACCAGCAGCACGTCGACGGGCTGGGAGCGCAGTGCGTCCGCGCAATCCATCCACCCAGTCTCCGCGACCACGACGTCGAGCTGGGCCAAGCCCGCGGCATTCGCGCGCAATTGCTCGGCGAGTAGCCCCCCGAGCACTCCCAGCCGGAGCGCCCGGCCTTCGAGCTTTAGGTCGTCGAGTCGGGCCGCCACTTCTTTGCGCGCCAATCCCGCCACTTGGGCGAGCCGGCTCCTCAACTCGTCGTCAGAGAGCGGCGCGACCGTGCTGATCGCGTCCCCCGTGTCGACCGCCGCCTTGATCAGTTGCAGACGCGCGACGTCGTGGTCCGAATAGAGCCGCGCGCCGCCCTCGCTGCGGCCCGGCCGAATTGCCTGATAGCGCCTTTCCCAGGCGCGAATGGTGTGGGGATCAATTCCAGTCAGATGGGACACGGTCCCGATCCGGTAGCCCCGGCCTGGCGTGGCGCGCGTTGCGCTCTTTTTCCGTCCTGCCATGGCCGAATGGTAACTCTTGGCGAATGTTTGTCTAACTTTGCGCTAGCTCATCGCGTAGAAAGCGCCCGACGCGCGTGTCCGCCGCTCCGGGGTTTCGGTATCGCTTCGGCCCCGGAGGCATAGCGCTCGCACAGTGCCCAAAGCGCCTGCCGGGCGGACTCCGATTCCCGAGTCCCCGGCAGCCAATGGGTGTGCTGGAGCGCGCGATCGAAGTAAAAACCGCCCGGCTGGAGGTGATCCCGCCCGACCGTGGCGAGCCACACCACGGTGTCGGCGCCCTGTTCGGGGGTCCGAAGGATTGGACGCGTCCAGCGAAAAAAAACTCGGCAACGAGTGGCGCAGGGCGGGTGTATCGACCCATCCGGGATGCATCGAGACCACCGCGGTTCGCTGTTTCCGGAGTTCCCGCGCCCAGAGCTCAGCGAGGACGACCTGGGCGCGCTTGCCGTCGGCGTACGCGGTCACTCCGTCGTAGGTTCGGTCACCCCAATCCCACCCATCGCTGGGAAGGGCACGCGTGTACATGCCGCCTGACGAGATCCAGACGATACGAGAGTGGGGGGAGCGTTCGAGTGCCCCGCGCAAGAGGCGTGTCATGAGATGGGGTCCGATGATGTGGGTGGCGAAGCTGAGCTCCAGGCCCTGCCGTGTGAGGGTTCGCTCTGCCGGCAAGACGCCGGCGTTGTGGATGAGCCCGTCGATGGCATCGCCGGCCCAGCGATGGCTGCTGCGAGCAACCGCTTCCAGGTCGGAGACGTCCACGATTTCCAACTCGACGCTCCCAGCCCGCAGTGCCTGAAGCCGCGCCCGCGCGCGGGAGCCGCGCACGCGGTTCCGACACAAAAGAACCACTTGGGCGCCGCGCTCGACGAGGGCCTGCGCTGTGGCGAAACCGATCCCCGAATTGGCTCCGCTGATGAGAAAACGCCGCCCACCGAGATTGCCCGGAATTGCGGCGGCCTCGAAGCCCGCGGCGTGGAGCCGATACCCGGGCGAGCCGAACGCCAACACGTTGAGGGGCGCAAGCCAGCTGCGCGCGGGTTCGGGTTGCCCCGGGTGGCTTTGCTCAGCCTGGCTACGCGTCACCGCCATCGCCTTCTACAACGCAGCGCGGGGCGCGGTCGCGATCCACTCCAGGAACAGCGCGCCGGGTTCGAGCTCGGGCCAGACCTCGGGAACCGCTGGGTTGCGCAACTGGGCCGCGAAGGGTTCGCGCGCTTTGGGACTGCGCACGTCGATTTGTCCCGCGATGCTCTCGTGCTTTCCGGCCCGCCATGCGTAGAAGTAGAGACCGGGTGTGCCAAAGGTCACCTCGACCCCGGACGCGGGAAGACCCTCCTCGAAACCTTTGACGTCCGGGGCCTTCGCCTCAAACCGAACCGTATCTCCGACGCGGACCGAAAGGCGACCGCTTGGAGGCGCGTTCCACACTTCGGCCCTGCTTTGGAACACGCTTCCGAAGCCGACCAGGATCACGGCAAGCGAAATCGTTGCGAAGCGTCTCAACGGAGCCCTCCCTCTTCCATTGAAGGTCGATAATATCTGTATTTTTACTAGACATCAAGTGGACAAACCTCTCCTAGAAGTGTACGCATACCCCTGTCGGAAGATGCTCGTGGCCGGAATCTCCGACCGAAAGCAACCCCCGCCGTGGTAGGAGAATCCGATGACCTCTGAGCAAACTGTTGCGAAATCCGTTGCGAACCTGCGGCTCTTCTACGACGGCGCCTGTCCGTTGTGTACTCGTGAGATCGCGGGCCTGACCAGGCTCGATCGCGGACGGGGCCGTCTCGAGTTCGTCGATATCGCCGCCCCCGAGTTCAACGCGGCGGCCTTCGGTGCGGACCCGGTCCAACTGATGGCGAAGATTCACGGCCAGCTCGCGGACGGAACCTGGGTGGAGGGCATGGAAGTGTTTCGCCACGCCTACCGTGCCGTGGGCCTCGGATGGCTCCTGGCACCGACGGGGTGGCCGGGCCTGCGCCGCGTCTTCGACGCCGCTTACCGTTGGTTTGCTCGAAATCGCCTTCGGCTCACGGGGCGGTCAGCCTGCGGCTCGGGGGCTTGTGGCATGCCCCTCCAACCGAATCCCTAGCGACGAGGCAGCGAGTGGGGGTGTA
>CAZTOE010000060.1:0-19088 GCA_964615045.1 uncultured Spirochaetales bacterium
AATACGACGCGGAGGGCAATCCGCGCCGGATCGACACCGTCGTGCTCTCGACCCAGCACTCGCCCGATGTGGGCTACGACGAGCTGCGCAAGGACGTGATCGAGACCATCATTCGACCGACTCTGCCCGGCGAGCTACTCGACGGTGACACCATCTTTCACATCAATCCCACCGGGCGCTTCGTAGTGGGCGGCCCGATGGGGGATGCGGGACTCACGGGTCGCAAGATCATCGTGGACACCTACGGAGGCATGGGGCGTCATGGGGGGGGCGCCTTCTCCGGCAAGGATCCCAGTAAAGTCGACCGCAGCGCGGCGTATGCCGCGCGGTGGGTGGCGAAGAATCTGGTCCGCGCCGGGCTCGCGCGGCGTTGCGAGGTGCAACTCGCCTACGCGATCGGGGTTCCGGAGCCGGTCTCGATTCGCGTCGACACCTTCGGAACCAGCGCCGTCGAGACCGATCGGCTGGAGCGCATGGTTCGGAAGCATTTCGACCTTACGCCGCGCGGGATCGTCGACGGTCTGGACTTGCTCCGCCCGATCTATCGCGCCACCTCCTACCACGGCCACTTCGGTCGCGAGGACCAGGACTTCCCCTGGGAGGAGACGCCCAAGGTCGAAGCGCTCGCGCGCGAAGCCAGCTGAGCGCGACGCGACCGCCCATCATGCCCCGACGTTTCCTCGGCAGCCTCGCGCTTTTCGTGGCACTCGTCCTCAACAGTCCGTCGGGGTGGTCGTCCGCGGTCGACGACGTGTCGATCCGCGTTCTGCTGTTCCGCAGCTCGAGTCCGGTGTTCGTCGATGTGCGCTCGCGGCGGCTCGAGGTCATGTCGCTCGGCTCGGAATGGATCACCGATGGGAGACGTCGCGCGCGCGCCTTGCGCTTCCCGGAGGGCGCTCGCGTGCGTGGGCGTCAGTATCGGGGGAAGCTCGAAGTGCGCCGCGAGGGGACTCAGCTGCTGGTGATCAACGAGGTGCCCCTCGAGGCCTATGCGGCCGGAACGCTCCTCGGTGAAATCTACAGTGGCTGGGAGGATCAAGTCCTGAGGGCGCAAGCGGTGGCGACGCGCACCTACGCGCTCTATCGACGCGCACGCGCGGAGGATCGAAGCCTCAGTTACCACGTCGAAGCGAGTCAGTTGGGACAGATGTATCGCGGCGTCGAAGTCGAAAGTGAGCGCGCCTGGCGGGCGGTGCAGGAGACCGACGGGGAGTTTCTCGCCTGGGAAGGCCGACCGATCCTGGCGGTCTTTCATTCCGCGTCCGGGGGGCGCACGGCGAGTTCGGCTGAGGTATGGGGTCGTTCGCTGCCCTACCTCGTCAGCGTTCCCGTGCTTGGCGAAGAAGACTCGCCCGACACGTACTGGCGCGCTCGCTTTTCAGGGCGGCAGATCGCGGCTTCGCTCGCGAATCGCCGCACGGCGCTCGGCACTGTCCAGGCGGTGGAGATCCTCGGGCGCTCCGAGAGCGGTCGCGTGACGCGGGTGCGGATCCGCGGCAGCCAGGACCAGCTGGAGCTCAGCCCCAAGGAGCTGCGGCAGGCCTTGGGGCGACGCGCGCTGCGCAGCACGCTCTTCGACGTGCGAGGGGAGGGCGAAGACTTCGTCTTCGTGGGCTCGGGTCGCGGCCACGGCGTCGGCATGAGCCAATGGGGAGCCCGCGCTCTCGCGCGGCAGGGCCTCCACTACGCGGAGATCTTGGCTCGCTTCTATCCGGGCACCGAGCTTCGCAAGCTCGTCGTGGCTCGGGGGGTACTGGAAACCGGGGTCAGCGTGGCGGAGGTGGCCCCGTGAGCGCGTTCCCCGCGGCGCTGGTTCTCCAGGGTGGTGCGGGCCAGCCTTCGCCCTTCGGGTTTCTGCTGCCGATGGCGTTGGTGTTTCTGATCTTCTACTTCCTGCTGATCCGACCCCAGACGAAACGCCAGCGAGAGCACGAGGCAATGATCCGGGCCTTGGGCAAAGGAGATCGCATCGTGCTGCGCAGCGGGATTCACGGCACCGTCACCGGGACCGCGGATGAAGTCCTGACCATCGAGATCGCGAACCTGAGGGGCGAGCGGGTGCGTGTGAAGGCCGACCGCGCTGGCGTGGAGCGCCTGGTCGAGAAGGCTGCCTCGGGAGACGAGCCGTGAATCGCACGACGCGGTGGCACGTGTTGGGTGTGGCGAGTTTGCTGGCGCTGCTCGGGTGGTTTGCGGCGGCCAACTTCGTACCCAAGGAAGTGCGCGAGCGCAGCGCGTGGATTCCGAGCAGTGCGATCCGCCTGGGCCTTGACCTCCGCGGTGGGATCCACTGGGTCCTGGGGCCGGACTTCGCGGCAGCGATCGACCGCGAGCTCGACGCCACCCAGGCTGCTCTCCGGGAACGCGGGGGCGAAGCGGGCTACAGCGTCGAGAATTCGCTGGTGGAGGACGGTGTGCTTCGCGTCACCGTCGCGAGCCCCGAGCAGGTGGAGGCGCTGCGGGAGGATGCCGACGACCTGGGCGTGCTACGGGAAGTCGGAGTCGACGGCGCCACGCTTCGCTTCGTCCTGAACGACCGGTGGGCACAGGACGTTCGCGAGCGGAGCATGCAGCAGGTTCTGGAGGTGCTGCGGCGGCGCATCGACGACCCGATCCAAGGCGTCCAGGAGTCGGTGGTGACCCGGCAGGGGAAGGAGCGGGTCCTGGTGCAGATTCCGGGCGGTCAGCTGAATCGCGACCAGGCCCGTGATCTGATCCGCAAGACGGGTTTTCTCACCTTCCGGGTCGTGATTGACCAGGCCCCCACCGAAGAGCTGCTGCGGCAGAACTACTCGGAGGGGTTGCCCGAGGGCACCGAAATCCTGACCGAGGTGGAGGGCGAGAGCGAGGCGGTAGTCGCGGCCTACCTGCTTCCCAAGGTCCCCGACCTCACCGGCGATTATCTCACCGATGCGCGATCGCGGCTCGACAATCGGTTTGGCTGGGTCGTGGATTTTGTGTTCAACTCCGAGGGCGCGCGCCGCTTCGCGAAGCTCACCGAGGAAAGTCGCGGCCGGCAACTCGCGATCGTGCTCGACAACCGGGTCTACAGCGCGCCTCGGATTGACGAGCGGATCGGTGGCGGCCGCGGCTTCATCCGCGGCCGCTTCAATCCCGAGGACTCGAGCAAGCTCGCGATCATCCTGCGGGCCGGCTCGCTGCCGATCCCTGTGGCCATCGAGGAGGAGCGCACCGTGGGCCCCGCGCTCGGAGCCGACTCGATCCGCCACGGGATTCGCGCGTCGATCCTGGGCCTTACGTTGGTGGTGCTCTTCGCGGTGGTCTACTACCGGCTGTCCGGCCTCTACGCCAGTCTGGCGCTGTTCGCGAACCTGATCCTGTTGGTCGGACTGATGTCGATGGCGTCGGCCACCCTGACCTTGCCCGGCATCGCCGGACTGGTGCTGACCGTCGGCATGGCGATCGACGCCAATGTCATCATCTTCGAGCGCATCCGCGAAGAACTCCGCGTGGGAAAGACATCGCGGGCCGCGATTCGGACCGGCTTCAGCAAGGCGCTCTGGACGATCCTCGATGCCAACATCACCACGCTGATCACTGCCATCGTGTTGTTCCAGTACGGAACGGGCCCGATCAAGGGCTTCGCCGTGACGCTTTCGATCGGGATCGTGACGAGCGTCTTCGCGGCGCTCGTGATCACCCGTGTGCTGTTCGAGATCTACCCGGGCAACCGGCCCGCCGAGTCGCTTTCGATCTAGGAAGGAAGGAAACTTGATCGAGCTCGTCCCGGTCGGGACTCACATTGATTTCATCGGCAAGTGGAAAGCTTGCGTGGTGGGGTCGCTGGTGTTGATCGCGATCGGCCTCGCGCTGATGCCCTTCCGGCTCCGTTGGGGGATCGATTTCGCGGGCGGCTGGGAAATCCAGTTGCACTTCGGGGATGCTGTCGCCGTGGACGAGGCAGCGCTCCGGCGGGCCTTGGGTGAGCTCGGGATCGGCGGTGCTTCGGTGGTGCGTTTCGGGAGCGATCGCGAGTACCTGGTGCGCTTCGCCGCGGAAGAGGGCTCAGAAGGGGGGACGAGCGTCTTGCAGCCAGTCCGGCCGGAAGCCGAAACTGGAGAACGCGCGGCCGCAGACGCCGTCGAGACGGACGCGGAAAGCGCGGCCGCGGGAGGAACTGCCGCCGCCGCCGAGGCACCGGGCCCGGAAGCTTCGGAGTCCGCCCTCGCCGGCGATACCCAGGGTCAGCTGGCGGACCGGATTTTCGCTTCGCTGCAGGAGCGCTTCGGAGACGTGTCTCTCGAGCGGGTCGAGTTCGTCGGGCCTCGGGTTGGCGCCGAACTGCGCTCGGCGGGCATTAAGGCTCTCTTGATCGCCGGCGTCTTGATTCTCGTCTATATCGCCTTCCGCTTTACCGTGCGCTTCGCGCCGGGAGCGATCGCGGCGCTTCTCCATGACGTTCTGGTGACTTCGAGTCTCTGGGTGTTGATGGGTCTCGAGTTCGACCTGCAGGTTCTTGCCGCGCTGTTGGCGATCGTGGGATACAGCCTGAACGACACCATCATCGTCTATGACCGGATTCGGGAGAACATGGGGCTCCGCACGACCACGGACCTGCCCGAGGTGCTCAACAGCAGTGTCAACCAGACGCTCTCGCGGACGGTTCTCACGTCGGCCACGACGCTCGTCGCGGTGCTTTCACTCCTCTTTGTCGGGGGCGAGGTGATCCGCCCCTTTGCGCTGGCGATGGCGATCGGGATCGTGGTCGGAACCTATTCCTCGATCTATATCGCGGCACCGGTCCTGCTGTGGCTCGAACGACGCTACGGCACTCGGGCCGCCGCCGGGCGCGGGGCGGCCTAGCCCGCTGTGGCGGCAAATCCCGCAAGATCAAGCCTAAGGCAGAATACCGCTCTTGGGACCTTCGGCCTGACCTGTGGCGACACTCGCGGCTAGCGGGGTGGGCCGCTTCTTGCCCGCCTCCGACTCCATCGAGATCGAGCCATTCACGACCGCCCCCTCTTCGACGACCAGTCGCGGCGCCCGCACGTCGCCGTCGACCAAACCGGTGGCCTGGATCT
Organism: uncultured Spirochaetales bacterium; assembly: GCA_964615045.1. Classification (GTDB taxonomy): domain Bacteria; phylum Myxococcota_A; class UBA9160; order UBA9160; family PR03; genus JANQRO01. The sequence goes on from CAZTOE010000060.1 coordinate 5,043, forward strand.
CGATCCGCTCCGAGGCGCTGACGTTGCCGGTGACCTTGCCGATGATCACGACGGTCTGGGCGTGGATCTCGGCGGCAGCCGTCCCTTCGGCACCCACCGTGAGTTGATTGCTCGGCAGTTCGATTTTCCCCTCGACGTGCCCTTCGACGACGAGATCTTCGTTGCCGCTCAAATCGCCCTTGATCGTGATCGATTTTCCGATGTTCGCCATGGTCTCCTCGCTCCCCTTGGGCCGTTGAACCGGCAGGGGTCGGTCTTCGGCATCGTTTGGTCTGCGGTCGAAGAAGCTCACGTTTCTCTCGCTCGATGGGGCGGGGGCGCAGTCTATCGCAGCTCGCCCCTCAGGCGGCGCAAAATTTTGGTGAGCGGCCAGTTCGGCCCCCGACGCTATGATGCGGAAATGCGCGTCACGGCTCTGCTTCTCGCGGCCGGTCGCGGCGAACGGTTGGGAGTTCAGGGCCCAAAGGCACTGGTTTCCCTCGCGGCGCGGCCCCTCTGGGCTCACGCCGCCGACGCCTTGGCGGCATGCGAGTCCATCGAATGGATCCTGCCCGTGGTACCGGCGGATGCGATCGGCCGGTTCACCCCGGAGGTTCTGGGAGAGCGGGCGGGGGAGAAGTGGCTTCCTCCAGTCGCCGGCGGCTCTGAACGACAGGACTCGATGCGCGCCGGCCTCGGCGCCCTGCCTGCGGCTTGCGATGCCGTGGCGGTCCACGACGCCGCGCGCCCCCTGGTGGATCCGAACGATGTGGAGCGCGTTGTAGCGGCGACGGAGTCGTTCGGGGCCGCACTCCTGGCGGTGCCCAGCGCGGACACCATTAAGCGGGTGCGCGAGGGGCGTGTGTTGGAAACCCCGGCGCGTGCTGAGTGTTGGGCCGCGCAGACGCCTCAAGTTTTCCGACGCGATTGGCTTCAGGACGCGCTCGACCGGGCCGACGCGGAGTCGTTCTCGGGAACCGACGACGCCCAACTCGTCGAGCGCATCGGACACGTCGTCCACGTGGTCGAGGGCAGCGCGCGCAACCTCAAGATCACTCACCCGGGAGATCTGGCGATGGCAGAGCGTTGGCTGGGGGGCGGAAGCGAGGTCCAGACCCCGCGGATCGGCCAAGCCTTTGATGCCCATCAGCTCGTGGCCGGGCGTCCGCTCTGGCTGGGTGGCGTCGAGATCCCCTACGAGCGCGGTCTCGAAGGGCATTCGGATGGTGACGTACTGCTCCACGCGGTGGCGGGAGCGTTGCTGGGTGCCTTGGGCGAGGGCGACCTCGGAACCCACTTTCCCTCTTCGGACCCCGCGTTGCGCGGTGTCGCGAGTGCGACTCTATTGGCCGGCGTGACGGGGCGGGTGCGCGAGGCGGGCTGCGAAATCGGCAATGTGGACAGCACGGTGATCGCCCAGGTACCGCGGCTGGGCCCCCACCGCGCCGCCATGGCGGAGCACCTCGCAAAGCTCCTCGATCTCCCCCCCGCTCGTGTCAACGTCAAGGTGACGAGCACCGATTACCTCGGTGCCCTGGGGCGTGGTGAGGGCATCGCCGCCCAAGCCAGCGTGCTCCTGCTTTGCCGGACCCGGGCGTGAGCGAGCTGGTCTTCTTCAACACCGCCACGCGTTGCAAGCAACGCTTCGAGCCGCTCGAAGCGGGGCACGCACGAATGTACACCTGTGGGCCGACCGTCTACGCAGCCCAGCACATTGGGAATCTGCGGTCGCAGCTCTTCGCCGACCTGGTGCGGCGCACCCTGGAGTACGAAGGCTTGCGGGTGACCCAGGTCGTCAACATCACCGACGTGGGACACCTGACGGACGACGCGGACGCCGGCGAGGACAAAATCGAACTCGCCGCGCGCCGATCCGGGCGTCGCGCCGAAGAGATCGCCCGTGAATACACCGAGCAATGGCTGCGCGACCGAGAGCGCGTCGGCTGTCTCGCCCCCTCCGTGCTGTGCAAAGCCAGCGAGCACATTCCCGAGCAGATCGAACTCGCCGAACGTCTCGAGGAGCGCGGCTACACCTACCGCGCGAGCGACGGGATCTACTTCGATACGAGTCGCTTTCCGCGTTATGCGGAATTCGCGCGTCTCGAACTCGAGGCCCAGCGCGCGGGGGCGCGGATCGGCGAGGCTGCGGACAAGCGCAACGCAGCCGACTTCGCACTGTGGAAGTTCGCCGATCCGAGCGTGCGGCGACAGCAGGAATGGGACTCACCCTGGGGCCGCGGCTTCCCGGGTTGGCACCTGGAGTGCTCGGCGATGAGCGTCCGCTACCTCGGGACCCAATTTGACATCCACACCGGTGGGATCGATCACGTCCCCGTCCATCACACCAACGAGATCGCGCAGAGCGAGTGCGGCTTCGGTGTGTATCCCTGGGTGCGCTTCTGGATGCACAACGAGTTCCTGATCTTCGAGCAGGAGAAGATGGCCAAGTCGAAGGGCAACGTGGTATTGCTCGACGACCTGATCGAAGCCGGACACGAGCCGCTGGCCTTCCGGTACTTCTTCTTTCAGGCACACTACCGCGCGCAACAGAGCTTCACCGAGAAGACGATGGAAGCCGCATCGACTGGCTACCGCCGGCTACTGGCCCACGCTGCCCAAGCAGCCGAAGGGGCCGAGGCGGTGGAACCGAATGAGCCCGGCACGATCGAGCCGTACGCCCTGGCCTTCCGGGACGCGCTGCGCGACGATTTGAACACACCTCGCGCGCTGGCCGTGGTCTGGGAGGTCGCGCGCAGTGCGGCGCTCAATGCCGCGGCGAAGTGGACGCTGTTCCGGCACTTCGAACCCGTCTTGGCGCTCGGCTTGGCGGATGCCCGCGAGCGGGTGACGCGGATCGAAAGCGACCCGCGCATCGATGCCTTGGTCGAAGAGCGAGAGCGCGCCCGCGCCGGGAGGGACTTCGCGACTGCCGACCGCATACGCGACGAGCTCGCGGCGGAGGGGGTGCGTATCGAAGACACGCCCGAGGGTCCGCGCTGGAGCCGCGACGGATGAGCGAGAAATTCCAGCTCGTCTCGGAGTTCGAACCGCAGGGAGATCAACCCGCCGCGATCGAAGCGCTGGTCGAGGGGCTGGAACGTGGCGATCGGCACCAGACGTTGCTCGGGGTGACCGGCAGCGGGAAATCCTTCACGATGGCTTGCGTCGCAGCGCGCATGAATCGACCCACCCTGGTGATGGCGCCCAACAAAACCCTCGCGGCGCAACTCTTCGCCGAGTTCAAGTCGCTCTTTCCGCGCAACGCGGTCGAGTACTTCGTCTCCTACTACGACTACTACCAGCCGGAAGCGTATATCCCGACGACGGATACGTACATCGAGAAAGATTCGTCGATCAACGACGAGATCGACAAGCTCCGCCACTCGGCCACCCACGCGCTCCTCACGCGGCGTGATGTGTTGGTCGTCGCGAGCGTATCGTGTATCTACGGCCTCGGTGCGCCCGAGACCTACGGTGAGATGCACGCCTACGTCGAGACGGGAGCCGTCCTCTCCCGCGACGCTCTGCTGCGTCGGCTGGTGGATATGCTGTACGAACGCAACGACCACGACTTCCACCGCGGGACCTTTCGGGTTCGCGGCGACGTCGTGGAGATCTTTCCGCAGTACGAGAACGAACGCGCCATCCGGGTCGAGTTTTTTGGTGACGAAGTCGAGGCCATCGCCGAAGTGGACCCGCTGCGAGGTCTGGTTCTGTCGCGGCCGCACCGCGCGCTGATCTACCCCGCGAGTCACTACGTGGCGACGTCGGAGATCCTGGAACGCGCCATCGACGGGATCCGTGATGAGTTGCGCGAGCGTCTGACGGAGTTCAAGAGTCAGGGCAAGCTCCTCGAAGCTCAACGCCTCGAGCAGCGCACCCTGTACGATCTCGAGATGCTCGAGCAGATGGGATTCTGCCACGGGGTCGAGAACTACTCGCGCTGGCTCGACGGGCGCGCCCCTGGACAGTCGCCCTACACGTTATACGACTACTTCCCCGACGACTTTCTGCTCTTCCTCGACGAAAGCCACATCACGGCGCCGCAGATCGGGGGGATGTACCGGGGCGATCGCGCCCGCAAGGAAACCCTCGTCGAGTACGGCTTTCGCCTGCCATCGGCCCTCGACAATCGGCCGTTTCGGTTCGATGAGTGGTATGAGCGGGTCCGGCAGGTGATCTACGTCTCGGCCACGCCGGGCGATTGGGAACTCGAACAGTCGAAGGGAGTCGTGGTCGAACAGATCATCAGGCCCACGGGCTTGATGGATCCCCAGATCGAAGTGAGGCCCGCCACCGGTCAGGTCGACGATCTGCTGGCCGAGGTGCGCGAGCGCGTTGCGCGCAAGGAGCGAGTCCTCGTGACGACGCTCACGAAGCGGATGGCGGAGGAGCTCACCGACTACTACACCGACCACGGCATCCGTGTGCGCTATCTCCACAGCGACATCCAGACCATCGAGCGTACGGAGATCATCCGCGAGTTGCGCGAGGGGCAGTTCGACGTGCTGGTCGGGATCAATTTGCTGCGCGAGGGACTCGACATTCCAGAGGTGGCGCTGGTGGCGATTCTCGACGCCGACAAGGAGGGCTTCCTGCGCTCTACCCGCTCGCTGATTCAGACCATTGGCCGGGCCGCTCGCAATGTGAACGGCACCGTGATTCTCTACGCTGACCAGAAGACGGCCTCGATTCGCGAGACCCTTTGCGAGACCGAGCGCCGCCGCGAGCTCCAGGCGCACTACAACCGGGAGCACGGCATCACGCCCAAGACCGTCGTCAAACGCATCTCGAGCCTGCGCGATTCCATCTGGGAGGCGGACTACGTCGCGGTCCCTGCGGTGCGCGAGCGCCCCGAGGACGAGGTGCCGAGTCACGAGCTGCCGGCGCTGATCGACGCGCTGCGTCGCGAGATGCGAGAGGCCGCGCGGGCACTCGAGTTCGAACGCGCCGCCGATCTGCGGGACCGCATCCAGGAGCTCGAGGAGCAACGGCTGCGGAGAACCTGAGCGGGCCGCAATGGATCAGAGCGAAAGACTGCGGGAACGGGTCGAGGGTCTCCCCAGCGAGCCCGGCGTTTACCTGTTCCGCAACGCCCGCAACAAGGTCATCTATGTCGGCAAAGCACAGCAGCTGCGCTCGCGGGTGCGATCCTACTTTCGTCCCGGAGGCGATGGCCGCGTCCGCATCCCGCACTTGCTCGATCGCGTCGCCGACGTCGAGGTCGTCGTTACACGCAATGTCAAGGACGCGTTGCTCCTCGAGAACGAGCTCATCAAGCGCCACAAGCCGCCCTTCAATGTGCGGCTGCGCGACGACAAGCAATACCTGGGGTTGCGCATGGATCCGCGCGAGGCGTGGCCGCGGCTGACCCAGGTTCGCAAGTTCCGCGACGACGGAGCCTGGCATTTTGGACCCTATACCTCGAGCCATGCGCTGCGCGATGCGGTCTCGAATCTGCGAAGGATCTTTCCGCTGCGCTCCTGCGGAGACGCGGTCTTCCGCGACTATCGGCGCCGCGGGCGCCCCTGCATCGAATTCGAAATGCAGCGCTGCCTGGCGCCGTGTTGTGATCGCGTCGACGACGCGACCTATCGCGAGCTCGTGGCGGGCACCGCGCTCTTCCTGCGCGGGCGCTCCGATGAGTTGATCCGCGACTTGGAGGAGCGGATGCGCGAGGCCGCCGCTGCCGAGCGCTTCGAGGAGGCGGCGCGCCTGCGCGACAGGCTCGCCGCTGTGACGCAGACGGTCGAGCGCCAGCAGATCGTGACGGAGAAGGCGTTCGATCGCGATGTGTTTGGCTTCGCCCGCGAAGCGGGAGAGCTCGAGATCCACGCACTCCATGTTCGCGGCGGGCGCCTCGTGGATCACGGCTCGTTCGCATTTCAGGATGTGGCGCTGTCCGACGAGGAAGCCATGGGCTCCTTCCTCGGCCAGTACTACGGCGCACCGGATCGAGACCCGGCGCCCGAGATCCTTGTGGCGCGCGAGCCCTCGGATTCCGACGTGCTGTCGGAGCTTCTCGCCGAACGCGCGGGCCGGCGCGTGTCGCTGCGGCGCCCGCAGCGCGGCGCCGGCCGCGACCTGGTCACGATGGCCGATCGCAACGCGGCGTTGCGCCTCGGGCAACGCCTGGCTGCTCGCGAGAGCCTGGTCGCGTCGCTCGAAGAGCTGCGTGATCGGCTCAAGCTGCGCGCGTTGCCGAGGCGCATCGAGTGCTACGACATCTCGAACCTTGCGGGAACCTTTCCGGTCGCGAGCCGCGTGACCTTTGTCGACGGCAAGCCCGAAACGGCCGGGTACCGTCGGTATCGACTGCGCGAGGAGCATGCCGGTGACGATTTCGCGGGGATGCGCGAAGTGCTCGAGCGGCGTCTCGCACGATGCGCATCTGAGCCGCTTCCCGATCTACTCGTGGTCGACGGCGGGAAGGGGCAGGTGGGGGTGGCGGCCGCCGCACTCCAGGATGCGGGGGTCGAGGTCGATCTTCTGGGCCTCGCCAAGGAGCGGGATCCGGGGAGTCCTTCGTCGCGGGTTCGCCGCGGCGGGGGGATCAAGGCGGAACGCGTTTTCCTCCCGGGCCGGAAAGATGCGGTCCTCCTGCCCCCGACTTCCCAGGCATTGCTGCTGCTCCAGCGGGTCCGCGACGAGGCGCATCGCTTTGCGATCACCTTTCAGCGCCGCCTCCGGGAGCGGGCTCACATGATTTCGATATTGGAGGAGATCCCCGGGATTGGTCCGAAAAAGCGCCGGGCCTTGCTTCGTGAGCTCGGATCCCTGCGGGCGGTGCGGGAGGCCGACGCGGCGTCACTCGCTCGCGTGACTGCGCTCGGACCTCGCGATGCAGACCGAATTCGCAAGTTTTTCAACGCGTTAGAGACCGAGGCGGAGTCGGTCCCGACGCCCGTCGAAGGGTCGCAGGAGTAGCAAAATGCTCATCCGAGGCGGCCGATTTCTGGGGCGATGACCGGTGGCGTGCACGGCGTGCGCAGCTCACGAGCCGAAGATCCCATCTGCAAAGCGAACATGTGTAACAAATTCCCCACAGTGGTGGCATCGTTCTTGCTGGTTTGTGGGAGGACGGTCGCGAACCGATCCGCGCCCGCCCGGGAGGAACCATGCGAGAACGTCCGGAGAAGACCCCGACCCGAGCTTCGAAGGAGACGAGTGGCAGGGGCACTCCGGCGGACACGGAGCGCAGCCTGCGGCAGATCGAACTCCTGCTCGGTGCCTTTGGCGACGAGATGCAAAAGCTCAATGAGACCCTGCAAGTCCTCTCTGCGCATCTCGAACGACTGCGGGCGAGTATTCCCCGCGACGGGAATATGCTGCACTGAGGTCGGCCCGAGACCGCGGGTTTCCATCGCAAGGTCACCCAACTCCCCGTAGTCTGAACGAGCCCCGGTTCCGCGGCGGACGTAACGATGCCGCGCCTCGCGCGACTCGCGATCGCCTACGCGAGCGGCATTGCGCTGACCGATGCCGGTGTCTTGACCGGCTGGTCTCCTTTCGCCGTGCTCGCGGTCGGCGCGGCCCTTGCCGCCTTCGTGTGGGCGTTGGGCTTGGCGGCGCGGGCGGCGAGACGAAAATGGGTCCCTTCGATCGGCGGCCTCGGCTGGGCGTTTCTCTTCTGCGGCCTCGGCGGCGGGAACCTCGCCGGAAGGCTCGAGGAGGCGCGGCGCGGATCCTGGTATGGCGCCGAGATCGTGCTTCTCGAGGCGCGGGTCGCGACCGTGCGCGAACACGGGGCTCGGCTCCAGCTCGATCTCGATCAAGCCCAGCGCGTCGGACCTGGGAACCCGATCCCTCGTCGGCTTCGCCTCAGCGATCGACCCGTGTGGGATTCGCCCTTCGCGCACCTAAGCCGCGGCGATCGCGTCCGCCTGCGCGCAAAGCTCGTCACGCCTCGGGGCGCGCGGAATCCGGGGGGCCGCTCATGGCGTCAGGGCCTCGCACGCGACGGCATCGGAGCGCACGGTTGGCTCACCGCGCCCGGCTGGGTGGCGCGGCTTGACGCCAGCCCGAGCCCGGTGCTCCGCGGCGCGGTGGAACGGCTCCGCGCTCGGGTCGCGTCCGACTGGGCAAAGCGGGGAGCGGGTGGGGGATTGATGGCGGCACTCGCGGTGGGCGTCCGCGGCGCACTCTCCGCTCGCGACCGGAGTGTGTTCCGCGCGCTCGGGGTCAGCCATCTACTTGCCATCTCGGGGCTCCACCTCGCATTGGTCGCTGCGGCGCTCTATCGCCTCGCTCTGTTCGCGATCAACCGCTTTCCGCCCCGGCGTTTTGATCCCCGCACCCTCGCGCTGGCGTGGTCCGCGACCGGTGCTGCTGGCTACGCCTTGGTAGCCGGGGGAGGGGTGCCGGTGCGCCGCGCGTTGGTCTTGCTCCTGGCCGTCGGGGCGGGTTGGGTGATCGGGCGGCCGCGCAGTGCCACGGCCGCCCTGGGGCTCGCGGCCCTGTGGATGCTGGCCACGAGGCCCGCGACGTTCTTTGATGCCGGTGCCCAGCTTTCCTTCGTGGCGTGCGCCGCGCTGCTCGCCGCGCCCAGGGCCGACGACCTGATCGACCGCGCTTGCCACCGCTCGTGGGCTCGCCGCCTCGAGACCGGGCTGCGGCTTTCTGCGGCCGCTTGGGCGGCCACCCTGCCGCTCGTCGCCGCGACGTTCCATGTGCTCTCGCCTTGGGCGTTGCCCGCGAACCTGGTGTTGATCCCGTGGGTCGGCGCGGTGCTGTTGCCCGCCGCGCTGGTCGCGAGCGTGGCGGCAGGCTTGGGGCTATCGCCCGCGCGCTTCGCGCTCGACGCTGGCGCGGCCCTCGCTGACGCGACCCTCGCATTGCTGAGGGTCGCGGCCGACCTCGCCCCGGGTCCGTGGTTGGCGTATCCCTCCGGCAGTGCCTTGCTCCTGGGCGCTGGCGCCGCGGTGTTCGTCGTGTCTCGCGCTAGCACATGGGCGCGCGTGATCGGCGCGTTCGGTCTCGCCGGCTTCCTGGTCCTCGCACCGACCGAGCGCGCCGCGCCGGCGGCGCCGCGCGCCGTGTTCCTCGATGTGAGGCAAGGCGATGCCGCGGTCTTGCAGGGGCTCCAGGCGACTGCGCTGATCGATGGCGGTACCGCATCGGAATTCGCTGGGGACCGTGGCCGCGATGTCGTGGTTCCCGCGCTGTTGGCCCTCGGGATCCGCAAGCTCGACATCGCGGTTGCCACCCACGCCGATCTCGACCACCGCGGTGGCCTCGAGAGTGTGCTGCGTCATTTTCCCGTCGACCGCCTCTGGCTCCCGTACGGTGCAGGACGCGAGCCCGCGTTCGCTACCCTCTGCCGTTTGGCGCGCCAGCGCGGCGTGACCATCGAAGAACGCGGCGCGGGATCGCGCATGATGGCGGTCGGCGATCTGCAGCTAGAGGCACTTTGGCCGCCGCCCGCATTGGACCCGCGTTTTGACGCACTCTCCGGCAACGATCGCTCGTTGGTGTTGCGCGCTCGTGTTGGCGGGCACGCTTTGCTTCTTTCCGGCGATATCGAAGCGGCAGCCGAGCGCGAGCTCGTGCGAGCGGGGACGCCACTCGCCGCGGATGTTCTCAAACTTCCGCACCACGGCAGCCGAACTTCCTCGCACCGCGATTTTCTCGAGGCGGCGGCGCCGCGCGTCGCGATTGCTTCTGCCGATCGCGACAGCGCCTTCGGTATGCCGCACCGGGAGGTCGTGGAGCGGGTTCGCCGCGTCGGGGCCTCGCTCTGGTGGACCGGTCGCGACACCGCGGTCTGGGTTGGCCTCGGCAGACCGCTTTGGGTCCGGGGGCATGCGACCCGACCGATCAGTCGGCTCGGGGATCGCGGCGCCTCGCGAAACGCCGACGGCGCGCCGACCACAGCACGGCGAGGACGACCACCACGGCACCGCCCGTCATCGCGACGTGGAAGGGGTCGAGGAGGTAGTGCTCGAGGCCAAAATTCTGGCCGGGAGGATGGAGCGGATGCCCGGCGGCCACTCCCGGCACGCAGGTAGCTCCGATCGCGATCGCGCGCTTGAGGGCTGTGGTCGTGCGGGTCGCAGCCGTGATGATCGCAGTCCTGAACATGCTCCCTCCCATCCTCGATGCGCCTCGATTGAGCCGTCTTGCCCCGGCGCCATCCGCCGCACTCCGGAGAACCACGCAACACTAACACGCGGGATTTCTCGCGCCCGGCTTGAAACGAGCCCCGAGCGCTGGGTTATCTTTCGCCGGTGGCTCGGGTCGTACTCTTTGACATCGACGGCACGTTGATCCGCAGCGGCGGCGCGGGGGCCCGGGCGCTCGAACGCGCCGTGGAGCTGGCGCTCGGGCGAAATCAGGTGCGCGCGGAGTTCCCATTCGCCGGCATGACCGACCGGGCAATCTTTCGCCGCATGCTCGGCGCGCTGGGATTGGAGGCGTCGGAGGAACGCATCGCCCGCATTCTCGAGATCTATCCAGGGCTTCTGCGCGAGGAGGTGGCCGGCGCGTCCAACTACCGCGTCCTTCCGGGCATCGTGGACGGACTGGACGCGCTCGGTCACGTCGGGGATGTGGCGCTCGGCCTGGGCACCGGCAACATCGAGCGCGGCGCACGTATCAAGCTCGAGCGCGCAGATTTGAACCACTACTTTGCGTTCGGTGGCTTCGGGTGTGATGCAGAGGACCGCGCCGCGCTCCTGCGCGCTGGCGCGGAGCGGGGCGCGGCGTTCCTCGGCCGTCCATTGGTCGAGTGTCGCGTCCTCGTGGTGGGGGACACGCCCCTCGACGTCGCCGCCGCGCACGCGATCGGCGCGCGCTGCCTGGCCGTCGCTACCGGGGGAGCCTCCGTCGATCAGCTCGTCGCCGCGGGCGCGGACGACGTGTTTGACGACTTGACCCAACCCGGTGCGCTCGATGCCCTCCTCGCCGCCTAGCGCGCCGAGGGGGGAGTTCAGTACAGCCCCAGCATCCGACCCGCCAAAGCCAAGACGGCCCCCAGGAGCACGGGGCGCAGCAGGCGCTCTCCGCCGCGCACGGCCAGTCGAGCACCCAGCACGCCACCGATCGAAAAGCCACCGGCGAGAACGAGGGCCGCGGGCCAGCGCACCAGCCCCTGCAGCAGGAAGACGGGGAGGGCGATCAGGGTGAGCACCACGTTGAGGATCACTTTGATGGAGTTGGCGCGCACCAGATCGAACCCCGCGGTGGCGAGGGCCGCCACGATGAGAAGTCCGACACCGGCCTGAACGGCGCCGCCGTAAAGCCCCACGCCAAAGAACACGAGCTGCTGCAGCGGTCGCGAGTGCACGCGGGTCGCTCGGTTGCGGCCTGGGGCCATGCCCCAGAGCGTGGGACCCACCAAGCCGAGCATGAGGAGACCGAAGAGGCGCTCGAATCCCCGGTCGCTGATCAGGGTAATGCCATACGCGCCGAGTCCCGCACCGAGCGCGACCGGGAGCGAGAGCGGGAGCGCATCGCGCCAACCGGGGACGCCTTCGGCGCGAAAGCGCAGGGCGGCAGAGGCGCTCTGCACCAGTACACCGATGCGATTCGTTCCGTTCGCGAGATTGCCGGGCAGGCCGGCCAGCTCGCGCAGCAGCGGCACGGTGAGCAGCGAGCCGCCCCCCGCCATCGTGTTCACGACACCGGCAACGATTCCGGCGCCGAAGAGCAACGCGGCCTGCAGCGGGGTCAACGCGCCGTCCGACTCGCGAGGCCCTAGAGAAGGTTGGCGCCGGTGGCGCCCCGGGTCGAACCCGTGGTGCGAAAGACCTCAATCAAGGTCTCGGCGATACGCGTGAGGTGCACCTCGTCGGCGCCGTCCACCAAGCGGGCCGAGCGGGCGTGGCGAAGCATGTCGCCGAGCTCGACATCGGTGGAATAGCCGAGTGCTCCATGGACCTGGAGGGCGCGGTCCGTAACGCGCCAGAGGGTGTTCGCGACGTGGTGTTTGCACATGGCAACCTCCTGGCGAAACTCCTTGCCGTTTTCGATCAGGTACGCGGAGTGGATCACCATCAGTTTGGCCTGGTAGAGCTCGAGGGCGCATTCCGACATCATCCACTGGATGCCCTGCTTGTCTGCCAACACACCGCCGTGTAAGCGGCGCTCGCCCGCTCGCGCCACCATCATCTCGAGCGCGCGCTCGGCGTTTCCGATCCACCGCATGCAGTGGGCGAGGCGCGCCGGTCCGAGTCGCGCTTGGCCCAGGCGGTGGCCATTGCCCCGGCCGCCAAACAGCGCGCGCTCGGGCACCCGCACCTCGGTGAGTTGCACCTCGCAGTGGTTGCCGCGCCCCGCCATGGTCTCGATGTCGCGCACGATCTCGAAACCCGTGGTGTCGCACTCCACAATGAATGCGGAGTTTCGGGCCTGGGGCGGGTCGGCGTCGGGGTCGGTGCGGGCGATCACGATCGCAAAGCGCGCACCGCGAGCCCCCGAGGTGAACCATTTGCGACCGTTGAGCACCCATTCGTCGTCGCGCAACACGGCGGTGGTCTGAAGTCCGGTGGGATCCGAGCCGGCGACGTCGGGTTCGGTCATGGCAAAGCAGGAGCGGCACTCGCCGTCGACCAGGGGCCGCAGATAGCGCTCCTTCTGCTCCTCGGTCCCCCAGTGCAGCAGGGTGTGCATGTTGCCCTCATCGGGCGCGTGGCAATTGAGGACGTAGGCGCCGTAGGTCGTGCGGCCGCATTCGGCAGAGACAAACGCCATCGCGAGCGGCCCCAGTTCCATGCCTCCGTAGCGCCGGGGCATGTGAGGTGCCCAAAGCCCCATCGCCTTGGCCTTTTGACGCAGCTCACGGAGGGCGGGGCGCCAGGCTCGCAGGTCGCCGGCGCGACGCAAGCGATCTTCGGTGGGCCCCACTTCGTGTTCCATGAAATCGCGGACGCGGTCGCGGACGTCGGTGACGTGGGGAGGGAGGGTGAAGTCGATCGCCACGGGATTCTCCTTGCGGGGGCCGCGAGGCCGGGCCACGGGTGGGCAGCAGCGATTCTAGCCGAGTCGGGCCCGTTCCCTCGGCTCGGCAGTCCGCGCGGCGGGGCGCGTGCGGTAGACTCCGCGGGCTGTTCGAGCGGGCGGCGGGCGGGCGTTCCGCGGCCCGAACCCCTAGGCGATGAGGAGTCCCATGGCCGAGCACGATTTTCCGGTAGATCGCACCGGGATCCTTCTATTCGCGTCCGCGCTGGGCGAGACGAATCCGATCTACTACGACGAGGAGTTTGGCAAGCAGACGGCGCTCGGTGGCGTCATTGCGCCCCCGACCTTCGCGATTTCTTCGGCGCACTGGAACCCGACCTATGCCCTGCGCGGTGCGCGCCAAATCCCGGCCGCTCCCCCGCGTGCGGCCAAGAGCGAAGGGATCGGGAGCGAGGCGGAGGGAGACCTCACGCGCGTGCTCCACGGCGAGCAACGATTTGAGTATCACAAGCCGCTGCGCCCGGGCATGCGACTGCGGGTCAGCACGCGGCCCGGCAAGACCTGGGAGAAGGAGGGAAAGCGGGGAGGGAAGCTCCGCTTCAGCGAATCGATCACCGAGCTGCGCGATGAGAACGGCGACCTCGTGGTGACGACCACCTCCGTCGGCATCGTGACCGAAAAAGCCGTGGAGGGTTAGACCGTGTCACAAGTACAAACGAGCCATCCCCGCGTCAAGGCGAGCGAACTTCGGGTGGGACAGAGTCACGAGGCGGTCGTCGTAGAAGCGCTTTCCCGGACGCAGATCGTGCAGTACGCGGCGGGCTCCGGCGATTTCAACCCCATCCACCACGACGAGAAGTTCGCCACGGAGGCGGCTGGCTACCCGTCGGTGTTCGCCCACGGCATGCTCACCATGGGGCTGACCGGCAAGATGCTGACCGACTGGTTGGGGGATAATGTCCTCGAGAATTTCGGCGTGCGCTTCGTCCGCCAGGTGTGGCCTGGAGACACTCTGACGGCGAAGGGTACCGTTGCCGCCGTCGGCGACGACGGCCACGTCGACATCGAGATCGTGACCAGCAATCAAAAGGGGGAGCCGGTTGTGATGGGGCAGGCCCGCGCCCGCCTGCCGGTTTCTTGAGGCGGGCCCGCGGCTCCCTCGGCCCCATG
>CAZTOE010000061.1:0-11253 GCA_964615045.1 uncultured Spirochaetales bacterium
TTGGTGACCCAGATGCGGTCCCGTTGGTCGATGGCGATGCCGAAGGGCTCCTTGACCTGCAGGGTGCCATCCTCGGGCTTGCCGTCCACCGCGCGTCCCAGAATCCGGCCCTTCGAGACGTCGCCGCCGGGTATGTGGACGACCTGGCTGTTCTCGTTGTCGACGGTCCAGACGTCGCCATTCGGGGCGACGAGGACGCCCTGCATCTGCCCGAGCTTGCCGTCGAAGTCGTAACCGGTTTCGGGCGACAGCGGCTTGCCAGTCTCGCGGTCCAACATGGAGATCGTGCGACCGATCAGGTTGGTGACCCAGACCTTGTCATCGGCTGAGAAGGCGATGCCCCAGCCGGGGCTGTCGATCCCGCCGCCGCGGTAGCCCGTGATCATCGGCGACAGCGGCTCGCCGTTCGGCGCGAATTTCCCGTTGCCGCCGCCGAACTGCTGGTAGATCGTGGTCTGCGAGCCGACCAGCCAGTTGTTGTTGGACCAGAAATTGCCCTCGCCGTCGATGGCGGCGCCGCCCACCCCGTAGAAGCCGCCGCCGGAATAGACCAGCGACAGGGTCCATGCGCTGGGCGCATAGTAGAGGTAGGGGACCAGCACCACGTCGCGGTACCGCTTGCCTTTCGGGACGGGATAGAACTCGTCCAGCAGCCCGAAGAGCCTGTCCGCGTTGTGCGACGGATGCCGGGCGATGTTCTGCGCCGCCTGCAGCGTATCGGTCGGGGCCGTCCCGCCCGGCGGCGTGGCTGCGTCGAACAGCTTGCGGCACGCGTCCGGGATCGCCGTGACGCACCCGGACAACAAGAGAGCCAGCGTGTTCATCTTGGCCAGTGTCGTGGTCTGCGGTCCGTTCAGCGGGTCCACGATGACCGGCCCGAGACCGCCCGTTTCGAGATCGACCAGGTTCGGCACGTTGCCGGCAGCGATCCGCAAGCCCAGCGCGTTGCCACTCAGCGCGTCGCCGTTCAGGAACTGCGCTCCAGTCCATGCGGAGGCCACGGTGGTGAGCTCGTTGATCGTCACGCGCTCCGGGGGCTTCGCCCCCAGCGTGGCCATCAACGTGATGGCCGCGTTCCCACCCTTCTTGGCTGCCGCCTTCGCCTCTCCCCCCCCGCGATGAGGTAGAGGACGCCGTCGTCATCCCTTCCACCGGCGACCGGCAGGTCGTAGAAACCCTCGTCATCCGTCCGTGTCTCGCCGAGCTTCTGGGGGGCCCCCGGCCCCGCCAGCCAAGCGGTCACGTCTGCCCCCGCGATCGGAGCGCCACCCGCCTCGACTCGCCCGTGGATTCGCTCCTTCGCGTAGGCCGATACGGAGATCAGAACGACTGCAATGCTGAGAGCGACACGTTTCACTGCATTCAAAGGGGATTTGCCTCGTACGCCAGACCCCGTGGCGGTCCGGGCCGCCACGCAATCGAAGGCATCCACGTGAAGGACCTCGGCGGATGCAGTCGCGGGGGTCAGCAGCATTGCTGCCCAGGGGAGCGATTGCCTCGACGGGGACTTGATCGGGAGATCCTTCAGGTCGTGTGGATCCGGCACGCTAGCACCGCGTGGAAATCGCGTCTCGCCGCGGACGCGCGCCAGGGCGGGGTTGGCCAACGCGGATCGGTGGATGGTAGAGGCCCTCGCTCGAGATCCGTGGCGCTCGAGATTGCGGATCACTTCGCAATTGAGGCCTCTACAACTAGAGGCCCTGGCGGCGCGGAACCTCCGCCGCAACGGGGTGATCGTCTTCGCGACCGACGCCTCGTCGCACCCGGGGCCCAGCCCCGAAGCCATCGCCAGCCGGGTCAACCAACAGGGAGGCGTCGTCGTCACCCTGCTCAGCGGGACCTGTCCGACCATCGACGGGGGCGGCGCCGGGGCTTCCCTGGCCGCGGGCTCCGAGGAGCCGCGCCGGGAGAGCTACGAGCCCCTCGACGGCGGGAGCCAGCTCGCCACCGCCGGCCTCACCGCGCCCGGGCAGCCGCCGATCGACGCCCACGGCGACACGCCCGAGAGCGCCACGCCGATCCCCGCGGACGGCAGCGAGGTGCGGGGATTGCTCACGGGCGCGATCGGAACCTTCGACGAGGACTATTTCTCGTTCGACGTGGTGGCCGGCTCGCCCTACTCGATCCGGGCCTTCACCGAGGTGGGCTTCATCGAGTACCGGCTCTTCGCGCCGGACGGCGAGACCAGCCTCTTCTACTGGTACGGCGACAACGGTGCCGAGGACCCGGACGGCGACGTGCGTGCGGTGCCCTTCACTCCCTCGGAGTCGGGAACCCACTACCTGCTCGCGAGCGGCGCCGCCCCCACCACACCGGTCGCTCGGGTCTCGGTCGCGCCGGGAACCGCGGCGCAGCCCTACGCGAGCTACAGCACCGTGGCGCTCCTCACCGGAGGCCAGGTGCTGCTGCCCAGCCCCTTCGGGAGCTACGACAGCTCGGCCATCGGCCTGCTCGTGGGCAATACGGTCGCCTCCCTGGTCTCGCCGACGGTGGTCTCCGTGAATCCGCGCGAGGTGCCGCGAGAGTTCAGCCCGAACGGCTCCAACATGGTCCTGTGGCTGAACCTGCGCGGCCGGCGCACCCACTGGTCGGCGAGCTCCGTCGTGTCGTTCCCGGACGGCGACGTCACGGTGCTCGAGCAGGAGTTCGTCGGCTCGACCCTGCTGCGGGTGCGGGTCGAGGTCGACAAGCAGGCGGAACGCAGCGAGCGGAGCGTCCAGGTGACGACGCCCCTGCCAGGCGGCGGTGAGGAGGTGGCCTTCGGGGCGAACCTCATCACGATCGATTCCGGGGTCTACTACAAGATGCTGAGCTTCGACCCGCCGACCGCCGCGCAGGGCAGCCACGTCACCGGGGTGCTCGAGGCTTCCGGCTCCAATTGGAGCGACGAGGTGATGGTCGACCTCGGCCAGGGCATCGCGATCGAGGACGTCCGGAGCCTGGCGCCCAACCGGCTGGCGGTCGACTTCGTCGTGAGCGGGTCCGCAACGCCAGGGCTGCGCGCGGTCCGGGTGGACGACGTCGACCTCACGAGCTTCACCCTCGACCCGGCGCTGCTCGTGTTCGTCCCCGAGCCAGGCGCGGCGACGATCGGCATCGCAGCGCTGCTCACCCTGGTGCTCTGCCGGCGACGCCAGGCAGGCCGATCCCGGGTGTGTGTTCTCAGTATTCGTCCACGTTGATTTCGCTGGCGTTTCCGGGGACTCGTACCCAGAGCGTAGCCCTGTCTACGCGCAAGGTTCAGGCTTCTCGGGCGCTGTGACTTCGGCCAGGATACGGCCCTCGATGCGCACCCTGCTCGCCCTCCTCGTCGCCACCCTCCGCACCCTCCCGGCCCTCTTCCGGAGCCAGCGGGACCAGGCGATCGTCGAGCTCTCGCTCCGGCAGCAGCTTGCGATCTACGCCCACAAGCAGCGGCGCCCGCGGCTCTCACCCCTCGATCGCGCCTTCTGGGTCGCGCTGTCCCAACTTTGGCCGCGCTGGAGGACCGTCCTCGTCGTGGTCCAGCCCGAGACCGTCGTCCGCTGGCAGCGACGCCGCTTCCGCAGCTACTGGCGGCGGGTCTCGGCGCCCGGACCGGGGCGCCCTCCGATCCCGAGGAGACCCGCGACCTGATCCTCCGGATGGCGAGAGAGAACGGCTGGCGCGCGCGCAGGATCCAGGGAGAGCTGGCGATGCTCGGGGTCCGCGTGAGCCTGGCCACCATCTCTCGCTACCTGCCGAAGCCCCGGCCCCAGAGGCAGGGATGGGTGACCTTCCTTCGGAACCACCGCGACGGGATCGCTGCGATGGACTTCTTCGTGGTGCCGACGGTCCGCTTTCAGCTGCTCTACGCGTGGTTCGCCCTCGATCTCGGCCGACGACGCGTTCTCCACTTCAACGTCACCCTCCACCCAACGGCCCGCTGGCTGATCCAGCAGCTGCGGGACGCATTCCCGGAGGCCCCGAGCCACCGGCATCTGATCTTCGACAACGACGCGATCTTCTCCGACGAGGTCGCGCGCGCGGTCGCGAGCTTCGGGATCAGGCCCAAACGGACTGCGTTCCAGAGTCCATGGCAGAACGGAACGGCCGAGCGATTCGTCGGGACGGTGCGGCGCGAGCTACTCGATCACGTGGTGATGCTCGGCGAGGATCACCTGAGACGCCTACTCCGGGAGTACGTCGAGTACTACAACGCCGACCGCGTCCACTCGTCGACCAGAGACTCGCCCGAGGGGCGAACCTCCGAACCAAGGCCCTCGGGGCCTGCGACCCTCACTGGACTCCCACGTGTGGGCAGACTCCACCATCGCTACACGTGGAGGCAAGCAGCCTGAGGGGCGGATGAAATGAGAACACACAGCTGTTTCGCAGCGGAAGGAAACTGAGCACGGGTCCCGCGGACCGCACGCCCGAACGAATTGCGGCCCCCGCGTGGCTCCGGCGCAGTGCCGCTGGGAGCACCGAGCGTCATCATTGAAGGCCGATCCGAGGGACGGACGAAATGATCGAACACCACGACACCTTCGCCCTCCTCGCCGAGCTCTCCCTGGGCCTGCTCGGATTCGCGGGCGTCGCGGCGTCCTTCGGCGGTCGGGAGCGGGCCTACGGGACTGCGGACCGGCATCGGCTGGGCACCCTCTTCTTCGGCTCCAGCATGGTCCTCGCAAGCTGCGTCGCCACGCTCACGATGGATGCGGCGCACGTGCCGGCGCGGACCGTCTTCGTGGTCGTGAGTGCTGTCTGTCTCGTGGGCATGGGATTTGCCGTCCTTGTGAGGCTCCCCATGAACTACCGACTCGCGCGCGATCCATCCGCGAGTGTCGAGCCTTGGGCGGCCTATGTCGCTTCCATCGTTTGTGCGGTCATGGTGCTCCTTCTGGGAGGGAACCTCTGGCTCGGCGGTGAGGCATGGCCCCTCCTCGCGGCAGACTCGATCGCTCTCCTGTTCTGCGTGTGGGTATTCACGCGGCTGCTGATGCGGGCGAGCTGACGCAGAGCTTGGGCGGGGAGAACCAGGCGTCTGTTCCCAGCGGGCGCCAACAACCGGAAGTCTCTGCACCCATTGACTGAATGGCGGTGGTTGCAGGTGATCGCGAACCCGTCTCTGGGTCTTGGTAGATCCCTGATCTGCGGGAAAATACGGGGCAGCAGGTGGGCTCTCTCCGCCGGGTGCGGTCCGAATCACCGGCCGGCGGGTGATCTTCTGCGCCCCCGAGGCGCCCAAGGGCAAGGAGGGGCGGGCTGCTAGGTCGCGTACGCGATGACGATTGCCAACGCGAGCTTCGTCCTCACGACCGCCGCGCAACCGACGCCGGAAGCGCAGGGAAGTCGGTTCCGCGCGGTCAGCGCCGGGACGTCTCTCTGGCGCGCGCCTCGCCCGACGCGACCGCCGCGGCCTCGTACCGGAGCGAGAGCCTCCGCGATCGCTCGCTGCACTGCCACGGCGTCCGGAACACGAGCCGCAGCGGGGCGCCCCCGCCGTCGTCGAGCAGGAGACTCGTCTCCAGAACGGTCTGGCGCGGGTCCCCCCTGCAGGCCTCGGGTGAGGAGACGACGCCGGCCGGGAGTCGGACTTCGAGATCGAGCGCGTCCTTCACGCGCTTCAGCGTCACGACCAGCTCGTCGTGCTGCGCGCCGTGTCCCGCCGTGGCCTCGGCGTTCGCCTTGCCGGCTGGCGAGGCCGAAGCGCCGTCGCTCTGCGGTACGTACCGCACCGAGTGGCGGCTGCCCTTCCCCGTCGGCACGAGCACGAGCGGCGCATCCGGGCGGACGACGTCGAAGACGAGCTCGCCCGCGCCCTTCACCTCGCGCAGCAGACTCTCGACCGTGATCTCGGTGTGGCGCAGGTCGAGATCGTCCGGGCCCTCGAACCGGCCGGAGAGATCGAGCGTCGCGACGCGCGAGCCGGTGTGATTTACGAAGCCCTTCAGCGCACGCACGGCCGGCTCGCACGGCACCACGAACGACGTCGTGGCGCTCGCGTTCTGCCCGTCCACCGCCACGGCTCTGGCGACGAGGTCGAAGGGGCCGCAACGCTCGGGCCGGATCGCCTTGCGGAAGAAGTGGCTGCTGTCGGCGCGCACATGGGGAAGCATCTCGGCCTCGAGCAGGAGCCCCTGCGATGCGGGCTCCGTCTCCGAGACGAGCACGGTCACGCCGTTCGTCTCGGCACCGTGCGAGAAGACGTCGCCGGCCACCTCGACGGGCGCGAAGGGACGGGGCAGCAGCGATAGCGCCCGGAATCCCTCGATGGAGAGCGAGTCGGCGCGGGGCCGACCGAAGACGCCGAGCGTGGCGGTGCTCGTGTCCTTCGCGACGTAGAAGGTCTGCTTGTACATGCCGACGTTGTTGCTGAACACGCCGACGGAGGTCGTCTCGAGCGGCACCTCGGAGATCGTGCGGTAGTGGGTGGTGGGCGAGAAGGTGCTGCCGAGGCCATGGCCGGCCAGCTCGGAGAGCACATTGCCCTGACCGTCTTCGAGCCAGACCGTGGCCCAGAAGATCCAGTAGGTGTCGGCCTGCGTGGCGTCGACCGCGTAGGACACCTCTGTGGTGGTGAAGTTCTCCGCGGACCCGGCGAAGGGCGTGGGCGCCTGGAAGATCGCGAAGTCGTCGGTGCCGCTCCCGATGACCACGGGCGCGCCCACGTAGCCCTGCAGGCCGATGATGTCGCCGTCCGCGTCGAAGGTGGGATCGACCTCCTGGCGATAGAAGCGCGCGAATGCGGTCGTGCCCTGCGGAAAATCGGCCAGGCTGTAGTTGAAGACGCGGAGCTGCAGGAAGACCGTGTCACCCACCGCTGCCTGGTTCCGCTGCGGCCCGAGCGCCGAGTTGACCGTGGTGATCAGTCCGCGCAGCGAGTAGTAGGTGTTCGTCCAGATGTCGTTCACCTCGTCGGCCGTCGGGTTCGAGGGGTCGGCGGGAGGTGCGGACGGAGCCTGGATGGTGACGCACTCGAGGGCGGGCTGGACGCCGCGGCAGCGCAGGAACTGCTCGTTGGGGTCGAGGGTGGTGTTGTTCGTCATCTGCCAGCGTTCGGGGTTGGCGAGCGCGAGATCGAAGCCCACCTGCGGGCCGAGGTTCACGTAGGTGGCGCCCCACCAGGAGTTCTGCTGAGTGGTCATCGAGGCGGAGTAGCCCGCGATGAGCGGCCCGGTCGCCGAGCAGTCGGTCGGCAGCATCTCGGCCGCGCTGCAATCCACGTCGTCCGTGGGGCACACCTGCGTGGGCGGATCCTGCAGGACCGTCAGCGGCGCAGGTGCACCGAAGAGGAACGGCGTGAATCCGTACGAGTAGGACTCGAGCGGAGTCAGGAACTGGTCGCGATCGATGCTCACCTGGATGCCGCTCGAGGCGACGTGCGTGACCGTCGAGGAGTTCAGCGTGCTGTGCGAGCTGCTGTAGGCCATGTCCCAGCCCACACTCACCTGCCCGCCCTCGCCCGCCTTCATGGCCGCGTCGCTGGATCCGGCGGTGATGGAGAACGAGTTCTCGTAGGAGAAGCTGTTTGCGTTGCCCACGCTCGCCGAGCTGTTGCTCGAGCAGTGCCACTGCGTGCTCTCGGTCGCCTCCCCGCTCCCGGTGTCGAAGCCAACGGGCTGCGTCAGGTTCGTGGCGGGCGGCATGCTGGCCCCCTGGCTGCGGCCGAAGCGAGCCTCGGCGAGGGTGAGGCTCGCCGGATAGGAGAAGATCTGCCCGGTCGCGTGCACGGGCTGATACCACTCGAGCACGCTTCCCGGCGAGAAGTTCTGCGTGATCTGCTGGGGGCCGGACAGGACGTAGTTGAGCGGGCTCGTCTGCTGGGCGCAGCACGCGTTGCCCTCCGCGTCGGTGTTGCAGGTCGTGGTGCCGTCGGTCGGCGTCGACGGACAGACCACCGTCGGCGGCGGCGCGGTCACACACTCGCAGCCCGTCATCGCACCGTCGATCGTGCACGTGAGCGAGATCGCCTCCGCGGGGTCGACGTCGCCGCCGCACACCACGTTCCCCGAGTTGGCCGAGGCCTCGGAGCAGACGATGCTCGCGGGACAGACTGCGCTGCCCAGGATCGGATAGTGGAAGACGTTCATCGAGGCTTCCTGCCAGCGGACGGCATCACGGATTCCCGTGTCGACGTTGAGCGAGAAGCTCTCGGCCGCGTAGAGCCCCAGCGCCTGGGTGGTCGTGCCCTCCGAGGCCTCGGTGATCTGTGACTGATCCTGCACGCTCACCGTGCCCACGAAGGGAACCGCCGAGTAGGCGACCTTCACGCCGACGCTCTCGGTGTTGCTGAACGACCAGCTCGAGGTGGTCTGGTGCGTGGCGCCTTCCGAGGTGCTGGTGGCGTCCTGGTAGCCCGTGAAGAACTGCTGCGGGGCCGCGGAGAGGTTGATGAGGTCCGCCGTCTGCGCGCCGGAGGGCAACGCGTAGTCGATGTGGGTGGGCGGTGCCTCGATGATGGCGATGGGCTGCGTGTGGCTGGTGACGCGCACGATGTCGGGATTGCCGACTCTCATCGAGTTGCCGTACAAGTCGCCCACCTGGACCATGCTGCCGGCCTTGTCCCAGAAGCCCTCGAGCTTGTCGAAGTTGACGGAGCGACCGGTGGTGCCGATGGGCAGGAAGGCCGTGGCGAGGGACGGATCGTTCTGGCACGCGTCGCTGCTGCTGCCGCCCGGGCTGGAGGGCTGGAAGGTCCAGAGCTTGAGCTCGTTGCCCGAACCCGTGAACCCGCCGATCTCGGCGCCGAAGGTCGCCACCTGCGGCGCGTAGGGACACGGGTCGGCGGCCGTCGGATCGGAGCAGACCGTGCTGTTCTGCGGTGGATCCGTGGAGGTGAAGCGCCCCAGCGCGGCGCCCCAGAGGATGCGCGTTCCCTTCTCACCCTCGTCGCCGCTCGGCGTGCTCTCGCTCCGATCCGGCGCGGAGCACACCTCGAGCACCGGATCGCCGTTCTCGTCCTGCCCGACGCTGATCGACATCGGGAAGATGTACGACGGATTGACCGTCTCGAGACCGCTGCTGCTGCTGTTGAAGACCCCGGCGCCTCCACCGACCGCGACGACCGCCTGCTCGGGCCCACCCATCCAGTCGAGCTGGGCCGCACCCGCATAGAGGTTCACGATGGCACCGACCGGGAATGCCTGCCCGAAGGCGACGAGGCCCAATTCCATCTCGGGAAAGAGGCCCTGCTCCGATGCGATGGGCTCGATCCACGACGGGCTCGTCGAGGTCGGCTCCGTGTAGCTGAAGAGCCATACGTCCACCGAGCACACATCGGAGCTCAGGTTCGTGAGATTGTGCGAGACGTAGGCCACCACCAGCTCGTCGATCGGGAGACCCGTGGCCCCGAGGCCATTGGACTCGTCGAAGTTCCCGAGCACCAGCGCACCGGAGCGGTACGACTGCGACGGCCCGTTGTTGACGCCCGTGCTCGGGCTGCAGGGGTTCGGCTCGAGCGAGGCGCTGTTCGACGGCACCCCCGGCAGATCGCCGAGCGAGAAGTTCGAGCTGGACCCGGACACCCCGGACGCGACCAGCGCCGCCGGGTTCTCCACGACCTGGAACGCCGTGGCCCCGTCGCAGACCGGCTGGTCGGCGACGTCGCCCGGACAGACGCTCATGGCCCACACGGTGAGGTCGCCGCGGTCGGTCGTCGTGCCCGCGTCGAAATTGCCCCCGATCCACATCACGTCGATGATCCCATCTCCGTTGAAGTCACCGGTGGTGGGATCGTTGAGGGGCTTGCGAGTCGCCAGATCGATGTCGAACGAGTACACGGTCATGTCGCCCGGCGTCGCGACGTCCGTCGCCGTCGCGACCACCACCTTCTCGTAGGTGAGGATGATGATGTCGTCGAAGTCGTCGAAGTTGAAGTCCGCGATCGCGATCTGTGCGTACTTCGCCTGGGTGGCGTTGAAGGAGATCGGCGTGTACTCGTCTCCGGTGACGAGGTCGCGGAGGTGGACCTCGAGGTTGTCCGATCCGTCAGTCGGGTTGCAGTCGTCGGCGGTGACGGCATTCGGCGTGGTGAGCGTGATCAGGAAGTCGTTCTTCGTGTCGAAGAGTCGACCGGTGCGCACACGTTGCGACGTCGGCGGCGCGTCGGTCATCTCGCACGCCGGGTTGTTCACCACGTCGAGTGTGCCCGTGGTGTCGAAGTCGCCGTACGCGGGATTCGAGCTCAGGGGCATGGTGTCGTAGAGCAGACTCTCCGTCGCCCACCCGACCGGGCTCGTGCTCGTCTTCTCCGGCTGCGCGAGGATGATCTCGTCGGCGCGGATCAGCGTCCGCTGCCCGGAGAGCATGTCGCCGCAGCGGTCCGGCGTGGGAACCAGGGTCTGTGTCCCATTGGACGCGGTGTCGACGCAGCTGCAGGTGAAGATGCTGGGGTCGGCATCGACCGCGCTGCAGCTCGGCGGATCGGCCAGTGCCGGGGAGGTCGCCAGCAGGAGCACGGCGGCGTGCCAGACCAGGGTGGTGAAGGGACTCACGGCGATGGATCGGATGCGGTAACACAGCACGGCGTCTACCTCCAGCGCGAGCGGCTACGTGGAAGTGTGACACAAATTGGATGTCGGCAGAGCGACTCCCTGGCGGATCCGCGTTCCGTGCGCATAGGGCGAATGAGCTCGGTTCCCGACGAATGGTCCCTGTAGGGACATTATGTCAATCCCCCTGAGGGTCTCGGCGGCGGGGCGATTTCAAGCTGTGGGGGGCGGGTTGCCGCCCGGGGCGACCCCGTAGTGTGCCAAAACTCAGCCGCCCTCTATGCCGCTCGCCGGTAGTACCGAAGCAGCTGGACATCCAGGTGACGGAGCACACCGCCACCGCCCTCGACGGCCACGTGGAGGGGCTCACCGCACAGAAGGACCGGGTCGAGATCCTGGTGAACGCCAGGAAGTCGGGCGAGACCCACATCACCGTGCGAGTCAGCTGGGTCGACGACGATGCCGCGGAGCGGATCCTCGACGGGATCGTCGCTCGCCTCTGATCGGAAGCACGGGGCGGCGGCCCGGCGAGTCAGTCGAGTCGTCCCGGCTCCGGGCCACGGGTCGTCGGCAGGCCTTCGCCGACCCACTCGGAGAGCGAGCCGTCATACACCGCGACGTCGTCCTTGCCGACCATCAGGCAGCCCACGGCACTCACGGTCGCGGAGATGTCACCTCCACGACCGATTCGGCTGGGCTGGGTTTTGGCACACATCGGGCAGACGATGCGGGACCTGCGATGGAAGCCGACGACCCACTTCAACATGCCGCCGCGCGAGCCTGACCGCGACATCTCGCT
>CAZTOE010000061.1:11263-18877 GCA_964615045.1 uncultured Spirochaetales bacterium
CCGCCGGCCTGGGCCCACCTGGACCCGACGCGCGCCTCCAGGTAGTCGCTGCCCGGCTCGGGCCGCCCCCGACGCCGCCTCCGACTAACACCCTAGACATCCCGGCCCGGATCGCTCATGATCGATCCGGATCGGTGTAGGCTCTTGGGGGCTCTGGGCGGTCGCGCAAAGCGCCTCCGCCGGGGAGTCGAGATGGAGACGCGTCGAGACGACCGCAGATGTCGCAAGGCCGCCCTCCGTGCATCTCGAGGGGATGCAGGAACAGGAGGCACACCGCGTCGATCCCGTGGAGTCGGCCTCGTACTGGCGATCATCGCGGGCTCGTCGCTCGCGCTACGCGCCGAAGCCGGGCTTCTGGACCTCACCTGCTCGGCCAGCGCCAGCTTCACCACGACTCCCGACATCGGGCTGAACGACCTCGATCGCGACCCCGCCGTGGGAACCGCCCAGCAGCTGTCGTGTGCTGCAGGCGTCCGGGGCAGCGCGGACACCCTCAACCCGATCGACTACGACATCATCACCTTCAGTGCTCCCGGCCGCGAGAGCACCCAGACCATCGAGCCGCCCGAAGCGTACGCTCATGTCACGATCGCGGTCGACGGAAGCTTCCTGAACAGCCCTGCCGGCCGGGTGCGCGCCACCGCGGGCCAGGACTGGTTCTTCACGATCCTCTGCCTGCCGGAAGAGTGTGCGGGAGGGAACAACATCGAGGTGCAGTGGAAGGTCGAGTTGTCCCAGTCATCCGACGTCGGCGTCGGGGCGGCGGTCGTGAGATCCGAGCTGATCACGGCGTTCTCCGAGGCCACCCTCTTCACCTTCCAGGCGCGCAGCAATCGCGACGGGTCCATCACCTATCTGTCCTTCGGTGGGAGCCAGAGGCGACAGCCCAACGCATCGCCGAGTTCATGGAGAGCCAGCGTGTCACCCTGAGCATGCAGCCTGCGTCCTATCGGCTGATCCAGAGCGCCACCGCCGACATCTCCAACATCGCGTTCGGAGACGGAAGCGCATTGGACGCACAGGCCTTGATCGACCCGGTGATCACCGTCGCGCCGGGCTTCGAGGAGAGCTTCGCGGTCGAGTACGGAGAAGGGGTGATCGTCCCGGAACCGGAAGTGCAGCTGGCGGCCCTCGCCGCGTTGGCCACGCTCGCCGCTCTGCGGCGCCGCCGCGAGGCGGATTCCGGGTCCGCCCGCGCAGTTGCCTAGCTCGCTTGGGCCTCGGCCGGGGGAACCAGGCGCTCGTGCGCAGGCAGAAGCGCACCAGGGCGACCCTGCGCTTCGACGGCGTCACGGTCGCCGCCGCCGATCTGCTGCGCGAGGACGGCGCCGACCAGTCGAGCGATGACGTGGAGACGGCCGCGCGCATGGCGAGGAGCGCCGCCTCGGACGCCCCCGCCTACGCTTCCGATCGCTCGGTACAGCTCCACGGAGGCATCGGCTTCACTTGGGAGAACCGCCACCGTCAAGGGCAACTGCACGATCCGCGAGGACGCGGAGACGAAGTCCTGGTTCTATCCGAAGCTGGCCGCACGGTCCCGCAACCGGGCCCGGCCCGCGACGCCTTCGAGAAGCACCTCGATTCGCCCATGCGCGTCGTGCTCGAGGTGGAGCCCACGATGTGGCTCACCTGCGACGCCGCGCAGATGATGGGGGAGTCCTTCAAGGACCTCGGCGTGTAGGGCTTCGATTCCGGTTGGGAGCGAGCGCGTCTCGCAGAGAGGCTAGGGCTCGGCACGGACGGCTCGTAGCCAGAGCGGCACCTGCCCGCCGAGGATCTCCCGCTCTGGAGAGAACCCGACCGTCACGAGGTTCCATTCCGACTGCTCGCCCAATGGCTCCGCACGGCAGAAACGCAGCAGCCGACGCCTCCCCTGCACTTCCAGCGCATCTGGGTCCAGGAATTCGAGACCACTGCGGACCCGAATCGAAGAGAGGGAGTAGGAACCCTGGAAGGGCATCAGCTCGAGCTCCAGCTCGAGGCAGCGATGGGAACCCAGGAAGAGAGTGATGCTGGACGAGACCCGGCATGCACGGACCGGATCGCGCTCGACCGCGTCGCGAAGGGAGACCCAACCTCCGAGATTCGAGGGAATTCCAGACCGATCCTCGATCTCACCGCAGCGATACTCACTCGGGAGAGCCCCCGGCAAGAGGGGAGTGGCTGGTCGAGTCTGCAGCACGGTTTCGAGATTCACAGGGGCCGGTTGCCGGTAGCCTGCGGGTCGCTGCCCCCCCACGCCCTGGGCGTGAAGCGTGCTCCCGAACACGAAGACGATGGCACCCAGCGCGAGCAGCCCGGCCTCCCGGCGGCGCTCCAACTTCAGACCCAGCCAGTGCAGCGCAGACAAGCCCAGCACCAGGATCCCCGCGGTGAAGGCCGGTAGGAAATCGACCACGAAGCGCGATGCGAAGGCCGGCGAGCGCAAGTAGAAGCCAGCCGTTGCGAGCGTGTCCAGGACGGACCAAAGGCCCAACCAGACCGCGGCCTCTGCGATCGGAGTGCGCGGAGAGAAGCGCGGAAGAGAGCGCAACGTGAAGCGTCCCAGACATCGCCTGGCCCAATACAGCGAGGCTCCCCAGCCCGACGCGACCAGGAGAGGCATCCAGAGCGAATAGCTGGGCAGGTAGTACTCACGAAATCGCAACGTCGGCGACTGCCAGGCATGAATCGACGCGCGGAAGTAATCGAAGCCATTGTAGTGGGAGCCGGCGAAGAGGCTTCCGAGCAGCTCCCGCAAGGCGCTGAAGAAGGGTTCAGTGGCAAAGGGATAGGAGAGCCTCAGCATGTAGCGCAGGGCGTAGTTGGACGGGATGTTCAGCTCGTAGCCGAACTCGAAGGGAGATCCGTGTCGCAGCAGATTCGCCGAGAGCTGGGATAGCGGCCCCAGGGCGTATACGGCGAGGGCAATGGCGAGCTGGGTTCGAGGCAGGCGCCGTTCGAGTGCGACGAGCGACACGACCGCAATCGTCGCCAACCCGTCGAAGAAGCCCGTCGGACGGATCAACGACGCAAAGCCCGCCAGCAGACAGAGCGGAAGCAGCCGCGCCAGGCTCGGGCGACGGACGAAGGCCAGCAGTCCGCCCAACAAAGCCATCGCCCAGAGAAAGGAGTAGGCGATCGCCTCTTCGTAGACATCGAAGCGAGTCGCCAGGAGAGCCAGCCAGACCGGGCTCGAATAGCAGATCAGCGTCAGGAATAGAGACCGTGACAGCCAGCGATCTCCCGCCACGACGAAGCCGCGCAACACGGTCGCCAAGCCCGCCTGAAACATCAGACACGAGACCAGGAAGTAGAAGGCGAAGACGATCCGGTCGGGGAAGTAAGCTCCCGCCAGTGCCTTCGTGAGCGCCTCGAAGGGAAGTCGCAGGAGCGGCGCTCCGAGTCCCCAGTTCTGCTGCATGCCGCGCCCCCAGTTCCAATCGTGCCCGTGGGCATAGGGGTGTTCGGCGACGGCGAAGCGACCGGAAAGAAAGGCATCGGTCTGCAGCCGGTAGTTCCAGTCCGGTGAGTAGGCGTTGCCCCGAGTCACCAGGCCCGTGACCACCACCACGAAGGCAACCCACAGCGCCAGCGCGAGAGCTGACCTGACGATCGGCGAGGATTCGGTCCAGAAATCGACGCAAGCTCTCCGCAAGCGGCTCTCCCGTATCCGGCGGAGCGTTGACCCGGCTCATCGACATAGGCCGTGGACAAGGGGCACCAGGGGCGCCGCCGGCCTTGCGCCGCACGATGCGCTCCGCTTCGATCGGGCGGGAGTTCGCGATCGCGCGCGCCTGGACTCGATGTACTTCGGCGCAACCAAGGGGCACCGGCTCGAGCTGGAGAGCCTCAACGGCTACGAGCTCGGAGGAGTACACGTGCACGGCTCAACGCCCATGCCTGCGATAAGACTGATCGCGCACCGAGGTGGGGAGATCCGAATTTGAATCGCACGGCATAGCAGGAGCCTCTCCGCGTCTCACAAGAGCGATGCCACCATGGGACTCCTCGCAACGGGCGATCGGTCGGAGCCTGGGACCCGGCGACGCTCCCCAGGCGAGCTGGGCGCATGCCGCCCCCACTACGAACACGGCCAGGAGGACGAGCATACGTGCGAAGCCTCGTCGCAGCTGGCAGGCCTCCGCAAGCGGCCAGGAGCTCGGTCGTCGGCGTCGCGCGCTCCGCGCCAGGCCTGTGGCGAGCACGATCAAGAACGCCGCGTACCCCAGAGCGAGGAGCGCCACGGTTCCGTCTTTCACGGGCGTTCCTCCCGCGGCACGACGCTGGTGTCCGCCGCCGGAGTCGGCAACGTGAACAACGCCGACTCGGGCCGGCTCTTCGCAATGGTGGGAGCACGATGGCGCACGCCGAGCCAGCTCAACCAGAGCAGGGGGAGTACGCCCCCCACGATGAAAAGCGCGTCTCCCGGAAGGCGCAGCCACTCGAGCAGCAACACCAGAGGGCGGGCGTGGAACGCGAGCTCACGCGCTGCGAAGTACCCGTCATTCACCGCGACGTAGAGCTGCACCGCGCCGAGGGGGAACATCGTGGCGAAGACCATCCACGCGAGGCCCAGGTTGAGCGACCAGAAGCTCAGTTTCGCGGCGGCGTCGCTCCAGCGATCGGAGGGCACCAGATAGCGCAGACAGAAGAGGGCCAGTCCGGCGGCGAGCATCCCGTAGACGCCCATCATGGCCGCGTGGCCGTGGTTGGCCGTGAGCGCAGTGCCGATCTCGAAGTAGGAGACGATCGGCAGGTTGATCAGGAATCCGAATATCCCCGCTCCGACAAAGTTCCAGAATCCCACTGCCACCAGGAAGAGCACCGCCCAGCGGTGGGGAAACGGCGCGTCGGATCCCGCGAGCTGCCCTTCGCCCAGCTGGAGAAAGGTCCAGGCTTCCACCGTCAGGAACGTGAGCGGGATGACCTCCGCCGCCGAGAAAAAGGCCCCGAGCGCCATGTGTTCAACGGGCTCGCCGGAGAAGTACAGGTGGTGCATGGTCCCGATCACGCCCCCCACCGAGTAGAGGAGGATGTCCAGATAGACCACGCGGAGCGCCACGCGCTCGGAGACGACGCCCAGGAGCACGAAAATGGTGGCGACCATCGTCGTGGTGAACAACTCGAGGAAGTCTTCGACCCACAGGTGCACGACCCAGAAGCGCCAGAAGTCGGTGACCGTAAAGGCGGACTCCTGGCGGGCCAGGAGTCCCACGGCGTAGAAGGCGGGGAGGGCCAGGGCCGAGAAGAAGAAGACCCACGGCAGGTTGCCTAGGTGCTCGCTTCGCAGCCGCGTGCGGAGCGTGCGGTACAGGATGGCGACCCAGAGACCGAGTCCGACGGTCAGGAGCACCTGCCACAGGCGGCCGAGATCCAGGTACTCGAGGCCCTGATTCCCGAGCCAGGCGCTCGCGGTCCAGCCGTGGATGCCCGCGAACTCGCCGCCCATACTTCCCGCGACGACGACCACCAGCGCGCCCAGCAGAACGTACGCGAGGCCCGCCTGCCCCCGCGGCTCCTCGCGGGCGATCATCGGAGCGAGGAAGAGCCCCGATGCCAGGAACGAGGTGGAGACCCAGAAGATGGCGAGCTGGACGTGCCAGGTGCGGGCCAGATTGAAGGGCAGGAAGCGCGCCAGATCCAGGCCGAAGAAGTTCGTGATCTCCGCGCGATAGTGCTGGCTGGCTCCACCCACCAGTGTCTGGATGAGGAACAGGCCCGCCATCACGAGGAAGAAGGCGGCAGTCGCTCGCTGGCCCGCCGTGAGTGCGACCTCGCCGGGCTGGCGGAAGCGCAGGCTCGTCTGCTCCCGCGCGTGCCAACCGAGGATGCCGTAACGGCCGAAGACCGTCAGCAACAATCCGATGCCCCCCAGCAGCGCCGCCAGGGAGAGCACACTCCACAGCAGTGTGGCGGCGGTGGGATGGTTCCCAGCGAGTGGCTCCGGAGGCCAGTTGTTGGTGTACGAGTAGTCCTTGCCAGGACGCCGGGCCGAGGCCGCCCACGCCGACCACGCAAAGAACGCCGTCAGGGGGCGAATCTGCTCGGGCGCGATCGCCCCGGGGCGCAATCCCGTCTCGCGCCCGTCGCCGGAGAGCACGTCCCGGTAATGGACGACGGCGGCTTCGAAGGCATCCACTTGCCCCTGCGTGAAGCGCAGTGTCCCGGTGAGGCGATCGAAGCGGTTCTCCTGAAGCTCGCGGATCGTGTACGTGCTGGGAATTCCGTCCGCGTCGCCATGGGACCGGGCCAGGTGTAGCGCCTCCCGATGGAGATAGTCCGCCGTGTAGTCCGGCCCGAGATAGCCTCCGTGGCCGAAGACCGAGCCGTACTCCATCAATCCGTTCGCCAGAAACACGTGCTGGCCCTGCTGGATTTCCTCACCGGTGAAGACCACCTCTCCGTCGGAGGCGACCACCTGCCCGGGGATCGGCGGCGCGGCGACATAGGTCCGGTACGCGAGGATTCCGAGCACGGAAAACCCGACCAGAAAGACCAGGACCGAGGCCTGGAGCCAGATCCGCGAGATCGCCAGCGGCGCGCGGCCCCGTTCGGCGGCAGCGTCGCTCAGGATTGCGGTCCACACGAGGCGCCGGGCGCGCCGTCCGGGTTGAGCCACTGCCGGGCGTCAGACAGCTTCTCGCGGTCGAAGAAGCGGACGTCTCCCTCGAAGAAGGGGGAGATGAGCTTCGTGATCCAGCGTTCCGAGGTCCGGTCCCCGACGACTGCGCAGCGGGCGATGTCCTTGCGATGGCGCACGTCGAAGCGCAGCTCGTCGAACAGCGCCACGGGATGCCAGCCCCGGAAGTCGTGGAGTTCGATGAGCACGCGGAGCTTGCTGTGCCGAGCAATGGCCTCCTCGAGCTGGGGCACCACCCGCTGGTAGTCGCCCCGCTCCAGCATGCTGGATGCCTGGATGGTCATGCGGTCCCCCTGTCGCTCCAGGATCCGCATCATCGCCTCACCCTCCCCCGACGTCTCGGTCCAAGTTGTTAGCAAAAGGCGCGCCAGCCATGCGCCGACGTGGCGAGAGCGTGTGTCGCCAGTGCTCTGCTTCCCGTCATACGCGCGTCGGTCGACTGGGTGGCGCGTCGGTAGTCTGGATGCGCGTCAGCAGCCCAATTCGGGCCCCCGCTTCTTCACACCCTTGGCGATCTACCAGGTGCGTCCTTCTCAAGCGAAGCCTGCCGGGGGTGGGTAGTCCCCGATGCGATGCCGATGCGTGTCGGGATAGCTGAACAGGCGCCTGAGCAGCATCTTGTCGGGGTTCGTCTCGATGCCCGGCACCATGTTGGCGAGCTCGAAGGCGGCCTGCTCCACCTTCGCGAAGTAGTTCTCGGGATTCCGGTCAAGGACGAGACGCCCGAAAAATGGGTGACGCTAGAGCGGTGCCGATCTTCACGCCGGCTTACTGATCCTCTGGGAGGCTCTCCTCGAGGCCGTTTAGGGTGTGTTGTGCGCGGAGTAGCGCCACGTCGCCTCCAGGCACGATGCCCTCCTCGACCGCGGCCCGCGTCGCATGCAGCGCGTCCTCGACGCGCGCCTCTTTCTCGTTCCTTTCGGTTTCGGTGGCTGCCCCCACCTTGAGCACCGCCACCCCGCCGGCGAGCTTCGCGAGCCGCTCCTGGAGCT
>CAZTOE010000062.1:0-18855 GCA_964615045.1 uncultured Spirochaetales bacterium
TTCCGCTATCCCGTTCCGCTATCCCGAGGATACGGGGTAACCAAGGCCCTCCAGCGCGACCCGGATCTCGTCCAGGATAACAGGGTCGTCGATGGTGGCCGGAGTTTGGTAGGACTCGCCATCCGCGATTTTGCGCATGGTGCCCCTCAGGATCTTGCCCGACCGGGTCTTGGGCAGGCGCTCGATCACGCGGGCCTGCTTGAACGCCGCCACCGGGCCGATCTGGCCCCGGACGCGCTCGACGAGCTCGGCCTCGATTGCCCCCGGGTCGCGGTCCACCCCGGCCTTCAGGACGGCAAAGCCGAGTGGTACCTGGCCTTTCAGCGAGTCCGCCACCCCGATAACGGCACACTCGGCGACGTCGGGGTGCGCCGCCAGCACTTCTTCCATGGCGCCGGTCGAGAGGCGGTGACCCGCTACGTTGATGATGTCGTCGGTGCGGCCCATGACGTAGAGGTACCCGTCCCCGTCGAGATGGCCGGCGTCTCCGGTTGCGTAGTGGCCCGGAAACTGCTCCAAGTACGCGCGCTTGAAGCCCTCGTCGTTGTGCCAGAGGGTCGGCAGGCAGCCCGGAGGAAGCGGGAGGTCGATCACGATATTGCCGTTCGTGCCGGTTGGGACTTCGCGGCCACCTTCGTCAACCACGCGCACCGCGTACCCGGGCACGGGCTTGGTGGGAGAACCACGCTTGACGGGCTGGATCTCGATCCCGACGCAATTGGCGGCCACCGGCCAACCGGTTTCTGTTTGCCACCAGTGGTCGATCACGGGGACGCCGAGGATCGACTCCGCCCACTCGATCGTATCGGGGTCGGCCCGCTCACCGGCCAGGAACAGGGTGCGAAAGCAGGAGAGGTCGGCCTCCGCGACGAACTTGCCCGCCGGATCGTCTCGCTTGATGGCGCGGATCGCAGTGGGTGCGGTAAAGAGTGCAGCCACGTCGTGGCGCTCGATGGTGCGCCAGTAGACGCCGGCGTCCGGTGTTCCGACGGGCTTGCCTTCAAACAGGACCGAGGCACAGCCCGCAAACAGCGGCGCGTACACGATGTAGGAGTGCCCCACCACCCAACCGATGTCCGAGGCCGCCCAGAACACCTCGCCGGGCTCGATTCCGTACACGTGGCGAAGACTCCAGGTAAGCGCCACAAGGTGGCCGCCGTTGTCGCGCACCACGCCTTTGGGCAACCCCGTGGTCCCCGACGTGTAGAGGATGTACAGCGGATCGGTCGCCGCGACGGGCTCGCAAGCGACCGGATTGCCGGCGACGTGCGCTTCCCGCCAATCCAGATCGCGACCGGGCGTGAGCTCGGCGATCGCTTGCTCGCGCTGCAGCACAACACATTTCTCGGGCGGAGTAGAGGCGAGCGCGAGGGCGCCCTCCAGAAGCGGCTGGTAGGGAATCACCCGGTTTCCCTCGATCCCGCAGGACGCCGAAAGAATGATCTTGGGCTTGGCGTCGTCGATGCGGGTGGCCAGCTCTCGGGGGGCGAAGCCACCGAACACCACCGAGTGCACGGCGCCGAGGCGAGCGCACGCCAACATGCCTACGACCGCCTCGGGGACCATCGGCATATAGATGAGCACCCGATCGCCGCGCTCGACGCCCAGCCGCCGCAACGCCCCCGCGAAGCGGGCGACGTCGTCGCGCAGCTCGCGGAAGGTGTAACCGCGCACGATCCCGGTGACGGGCGAGTCGTAGATCAGCGCCGCCTGCTCACCGCGTCCGGCTTCGACATGGCGGTCGAGAGCATTCCAGCAGGTGTTCGTCTTGGCGCCAGAGAACCAGCGATAAAACGGGGGCCGCGCAGCGTCGAGCACCTGATCCCAGGGCTCGTACCAATCCACCGCACGGGCGGCCTCCGCCCAGAAGCCTTCGGGATCGCGGAGAGAGCGCGCGTAGAGCTCCGCATAGCTTCCGGCCATCAGGTTCTGCATCGCGGCGGTTTCGCGCGCAGTGCTTCGCGGCTTCGACGTCCCTCGACTCACGGCTCACTCCTCGACTGGGTTGTCCTCTTCCGCCGCCCGGTGGCCCACGATTCCGGCAACCGCCGACCGCCGAGCCGGGCAATCTTACCGGTGGCTGCCAGATGCCCTAGAATCGCGAAGCGCGCCCCAAAGCCCCACCCCGGCGTCGCGGGCGAGCCGGAGACCCCCTTGCCGTTCGATCCGAGTGCCTGGCAGCTCACACACTACCTTGTCGTCGCCGCGGCGGTCCTGCTGGGCTGGGCGCTCGGCTTCGGATTGGCGCGGCGCTCTTCGCAGGCGGCTCGGGTGAGAGAGCTGGAGCGGCAGCTCGAGGAGGCACGCGACGAGCTCGCGGGCTACCGGGACCAGGTAGCCGGCCACTTCACCGAGACCTCGAAGCACCTGCGCGACCTGGCGCTTCAGTATCGAACCGTCTACGAGCACCTGGCCGAGGGAGCGCGAACGCTTTGCCCGGAGGCCGCTGTTCCCATCGAAGCCGGCCTCCCGAGCTCGCTGCTCGCGGAGACGGCGGTGTCGAACCCGGACGAGGAGCGCATCCCGGACGTCGAAGCGGTCACGGAAGAAGTCGAAGCGGAAGAGACCGAAATCCCTTCTCCCGAAGCGGGCAGGACCACCGAGGGCGGTGAGTCGTGGGAGGCGGAGGAGGCGACCGCGCTTGCCTCGACGGCCGACCGCCCTGCCCGTCCAGGCGAGGCGAGCTCGGAAGCCGAGCCCGGCGAAGCCGAGGGCGAACCGGGACCCGAAGAGACCCGCACTCGACCCGCCTAGCGGTCCGTGAAGGACTCGCGCGTCTTCTACGGCTGGCGCATTGTCGGCGTGGCGTTTCTCGCGGATTTCTTCGCGGTCGGCTTTCTCTTCTACTCCTTCAGCGTCTTCCTAAAGCCCCTCGCCGTCGATTTCGATGCCACGCGCGAGGCCGTCGCACTGGTCCTGACGCTCTCCTTTCTCTCGGGTTCCGTCGCGGCACCTTTCCTCGGGCGCACCCTCGACCGCTTTCGCGTGCGCAACATCATGATCGCCGGGGCGTTCTGCACGGCGGCGGGCTACGCGCTGACCGCAGGGGCGCGCTCGCTGACCCAGGTGTACTTGACCTTCGCGTTGCTCGTCGGCCTGGGCGCAGCGACGATGGGAGGGCTGTCTTCGGCCACGCTGGTCTCGAACTGGTTCGTGGCGCGACGGGGTACGGCGCTCGGGGTGGCGACGATCGGAATTTCGCTCTCGGGCTTTGTGATGCCCACAGTCGCCACCGCATTGATCGGATGGGTGGGTTGGCGCGGAGCGTACCTCCTGTTCGCGGTCGTCACACTTTTATGCGTGATTCCGCCGGTAGCCCTCGTCGTCGTGAATCGCCCCGAGGCGTTGGGGCTCGAACCCGACGGCGCACCGCCGCCCGACCCCGGCACGACCCGAAAACCGAGCGGCGAGCGCGTGTGGTCGACCCGCGAGATCTTTCGAAACCGCCAGTTCTGGCTGATCGCGCTGTGTTTTGCGTTCGCTTTCTTCGCCACGTCGGGTGTACTGGTCCATCTAGTCTCCTACGCTACGGACCTCGGTATCGACGAGTACCGCGCCGCGGCGTGTCTCTCGGTCGCCGCCGGCTTTGCGACCGCCGCGAAGTTCGTATTCGGATACCTCGTCGACCGCGTCAGCCCGAGATTGGCACTGAGCCTGTGCTTCGCGACCCAGCTCGCGGGCGTGGTCGGGATCAGTCAGTCATCGGCGCAGCCGGGACTTTTCGCGAGCGCCGCGCTGTTCGGGTTCGGCTTCGGCGGCATGGTGCCCATCCAGGGCGCCCTCACGGGCGAGATTTTCGGGCGCCTTTCCTACGGCAAGGTGGCCGGACTCATGCGACCGGTGCAGACCCCCCTGCACATCCTGGGACCCCCGCTCGCCGGCCGGATCTACGACGCCACCCGAAGCTACGAGCTCGCCTTCGCGATCTTCGCCGCCGCCTACTGCCTGGCGTTGCTGGCCGTGTTGCGGCTCCGAGCGAGGTAGACTCGCCGCGATGGGCAAGGCGTCGCATCGAGTCCTGTGGCCTTCGTCGCCCGAGAGCGGCCAACCGATCGTTTTCCTTCTGGATGCGTCAAGCCGCTTCGAACGGCACCTGCTTGACGCCTGGATCGAGCGCGAGCGACCGGCGGGGGAGGCCTCCGCGGGCGCCTTGACGATCTCGCTCCCCGCTTCGCGACGGCGCGGCCGCGGCGCCCGCAACCTCTCCGATCTCGAGGCTTGCATCGCCCAGGGTGAAGACCCGCTGCTCGCTCCGTTGCGGATCGCCTGGCTCCCCAAGAAGCGCCCCGACGGCTCGCGCCGGGTTGGACTGGGTGACATTTGGCTCGGCGACCCGCGCGACCCGGGGCCACTGCGGCAGCGTTGGGTGGCGCGAAGCGCTCCCGACCGCTGCCGCGTGGTGGCCGGGGAACCCGCTCCCCTCTCCGAGTTGCGCGAACACTGGAGGGCGGCCGGTGGGCAGGACGCGAGCGAGACGGCGGGTCTAGGAGATTTCATCGTGCGGCGCGCGAACCTCGCTCTGGAACGCGCCGAGCGAAAACTCCGCGGCGCGCGGTACAAGGTCCCACTGCTACTGCGCGAGGACATCCTCGCGCAGCCGGCGTTCCGCGGTGCCCTGGCCCGCTTGGCGCGCGAGCTCGGCGAAAGCGAGGCCCGCGTCTCACGACGGGCCGCGCATTACTTGCGCGAAATTGCCGCCGCCCACAGCCCGACGATGATCGACCTCTCCGCGCAGTTCTTTCGTTTCTTCTATCGCCGCGGCTATCAGCGGCTCGCCTACGAGCCCGGAGAGCTCGAAACCGTGGCGGCGCTCTCCCAGCTTCATCCGGTCGTGTTTCTGCCCAGCCACAAGTCGAATCTCGACCATCCGGCGCTCTTCTCGATGCTCTACGAAAACGGTCTGCCGCCCACCCACACCGCGGGCGGCATCAACATGAACTTCTTTCCGCTCGGACCGATCGTGCGACGCTCGGGAGTCTTTTTCATCCGGCGAAGCTTCAAGGACAACGAGATCTACAAGCTCGTGCTGCGCCACTACATCGACTACCTGATCGAGAAGCGATTCTCCCTCGAGTGGTACATCGAAGGCGGCCGCTCCCGGTCGGGCAAGCTGATGCCGCCGCGTTTCGGCTTGCTGGCCTACGTCGTCGACGCCTATCGGCGCGGGAAGAGCGAAGATGTGGTCCTGGTTCCCACCTCGATCGCCTACGATCAGATCCAGGACGTCCCGGACTACGTCGCAGAGCAGCGTGGGGGGGAAAAGCGGCGCGAGAGCTTCCGGTGGTTCGTCGGCATCCTGCAGCGGCTACGCCGCTACGGGGAGATTCAAATCCGGCTCGGCGAACCCGTCTCGCTCGCGAAGAGTCTGGGGCCGCCGAGCCCGCGGGCCGTTCCCAATCCGGACGAAGCGAATCTCTCGCTGCAAAAACTCGCCTTCGAGGTCTGTGTCCGCATCAATGAGGCGACGCCCATCACGCCGACCTCGCTGGTGACGCTGGCACTCCTGGGCTTCGGAGACCGCGCGCTCACCGTGCCCGAGACGCGTGGAGCGCTCGAGGCGCTGCTGCACTACGCCGAGCGGCGCGATCTCCCCCGGCAGCGGGTGGCCGAGCTTCGACACGAAGCGGGCGTGCGCGCCGCCCTCGAAACGCTGGAGCGTTCCGAGGTGGTGACGAGCTACGCCGGAGGGTCGGAGCCGGTCTACCGGATCGACGACGATCAGCACCTGGCGGCCGCCTACTACCGAAACACGGTGATCCACTTCTTCGTGACCACCGCGATTGCGGAACTGTCCGCGTTGCGGGCGGCGGAGGCGGCCGGCGGCGACCGACGCGCCGTCCTGATCGAGGAGGCGCTGGCGCTCCGGGACCTGCTCAAGTTCGAGTTCTTCTTCCCCGAACGCGAGCGCTTTGCCGCCGAACTGCGACGCGAGCTCGCGTTCCAGGAGCCCCGTTGGGAGACCCAACTCGAAGCTGGCGGCTCGGCAGCTGTGAGTCTGGTGCGACGCTTTCAACCGCTCGTCGCCCACGCGGTCTTGCGCCCCTTCCTCGAGGCCTACCGCGTAGCCGCCGATGCGCTGGTCGATTGGGGTGAGGAACGTGCATTGGAACGGGGTCCGTTCGTGGCGACTTGTCTCGCACGGGGCAAGCAGTACACCCTCCAGCGCCGCATCCGCAATCCTGAAGCGGTTTCGAAGAGCTACTTCGAAACCGCTTGGCTGCTCTTCGCCAACAGGGGACTTCTGGAGACTGCGGCCGAGCCCGGGGGAGTGGCGCTCGGCGCGCGCCGCGCGCACCTCGCGGCGGAGCTGGCCGATGCGGTGCGCCGGGTCGACGCGATCGAAGCCCTCGCGGCCGCGCGTCGGTTCGGAGTGCGGGGTTGACCGCAGCCGGTCAACCGATCAGGTTGCGCAGCGCGTTGGCCAACACAAGCAGTAGTCCGAGCGGCACCGCACTGCGTAGCAGGACGCGCCAGAGCCCGAACCAACGCACTCCGGACGCGCCCACCGAAACCTCACGCACTGGATCGTCCATCACCCAACCCACAAAGATGGCGAGCCCGAGGCCACCTGCGATCAACAAGATGTTGCCCGCCAACTGATCCATCCAACCCAGGATCTCGAGGCTCCGCGCCGGGAGGATTCCCAAGGCGGCGATCGCCGCCGACGAGGTGCCGCTCGCCACGGGCCGCGACCAACCAAACTCATCGATGCAGGTCGCGACTACGACCTCAAGCACGGATACCGCAGAGGTCAGCGCACCCACTACGAGCGCTGCGAAGAAGAACACCCCGATCACTCGCCCGACACCGCCCATGACCTCAAAGGCATGGGGGAGCGTGATAAACAGAGCACCGACGGTGCTCTCGCCCACCTCGTCCTGGAGGCCCAGCGCGAAGATCATCGGAAACACGACAAGTCCCGCGACGAAGGCGACCCCGAAGTCTGCGCCGGCAATCGTGAGGGATTCGTTCGGCAGATGGTGAGACCGGTCCAGATAACTCGCGAAGGTGAGCATCGCGCCCATGCCGAGACTGAGGCTGAAAAACGCCTGTCCGGCGGCGGCGGCGAGGACGTCGGCGTTCCAGAGCTTGCCGACGTCGAGACGCAGGAAATAGGCGTAGCCCTCGTCGCCCCCGTTCAACGTCGCCGCATAGAACGCGAGACCGAGGACGATCACAAAGAGCGAAGGCATCAGGATCAACGCGGAGCGCTCGATGCCCGCGCGCACCCCGTATGCGACGATCCATCCCGTGAGCGCCATGAAGCCCAGATGCCACAGGATGGCCTGCGGGGAAGAGGCGATCGCCTCAAAGGTGGTGCCGGAATCGGCCGCGAAACCCGAGAGGAGGCCCACCGCCGCGTAGCGGAAGGTCCATCCGGCGATGACGCTGTAGTAGGCCAGGATCACAAAACCAGCGCCGACAAAGAGAATTCCCAGGGATCCCCAGCCCGCCCCTCCAAAGTGAGCCAAGGCGCGCACGGGGCCGCGCTGGGCGCCGCGGCCCACGACGAGCTCCGCGAGCAGCACGGGGAGGCCGATCACCAACGTGAAGGCCAGGTAGAGCAAGACAAAGGCCGCGCCGCCGTTCTCGGCGGCCAGGTACGAGAAGCGCCACATGTTGCCGAGGCCGACCGCGGAGCCGATGGCAGCGAGCACGAAGCCCGCCCGTCCCCCCCAATGTTCACGCGGTGAATTGGATGCGAGTTCCGATCCCTGAGCCACGTCATCCCCCTCCCCGTTCGATCGCACTATTATGGGGTCGCGGCGCGAGAGACGCCGGTGGGCGGGAGGGTACGACGTGGCCGAGCGCGGATTTCGTCTCTCGACGCGGGTGCGACCGCTGACCTACGAAGTTGCGGTCGACGTGCGGCCGCCGCGACGCAGCTACCGGGGTCGCGTCTCGATCCGCGCGCGCCTCGAACGGGCGACCCGGAACGTGGTGCTGCACGCCGCGGACCTTCGCATCACATCGGCCCGGGCCGAGACGGAGCGCGGCGTCCAGCGCGCCCGCGTGGCGCTTCAGCCGGAGCGCGAGACCGCCACGCTCGCATTCGATCGCGCGCTGCCCTCTGGCGAGTGTACCCTCGAGCTGCGCTTTTCGGGCCAGCTGCGCAGCGACCTTCGCGGGCTCTACGCGGCCGGTGCCGACGGCCGCCACTACGCCTTCACCCAGCTCGAGGCCGCCGACGCGAGGCGATTTTTCCCGTGCTTCGACGAGCCGGCCATGAAGGCGCGCTTCACCCTCGAGGTCAGCACCGACGCCGAAAACCAGGTGATCTCCAACGCGCCGGTTGCGACGCAATCGCAGAACGCGAGCACCAAACACGTGCAGTTCCGGTCGACCCCACCGCTCTCCACCTACCTCTTGGCACTGGCTGTCGGGCCCCTAGAGGCGTCGCGCGCGACACGGCTCGGCGCGACGCCAATCCGCGTCTGGTCGGTCCCCGGCAGAGGTGGGCTCAGCGCGTTCGCGCTCGAAACGGCGCGCGAATGCCTCGCACGCCTCGAGCGCTATTTCGCGTTGCCGTATCCGTATGAAAAGCTGGACCTCGTCGCCGTGCCCGATTTCGAAGCGGGCGCGATGGAGAACGCCGGCGCGGTGTTCTTCCGCGAAACCCTCCTGCTCATCGACCGCGCCACCGCAACGCCAGCCGAGAAGAAGCGCGCCGCCGAGGTGATCTGCCACGAACTCGCCCACATGTGGTACGGAGATCTCGTCACGATGGCGTGGTGGGATGACTTGTGGCTGAACGAAGCGTTCGCCACCTGGATGGCGTTCGCGATCGTGGACGACTGGAAACCCGACTGGAAGATGTGGCACGACTTCCAGCACCATCGCGCTGCCGCGTTGCGGCTCGACAGCCTGCGCCACACCCACCCCATCCACACCCCGGTGCGCAGCCCCGCAGAGGCCACTGCTAACTTCGATCTCATCACCTATGAGAAGGGCGCGTCGGTGGTGCGGATGATCGAGCGCTACCTGGGCGGGCGCGCGTTCCGCAGCGGAGTGCGCCGCTACATCCGCCGCCATCGGGAGGGCAATGCCGTCGCTGCCGATCTGTGGAACGCGCTTTCGGAAGCCGCCGGCGAGGAAGTCGCACCGCTGGTCCGCCCTTGGATCGAGCGCGAGGGGTTTCCGGCGGTCGTGCTCGGTCGCGATCGAAGCGGCGCCCTCGTCGCGGAGCAGCGACGCTTCCGCGCGGCGCCCTCCTCCGGACGGAGTGCCCGGCGCGAAGCCCCCTGGCCCATTCCCTGGATCGGGCGCACCGGTCGACGCGAAGTGCGACATCGCTTCGCGAGGCGGCGCGCGCGGATTCCGCTTCCCGAGGACGCAGCTCACTTTCTGTACGGCAATGCGCTCGAAGCGGGCTTCTATCGCCCGCTCCACCGCGAGCCCTTGTTCGAGGCCCTGCGTGCGAACCTCGCGCGCTTGCGACCGGTGGAGCGGATGGGCCTCGTCGATCACGAGTGGGCCCTGGCACGGGCCGGCGCCGTCGGACTCGATCGCTTCCTCAGTTTGGTGGGAGAACTCGGCGCGGAATCCGACCCGGATGTGTTGACTGCGCTGCGGGCACCCCTGGCGTTTCTGGAGGACCAGATCGCGCGACCCGCTTCGGATCGGCTTCGCCAGCGCCTCTGCGACCGGCTGGTCGAAACCTTTGGTCCGAGTTTTCTGGAACTCGGATGGGAGGCGGCACGCGGCGAACCCGAGGCGGTTCGCGAACGGCGCGCCGCCACCATTGAGATTCTGGGGCTGGTCGCCGCTTGGCCGCCGATCGAGGCGGCGGCCGTCCCGCGTTTCGAGGCCTACCTGGAGAAACCGCGCAGCCTCGACCCCCACCTCGCCGATGCCGTCGTCGAACTGGCGGCGCGAACCGGCGACAGCGATCGCTTCGATCAGCTGCTGGCAGCCTTTGACGCCGCGGAGACACCTCAGCATCGGCGGCGATTCCTGTTCGCGCTCGCGGCCTTCCGAAAACCGGCGCTGATCGGTCGGGTCGAGCGGTTGTGCCTGGGCGCGCGCGTCCCGACCCAGGACGTGGCCTTCGTGCTAGCGCGCTTGCTGGGCAATCCGGAAGCCCGCCTGTCCGCCTGGAGCTTCATTACCCATGAATGGGACCGTTTGGCGCGCCGGATCCCCCCGATGCTGGCGACGCGGCTCATCGAGGCCACCCCGTCGTTGGGCAGCCTCGCCCTGGCGCAGGAGGTGCGGCACTTCTTCGTGGCCCACCCGCTTCCCGCCGGTCGCCGCAGCTTGGATCAGGCGCTCGAACGCTTCCGGCTCGACGCGCGCTTCCGACGCGCCGCGATGGCTCCTCTCCGAAGATGGCTGGGGGCTTGATTTTCGTCTTATTTTCGCTTTTAATCGCCCGTGATGGGCACCCCTCCCTCAGCCGGTCCCGCGGGCCTCGGTCGAGCCGCTT
Organism: uncultured Spirochaetales bacterium; assembly: GCA_964615045.1. Lineage (GTDB taxonomy): Bacteria > Myxococcota_A > UBA9160 > UBA9160 > PR03 > JANQRO01. The sequence goes on from CAZTOE010000062.1 coordinate 10,427, forward strand.
CTCAAACGCTCCTCCGGGGCCGCGGGGCTCGGCACAATCCCACCAACCGCTTCCAGACGCTGCACTACGAACCCGAGCCGGCGGGCGCCATCTGGTCCGTCCCCGAGGGTGCAGCACCGCATACGGAGTTCTTGAGCGATCCCAGCCGCAGCGTCGTGGCGCGCAACGAGAGCCCCGATATCGGATTTGAGGCAAGCCTGAACCCCTACCGCGGCTGCGAGCATGGCTGCGTCTACTGCTACGCCCGGCCTACCCACGAGTATCTGGGTTTTTCCGCGGGCCTCGATTTCGAAACCAAGATCCTGGTGAAGCCAGACGCCCCAGCGCTGTTACGCCGCGCCCTGGCCTCCCCCTCCTGGAAGCCGCAGCTGTTGGCGTTCAGCGGTGTGACCGATCCCTACCAGCCCGTCGAGCGGCGTTTGCGGGTGACGCGGCGCTGTCTCGAAGTCCTGCTCGAGTTCCGCAACCCGGTCTCGGTCATCACCAAGAGCCGGCTCGTGGCGCGGGACGCCGATCTTCTGTCGCGGCTTGCCGAGTTCGAATGCGCCGCGGTGACCGTCTCCATAACCACCCTCGACACCGGACTGCAACGCGTTTTGGAGCCTCGCGCGCCGCACCCGGGACTGCGCCTCGACGGCATCGGGCGGCTCGCCTCAGCGGGCGTTCCGGTCGGTGTGATGGTGGGTCCGGTTCTCCCGGGACTCACGGAGCATGAGCTCCCACGCATCCTCGCCGCTGCAGCGGGCGCGGGGGCGCGCTTCGCCGGCTATACGGTTCTGCGGCTTCCCCACGCCGTGAAGGAAATTTTCTCAGACTGGCTCTCGGAGCACTTTCCCGATCGCCGCGAAAAGGTGCTGGGGCGGATTCGCGAATTGCGCGGCGGTCGGTTGAACGATCCGCGCTTTGGCACCCGTCAGCGCGGCGGTGGGCCCTTCGCCGAACAGATCAAGCGCCTTTTCGAACTCGGTTGCCGACGGGCGGGGATCGCCGAACACGGTCCGGAGCTCTCGACCCAGCATTTCCGGCGGCCCGATTGCCTCTTTAGCGACGCCGAGATGGGGTCTACGCTCCCCGGCCGTGCAGGGCGGAGGACATAGCGCGGCAAGTGGGAGCGGGGCAGCGGCCCTCCGCAGGCGAATTCGAGACCTCGAGGGGCGTAGCTACAAGGCCTATCAGAGCCTTAGCGGGAGCTACTGCCTGGGCGACTTCGAGCTCTTTATCGATCGCGTCCAAGCAGACCCGTTCGCGGCGCCTTCGAAGCTCCGGCTCCGCGTCGCCCGCGAGACCACGGGAATTCCAGACGATCTGATCGCAACGCGACTCCGCTGCACCGCGCTCGGCGACTGGTTGGCGCGCCGCGCGCGCGAGCGGATCGGGAGGGGCGGCGCGCGCCGGGGAAGCGGGAGCAGCGGCCGGGTCGAGATTGACGCAGGCGGCCAGGAGGTCCTGGAACGAGGGGCTGTGAGGCTCACCGGAGCCTTCGCGGAGGCTCGGCTCTCGGCGGGGCTCCCGGCGCGCGGGAGGCGAATCCTGGCGCGCGAAGCGGAGGCGCTGCTCTGTGTCGAACTCCCGGAAATCGGAGAAGCGCTGCTTGTCGACGAAGCCGCACTCTCGAAGGCCCGCGACTTCGTCGCCTGCATCGAGAACCAGGCGGCAATCCGCGGTCAACTGGACCGCAATGGGTGGATCGGCTTCGTGGCCGACGGCTCGGTGCTCCCGCGCGCGAGCGGAGCGAGCGAATGTCCACTCGGAGAGGGGGCGGTGCCGTTTCGCTCACCCGCCTCACTGCGCGCCGAGGTCGAGGTCCCCCATCCGCCCCGCGGCCCAGGGGGTTGGGGCGAGCCTGGCGACCGCCACACCCTCTCGGGGATGGCCATCCCGAAAGGCATCACGCTGATTGTCGGCGGCGGGTATCACGGCAAGTCGACGCTTTTGCGTGCGCTCCAAAACGGCGTCTATCCCCATGTCCCGGGCGACGGAAGGGAGTATGTCGTGTGTGACGCGAGTGCCGTGAAGCTCCGTGCCGAGGACGGGCGGCGTGTCGCAGGCGTGGACATCAGCGCCTTCGTCGCCGACCTCCCGCTGGGACGGGCAACCCAGCGCTTCTCTTCCGAGGACGCCAGCGGCAGCACCAGCCAGGCGGCCAACTTGGTCGAGGCGCTCGAGATCGGCGCCGGCGTCCTTCTCTTCGACGAAGACACTTGTGCCACCAACTTCATGACCCGGGACGCCCGGATGCAGGCGCTCGTCGCGTCGGAAAAGGAGCCAATTACGCCGTTGGTGGACCGCCTCGGGGAGCTGTATGAGGGCCTCGGGGTTTCGGCGCTGTTGGTGGTGGGAAGTTCGGGAGATTTCTTCGACCTCGCGCATACCGTAATCGGAATGGATTGCTTTCTGCCCTCGGACCGCAGCGCAGACGCTCGCCGCGTGGCCCGCGAGGCCGTCGGCGGACGCGCTCGCGACGCCCGCCTTGCGCTCACGCCGGTGCGCGGGCGATCTCCCCAACCCGGGAGCTTGGATCCGTCTCGCGGGCGCCGGGAAGTGAAGATCACCACCAAGGGCCGCGACCTCCTGCTCTATGGGACGCACCCGATCGAGCTACGGGCGGTCGAGCAGTTGGTCGATGAAAGCCAAACCCGCGCCGTGGGTCTCGCCTTGGAAGTACTACGGACGCGCTGGATGGACGGGTCCACCCCCATCGCCGAACTCCTCGACCGCCTTGAGGCGTTCCTCGACGAGCAAGGCATCGACTCCCTTGACCCCGAGGGAGCCCGCGGACGACATCCCGGAGCTTTGGCCAGACCGCGGCGCTTCGAAGTCGCCGCCGCGCTGAACCGCCTGCGCACGCTTGGCGTTTCCTAGCTTGGCGTTTCCTAAGCGGGCGAGATCTCGATTTCCCTAGGGGCAAGATCGGTCGCTTCTAAGGACAGGAGCGCCGGGTTCCGATGACGTGGCGTACGCATTCGCAGTCTCAAAGCGGGTGGGGCCTGTGACAGATCCCTGGATTGGCAAGCTGGTTGGAAGCTGCCGGATCGAGAGCAAGATCGGCGAGGGCGGCTGCGGACAGGTGTACCGGGGCGTCGATGTGATGTTGGAGCGCCCGGTCGCGATCAAGGTTCTGCACCCTGCACTCGCTGCGCGTTCCGATGTGGCCGAGCGTTTCCGCTCCGAGGCCCTCACCCTGGCGCGCTTCGGCCACCCCAACATCGGGACGCTGTACAGCTTCCACCGCCTGGCGGACACCTACGTGATGGTCATGGAATTCATCGAAGGCGAGACCTTCGAGGAGCTCCTTCAGCGCGGCGGACCGATGTCCGTCGCAACCGCCCTCCCGTTGCTCCTCCAAGCCCTCGACGGCATTGAACACGCGCACCGACACGGTGTGATCCACCGCGATCTCAAGGCAACCAACCTGATGGTGAACCGAGCCGGCATCGTCAAGGTGATGGATTTTGGGATCGCGCGGGCCAACCACGCCGAAGGCGTGACGCAAGCCAACCAGCCAATCGGCACGCCTGAGTACATGTCCCCGGAGCAGGTGCGGGGTGAAGAACTCGACGGGCGCTCCGACCTCTACGCCAGCGGCGTGCTGCTCTACAAGATGTTGACAGGGCGGCTTCCGATCCGGGGGGCCAGCCCGTTTGCCGTGATGCAAGCCCAGGTGGGAGCAGAGCCACGCCCGCTACGGGAGCGGGTGCCGGAGATTCCGGAGGCGCTCGAGGCGCTGGTCCACCGCGCCCTGGCCAAGAACCGGGCGGATCGCTTCGCGTCCGCAGCGGCGTTCCGAAGCGCGCTCGCCGCCGCGGGAACCGACGCGGACGGCGTCACGCTGCCGGCGCCTCCGGCTCTGCCGACGCCCTTGGATCTTCCCGACAACGTTAGTGCCGAAGCTTCGCGAAGTACCTACAGCGAGGAGGGAACGGCTCCCACTCGCATCATTCTCGAGGACGACGACGCCCTGGTCGAGCGACCCTTCTCCTCGAACACGCTGCTGGCTCGCGCCGTGGCAACGGCGGCGGTTGCGACGGCCATCGCCCTGCTCTGGCTGGGCGAGGGCCCTCGGGAGACCGACGCGGCACCGGTGACACCAGAGCCAGCCGTGGCCTTCAGCTTCGAGGAGCCGCTGTGGAGCGAGGTACCCGACGAAGCATCCCGGCTCGCCGGAGCGGAGGAAGAGGGGGCGTCCGCTGCACCCCTCGACCCGCCGGGCCAGGCGGAGGAAGAGAGCGAGGCCAACCGCGTTGGCGAGGGGAGTACCGTGGCGACGGACACGGAAGCTGCGCCCCCTGAACCGGTCCGTGCCTTGGCGGCGGCGGAACGCCCCAAACCCCGACGAAGCCCCGCAAGAGCTGCGCGGACGCCCGTACCGGTGGTCGCTCCGACACCGGAGCCGCCCTCGGCGCCGGAGACGGGCTGGGTCATCCGGCGTTGAGCGACCGTCGCCGAACGACGACGGCGATCGCCGCGGTGGCGCTACTGCTCGGCAGCTGCGCAAGCGACTGGATTGGCCGGGCGCGGTTGCGCTTTCGCGAACCCGGAGAGCACATCGTCGCGATGCCCGAGGAAATCTGGGACCAGTACACGTGCGGAGAGCGCGAGCTGCCGTTCCTGCAGATCGAGCGCGTCGAGCTCCTTCCGCGTCGACTCGCAGCGGGCTCTCACTTCAATCACCGCATCGTCTATTCGCTGTGTCCGCCCGAGCTCACGGCCGTCGTGGCGGGCACACTCGACACCTCGATCTTCCACCGAGGTCACGCCATCGTGCGCGATCAGGAGAAGCATTTCGAGCTCAAGCCGGGACGCTGGGTAATCGACTCTTTCGTATCGATTCCGGAGCAAGCCGAACCCGGCGTCTACGCGGTCGAGCTAGCTTTCGAGAGCGACTCCGTGGAGTTCCAGGAGCGCCGATCCTTCGCGGTCGAAACCCGCTAGGCGCGACCGGCTAGGAGTCTCCACCCAACTTGGCGAGTTCGTCGTCGATCACCTCGGCGAAGGCGTCCACATTGCGCGGTCCCGTAACCGGAATGCCATTGACGAAGAAGGAGGGCGTCCCCGAGACGCCTGCCTTGCGACCCGCCTCCAGGTCCTCATCCACGGTCTTGCGGTAGCGATTCTCGGCCAGGCAGGTATCGAAGGCCTCCGCATCGAGGCCGAGCTCCGCGGCATACTCGCGCAGCTTCTCGTCCGCGAGCTCGGGGGTTTTCTCGAACACGAGCCGGTGATAGTCCCAGAAACGATCCTGTTCTCCGGCGCAAAGTGCCGCCTCCGAAGCGGCACGCGCGAGCGGGTGGATCTGCTCGAGGGGGAAGTGGCGGTATTCGAAACGCACATTCTCCGGGTAGCGCTCGAGGAGCGCCTCGACGATGGGTTCGGCGCGTTTGCAGTAGGGGCATTGGTAGTCGCTGAATTCGACCACCGTCACCAGAGCCCCTTCCTTCCCCAGGCTGTAGCCGGTACCCGCGATGCTGACGCGCGGGGTATCCAGCAGGAACTCCGATCCCGCAGCGTCCTTCAACTCGGCAAGAAACGCCTCTTGGGCAGCGCGCTGCTCGCGGTTGCTCAGCTGACTGCGGATCGCATTCTCGACTTCTTCGCGAGGGCGGTCGCCGAAGCGTTCCTTGTTCTCTTCGTAGAGTTTGGCGACCTCTTCCTCGTCGATCGAGACCCGCTTGGCGGTCTCCTCGCTGAGGAGGGCTTGCGGCTCGACGCCGCGCCGCGCCGCCTCGGCTTCCAAGACGCGTTCTCCGACGATCTGATCGAAGGCGCGGCGCCGGAGCCCATAGATCTCCGTCTCCTTGCCCCCTTTGGTGGCGCGCTGATAAAGCTGATCCTTCACCCAGGTGTCGAGCTCGCCCACTGTGATTTCGTCGTCGCCGACGCGGCCGGCGGGAGTGCGATCGGTGTCGCCGGTGTCGGTCACGGTGTTGGAAGACCCCCCTTGCTGACACGCCGCCGCCAGAAAGGACAGTGCGAGGCCGATCGCAAGTGCGATCCGAAGCCGCGCTGTTCCGGACCCCGTTTCAAAATCGGTCCCGTTCCTCTGGCAATCCATGACACCTCCAAGCATTGGGCAATCTGTTGGGCAATTCGTTGGGCAATCTGCGGCGCAACTCGCAATTGGGGACTCCCGATGTCCGCTCCTCTGCATCGTCGGCTGCGCCGGCCAGCTAAAGTGAGTTCAAGCTCCAGTCGTAGCGCATGTACCGGATCCGGGGATCCGGTCCGAGCGCCTCGAGCTCCCGCATCGTCCCAGGATTCCAATATCTTCGGGTGAAAGCGAGCACGCCGCGCCGTCCTCCGAAGTCCTCCTCGAACCAGTCGAAGATCCGACTCAGCCAGAGCGTGTCGGCGTCGACGCGGGCGCCCTTGTCGGGAAGAGAAAGCCAATCGCGCACTTGCTCGTCGAGTTGCCGATCGAGTGCAGCCTCGCGAAAGGCAGTGCGCCGGAGCGGCGGGCAGGAGAGCGAGGCGCAAACAATCGCCGCATGGATGCGCGGATCGCCGCGAGAACGAAGTATTTTGTGCTCTATTTTGTGAAGCGTATAGGCCCGGCCCCCGATCCAACCCGCCTCTCGCTTCCAGACTGGCCGCAGCCATGTGCCGAGGTCGCGCAGGCTCTGCTCGGGGGCCTCGCGCACGACGAGATCGATCGCGAGTACGTTGTAGGCGTTGATCCAGAAGGCGAGCTCGCTGGGGCCGCCGGTCTGGGGAGGCCCCGTGTTGCGGAGGCTCGCGACTAGGAGCGGCCACGCCGACGAACGGCGCAGCCCCGCGTAGTCGACGCGGACGGCGGCCAGATCCCGGGTCTCCCGCGTGAATTCGCTCAGGATGCGATCGTAGAGCGCGAGGTCGAGGGCACCCGCGGGCGGGGCGAGGGCACCCAGCCCGAAGGCGAAGGCAAGCGCGAGCACCGGCCCCCGGGCCAGCGACCCAAGCGTGATCCTCTTCATCGCTCACCCGCCTCACGGCGCAAGCGATTGACCTCCCGGTGCGCAGCCCGCACCGGCTCGGGCAACCGGTAGCGCGACGCCAGGCGCAGAATCCAACGGCGCGCCGTCACAAGACTCACGCGGTGCCCCACCGAGACGAAGACCGGCCGGACGCCTGCGCGAGTGCGAACCACCTCGCCGATGCATTCCGCCCCTTCACGGAGCTGCGTGTGGGAACCGCGGCGCAGCCCGGGCTCGCGATGGAACCCCACCAGGCGACTTTTCGCACAACCAATCGTGGGTACGTCGAGGAGCACTCCGAGGTGACAGGCCAGTCCGAAGCGGCGCGGGTGAGCGCGACCCTGGCCATCGGCGACCACCAGATCCGGGGTGCCGCGAAGCCGCTCGAAGGCGCTCAGCAGCGCCGGCAGTTCGCGAAAAGAGAGATATCCCGGGACGTAGGGGAAGCGGGCCGGAACCCGCGCACCGGCGACCTCCACCAGCTCACCGCGACCGACGTCCCAGAGCACCGCCGCCGCGAAGAGAACCGGCGCACGGCGATCGTAGGACACGTCCGCTCCAGCGACCCACCTCACCGGTCCCAACGCATCTTCGTCCACGACGTATCGGCGCAGCCGCTCTTGCAGCGCGCGGGCTTCGGGGACGGGGAGATCGAAGCGATGGAGGCGTTCGTGCCGCAGACGCAGGGGAGGCCGCCTACTCCACCGGATCGCCGAGGGCCGTGGCGATCAGACGCGCCTGGCGTTTGCGATGTAAGCGCATCGAACCCCCAGCCGCTGCCGCCGCCGCCTCGCGCCCGGCGTAGCCGAAATCGACGCCCGCCGGCACGAGGTCCCGCAGTCGGTCACGGAGATACGACCAGGCACCCATGTTCGCGGGCTCCTCCTGGACCCAGAGCACATCCTGAAGCTCGGGGTAGCGGGCGAACGCCGAAATGATCTCGTCCTCGGGCCACGGATAGAGCTGCTCCACCCGGGCGATGGCGACCTCCGGCGCCTCGTCCCCGAAACGCTCTTCGCGGGCAGCGAGGAGGTCGTAGTAGACCTTGCCGCTGCAGAAGAGAAGTCGCCGCACGCACTGCGGATCGGCGACGTCGGGGTCGTCGATCAGGGACAAGAAATGTCCGCGGGTCAGTGTCTCGGGATGGGAGACCGCTCGCGGCGCGCGCAAGAGGCTCTTGGGCGTGAAGACCACGAGCGGCGCCCGAAAGTTGCGCCGCATTTGGCGGCGCAGGACATGGAAGTACTGGGCGGGGGTGGTGCAATTCACGATCTGCAGGTTGTCTTCGGCGCACAGCTCGAGGAAGCGCTCGATGCGGGCGCTCGAGTGTTCGGGACCCTGACCTTCGTAACCGTGGGGCAGAAGCATGACGAGGCCGCTCAAGCGCCCCCACTTCACTGCCGCCGAGGCCACGAATTGATCAATAATCACCTGGGAGCCGTTCACGAAGTCGCCGAACTGCGACTCCCACATCTTGAG
>CAZTOE010000063.1:0-18567 GCA_964615045.1 uncultured Spirochaetales bacterium
ATACCCGATTTTCGGAGTTCTACCGAACGAGATCGACGCGACCTCGGATGGTCGCTTCGTCTATGTGGCGATCTTTGGTCGCGGTGTGTACGAAGTGTTCGATACCGAGCAAGAGAGAATCGTGGCCCGGGTCGCGACCGATGGCCTCCCACACAACGTCGTGATCTCTCCGGACGACAAGTTCGCCTATCTGGCGCCGATGGACCGGGGCGAACTGGCGCCCGAGAAGCTGGCGCAGACCGGTTTCCCGACGACGCCCAACGAAGTCATCTACGTCGTCGATGTGAAGACCCACACCGTCGTCGATAGGATTCCCACAGGAGACGCCCCCAGGCCCCTCGCGATCCACCCCGACGGGAAGACGCTCTACGTCAACACGGACGGGCTCCAGGGGTTCGTCGTCCTGGATCTCCTCCGGCGCGAGCCGCTGGTACGCGTCGAGTACGAGCTCACGGCGGAAGAGCGGACCCGCCCCAGTCGCTCACACGGCATTGTCGTCACCCCGGACGGGAGCGAAGTTTGGACTTCCGACGTCCACCACGGGCTCCTGTTCGTCTTCGACGTCACCCACCATCCTCCCCGCCAGGTCGCTCGCATCGAAAACGGGGCTCCCGTCTACTGGCTTGCGATCACACCCGACGGGAGCACCGTATACGCCGCCAGCGCCGAGAATGACCTGGTGACGGCTTACGATGTCGCGACGCGGAGGCGGAAAGCCGCGATCCAACTCGCGCCGGGCAAACGGCCCAAGCGCATGATCGTGATCACGGTGCCGCGATCGGGAACCCCGGACGGCGGATTCTAGAGGCGATGTTGTCAGCGATCGACTCTGCGGCACCGAGTGCTCTCCCCCGGATCGTCGAACTGTCTCCCTCGCAGGATCCGCTGGCGTGGCTGGCGCGGGAGCGCCCCCGAATCGAAGGCTGGCTTTCGACAAACGGTGGGGTCCTGTTACGCGGGCTCGCGGAGCGCTTCGACGAAGCGGCCGGCCTGGTCCCCCTTTTCACCGCGCTACTGGGACCGCTGCTCGACTATCGAGACCGCGCGACTCCCCGCACCGAACTCGCACCAGGCGTGTATACGGCCACAGACTACCCGCCCGATCACAGCATATTCCTGCACAACGAAAACGCCTTCGCAGCGCGGTGGCCGATGCGGATCGGCTTCTACTGCGCAGAGCCGGCCGAAGCGGGAGGAGAGACGCCGATCGCAGACGTGCGGCGGGTACTCGCCCGGCTCACCCCCCGGGTACGGCGCACCTTTGAAGGGCGAGGCGTGCTGTATGTCCGCAACTTTACGGAGGGCCCGTTCGGCTTGCGCTGGCAGACGGCCTTTGGGACCGATGACGTCTCGACCTTGGAGGCGTTCTGCGCCGCGGCGGAGATCGAGACCGAGTGGCCCGCGCCGGGCCACTTGCGCACCCGCCAAGTCCGACCCGCGCTCGCGATCCATCCCGGCACCGGCGAGGCCGTGTGGTTCAATCACGCCGCCGCATTGCATATCAGCACCCTCCCGGAGCGGCGACGCCGCGCGCTGCTGAAGCTTTTCGAGGAAGCGGACCTCCCCGTGAACACGTACTACGCGGACGGTGCGCCAATCGAACCCGAAACGCTCGAGGCGATCCGGCGTGCGTATCGGGAAGAGACCGCGACGCGGTCCTGGCACCGCGGCGACCTCTTGATACTGGACAACATGCTCGTCGCGCATGGGCGCAACCCCTATCGGGGCAAGCGGGCGGTCTACGCCGCCATGGGCCAACCAATGACGTGGAAGGAGCTTTCGACGTGAAAGCGAGCCGCAAACAGGAGCTTCGCCGCGAGATCCTCGCCTTTCTCGAGACGATTCGTCGGCCCGACGCCGAAGATGTCTCGTTCAGCGACGAAGGATCGTTTGTGGAGGCGGGACTCATCGACTCGCTGGCGATCCTCGAGATCGTGGCGCATCTCGAGGAGCAATACGGCGTCGATTTCGGCGACCGCGGTGTGAATCCAGAGGAACTCAGCTCCGTGAAGAGTATCCTCGCGGTGATCGACCGAAGCGGGTCATGAACGCAGCTCGCTGGTGGCGCCGCGTGCGTCACTTCCACCGCGAACCGCCGGTGCGCCGCCTCGCCGCCCGTCCCCTCGGTCAGCTCCTGGTCTGGGCCTCGGCGAGTGCCCTGGTGTTCGCGCAGATGCCGCAGCCCCAGGAACTGCGCCTCGCCATCTGCGCTGCCATCGCCCTGGTACAACTCTGGCCCCGGCGCCGCAGCGAAATCTTGAGCGCGATCGGGATCGCGTCGCTCGGCACGGTGTTCGTCCACCCGGCGCAACCGGGCGGCACCCTGTTGTTGCTGACCGTACTGGCGCTCTTCGTACTCGGGAGCTACTGCGCAGCGCGGCGCCTGGATCCAGAGGCGGGCGGCTGGCTTCGCCACGCGAATCTCGTGCTCCACGGCGCCTTCTGGGTCGCCGTCGTCGCCCTGACCGAGCTGCGCTGGTCGGTGGGCCCGCGCTCCGAGGTCGCCGTGGCGTGTCGCTCGGCGCTCTTTCTCTTGGCCTACAACCTCTTCCGATTGTCCTACCTGCTGCTCTCGGGGCGACGCGGGACCACACGCGGGACGCGCCTCGTCGATCACCTGCTTTACATCTTTCCGGCTTGGGGTGGCTCCAACGTCCCCCTCGGCAAGGGCCACGACTACCTCGCACGCCGCTCTGCGGCCAATCGCGAGGCGCGGGTGGCGTCGCAACTCGCGGGGCTCAAGTGCCTCTTCCTCGGCGCGCTTTGGCAGGGTGCGCTGGAGGGAATGAATGCTTTCGTGTACGGGGCCGCCGGAGAAAAACTCGGAGCTTGGAGCGGCCCCTGGAGCCTCGGCATTCCCCAGTTGGCCACCCTGATCGGTGGCGAGGCCGCTGGTACCGCGCTCGGCGTGCGCTGGGCCAGCGTGGTGCTCGAGCTCGTGCGGCAGACGCTGCTCATCGCGATATTGGGTCACGGCGCCGTTGGATGTTTGCGCCTGTTCGGCTTTCACGTCTTTCGCAATACCTACAAGCCGCTTCTCAGTGAGACCATTCTCGATTTTTGGAACCGCTTCTACTTCTATTTCAAAGAGCTCCTCGTTGAGTTTTTTTTCTTCCCGAGCTACGCGTCACTCTTCAAGCGGTGGCCGCGGCTCCGCATCGTGACGGCGGTTTTCGCCGCAGCGTTCGTGGGGAATACCTATTTCCACACCGTCGATCCACTCTATTTGAGCCGCCTGTCCGAGCATGGGCCTTGGATCTTGGAGAGCCTTTCGCCATCACGCTTGCTGTACTGCGCGCTCCTGGCGACCGGAGTGAGCGCTTCGATGCTGCGCCAGCGCCGACGCCGGGGGCACCCTCCGGTCACTGGAGTCCTTCCCGAGTCGCTCCGGCGGATCCGGCGCATCGCCGGCGTCTGGCTTTTCTACGCTTTGATCCATGTCTGGGCGACCGAGCCCGCACGTGTGAGCTTTGCGCAGCACACCGAGTTCTTTCTGTCGTTGTTCGGTCTTTGAGCGATGGGGCGCGCCGTGGAGGAAGTGCTAGGACCGCAGTGTGATGATGGTAGGACCGGCCTGTGAACGAGAACGAACGCGGTCGCGTCGATACGCTCCTCCTCGACGGCTTCATATACACGATGGAGCGGGATCAGCCCCACGCCGAGGCCGTCGCGATCCGGGACGGGAGAATCTGCGCGTTGGGGACTTCTGCAGCGCTGCGGAGCATTCGCACAGAGAGCACACGCGTCGTCGATCTCGAGGGCCGCATGGTGATGCCCGGCTTGATCGACGGCCACAGTCATCCCACCAAGGGTGCGATCGCCGATCTCTTCAGCTGCAAGTTCGAGTTCACGGCGAGACCCGAAGACATCGCTCGCAGCCTCGCGGGGTACGTCGCGCGCCATCCGGACGCCCAGTGCATTGTCGGTGGGCGCTGGGGCAGCGGGTTCTTCGACAAATACGCTCTGCCGTCGCCGCGAAGATGGCTGGACCAATATTCGGCCGATAAGGCGGTATATCTTCGCGATGATTCGGGTCACAACGGATGGGCCAACTCTCGAGCCCTTGAGCTCGTCGGCATGGATCGGGACGGCGGGGATCCCGCGGGCGGCAGTATTCTTCGCGATCCAAAAACCGGGGAACCCAACGGTCTCTTGCTGGAAGAGGCCGATACGTTGGCACGGAGCCGCCTGCCGGATTGGAGCGAGGAACAGTATCGAGCCGGCGTGCTGGAGATGGTTCGCATCGCCAACAGCTATGGCATCGTCGGCGTGGCCGATGCGGATGCCAGCGAAGCCGTCCTCAGGGCGCTCCAGGCGGTCGATCGGGCGGGTGCGCTCAGCCTGCGCGTAGCGGCTTTCATTTCGACGCCCCACGGCCACCGAGAGATTCCCCTGGACTACGATCGCATAGAAGCGTTGCGCGACCGATATGCTTCGGATCACGTCGATACCCGCTTCGCGAAAATCTATGAAGATGGTGTGCCCACTGGCGCACGGACGGCGGCCATGCTGGAGCCCTATGTGCCGAACGAGACGTTCGCGGAGGACTTCAGCGGGCTCCTGCATGTGGATGAAGCAATTCTTGCCAAGGACATCGGCGAGCTGGAGTCGCGCGGGTTCACGGTGAAACTCCACACCGCAGGAGACCGCGCGGTGCGAACGGCGCTCAACGCGATCGAGAAGGCGCATGCAGCGTCAGGACGGTCGGACCTGCGTCATGAGCTGGCCCACACGGGTTTTGTCGACCCCGTAGATATTCCGCGGTTTCGGCGGCTGAACGTAGCGGCGGATTTGTCGCCCTATCTCTGGTATCCGTCGCAGATCAATGAATCGATCCGCGAGGCCGTCGGCGAGCGCGCCGAACGCTACTGGCCGATTCGCGACCTTCTGGAAGCCGGCGCGCCGTTATTGGCGGGCTCGGACTGGCCCGCCGCCGTTTCGTCCATGGACCCGTGGATCGGGATCGCGACCATGGTGACGCGCCAGCATCCCGCGGGTCGCACTATGGGGGCGCTCTGGGCGGAGCAGGCGATTGGTGTTGAACAGGCCCTTAGAATTTTTACGATCGACGGTGCGAAGGCGCTCCGTCTAAATGCGGAGACCGGCTCTCTGAGAGTGGGAAAGTCGGCTGACTTGATTGTGCTCGGGCAGAACCTCTTTGGCCTGGAACCCGAGAAGATCGCCGGTACCGTGGTCGAAATGACGCTGTTCGCCGGGGAGGTGGTACACCAGCGGTAGACTATCCACGCGTTTGGCCGTGGCGTGGCGGGTTGTAAGCTGGGCTTCCCCGAGATGGAGTGCGCGACGATGCTGCCCCTGACTTGGCGTTCACCGAGGACGGAAGTGCGACCGAGCCCCATTCAAGGTAGGGGACTCTTTGCGGCCGAATCAATCGAAGCTGGTGCGATCGTGGCGGTCAAGGGGGGCCATTTCGTCGACCGCATGCGTTGGACGGTACTCGAGCGTGAGCTTGGCGCGGCAGAGATCCAGATCACCGAGGAGCTCTTCATCGCGCCCGTGACGCCCAGGCAGCGCGAGGGCAGCATGCTGTATCTCAACCACAGCTGTAATCCCAACGCGGCGATCCAGGGACAGATCGTGGTCGTCGCGATGCGCGATGTTCTTGCTGGCGAGGAGCTGACCCACGACTGGGCGACCACCGACGATCTCGACTACCGCATGCGATGCCGCTGTGGGGCGGCGTGCTGCCGGGGCACCATCACCGGGAAAGACTGGAAGAAGCGGGAGCTCCAGGAGAAATATCGGGGCTGGTTCTGCTGGTTTCTGCAGCGAAAGATCGATGCGTTGTCCTCGCATTCGAGTTAGACCGACGATGTTGAGGCGAGCCGCCCACGCGCCGCTGGTGGCAGTGGCCGCCCTCGCGTCGCTGGTCGGAGGCCCGCCTGCGAGCTCCGCGCAGTTCGAGGTCTGCGGGACAATCTCCGTTTCACCGGGCTCGGTAGTGGATTCCGACGTCAACGATCCGAACGCGCCGTACGTGGCGAACGACAACCTTGCCCAGAGTCAAAGGATTCCCGCACCCGGTGCGCTGGGAGGCTACCTGAACAATCCTGGAGCCGGAGAGGATGGCCGCTCCAAGGCAAGCGGAGACGTCGTCGACGTCTTTCGAAGCGCCTTGCTCGCGGGAACCGAGGCGACGCTATTCATCGCCGAGGATGACGGGGCCATCCACGACCTGGATCTCTTCCTGTTCGATGCGGGCAACCCGAGTACGCTTGTGGATTCGTCCCTCGGCACGGAGACGACGGAGCAGGTCGAAGCTCCCTATGGGGGCGAGTTCTACATCGTCGTCCTGGTCACTCCCGACGCCGCGCGGGCCGCGACGAACTACCTCCTGGTCATCGGTCAAGCTCCGAGGCGATCACCGGCTTTCAATCTGACCCTTGAGGACGACTTCGTCGACGGACAGGCGATCGTTCGCTTTGGTGATGCGGTGCCGCCAGCGGGCGGGGCGGCGGCGAGTGCGTTGGCCGTCGTGCGCTCGCTCGAAGGGCGCGCGAGCAGCATTGGCCTCGACTCGAGAGGTGGAGCTCCCGGGCGGAACATGCTGTTCGAGCGGGGTCGGGGTGGGGCCGGCGCCAGTGCGGTGACGGCGCTGGGCACCCCTCGCGCGCGAGCCGCGCTCGAGGCGTGCCTTCCCATGGACGCGGCGCTGCGCAACAAACTGGAAACGCTCTGGATGATCAAGAAGCTTCGGCGCCGGAGCGACGTCGTGGGGGCGGACCCCAACTATCTGCGCCGGACTACCGCGACACCGAACGACGAGTTCTACGACCTGCAGTGGCACTTCCCGATGATCAATCTGCCCCAGGCCTGGGAGATAACGACCGGTAGCCCCGACACGGTGGTCGCCGTGATCGACACCGGCGTCCTCCGAGCTCATCCCGATCTACAGGGGTCGTTGCTCCAGGGCCCGGGCTCAGAGTACGACTTCGTGAGCTCGACGTTTGCCTCGTTGGACGGCGACGGTATCGATCCTGACTGGACCGACCCCGGCGATGGCGGGGGAGAGACCCGCAGCAGCTTTCACGGCACCCACGTGGCCGGCACGATCGCCGCTGCGACGGACAACCGGACGGGTGTGGCCGGGGTCGACTGGAACGCCCGGATCATGCCCGTGCGTGCGCTCGGCCGCAGGGGAATCGGCAACGCTTTCGACATCCAGCAGGCCGTGCTCTACGCCGCCGGCCTGCCCAATGACTCGGGCACCGTGCCCCCGAAAAGGGCGGACATCATCAACCTGAGCCTGGGTGGCTCGGGGTCGTCGCAGCTCGAGCAGGCGATCTACACGCAGGCCCGCGCGGCGGGCGCCATCGTCATCGCCGCCGCGGGCAACAGCGGTTCGAGCGCCCCATCGTATCCGGCCGCCTACGACGGGGTCGTGTCGGTGAGCGCCGTCGACATCCTGAAACGGCGCGCGGTGTACTCCAACTTCGGCAGCACCATCGATGTCGCGGCTCCGGGTGGAGAGTTCCCCAGCGATGTCAACGGCGACGGCTACGTCGACGGCGTCCTCAGTACCTGGGCCGAGGATCTGGGGGTGTTCGAGTTCCGGTACGGCTTCTACCAGGGCACGTCGATGGCCGCGCCCCACGTGGCGGGGGTCGTCTCGCTGATGAAGGCGGTCCATCCGAGCCTGAGCCCGACCGATTTGGACGTCCTTCTGGCGGTGGGCGCCATCACCGACGACCTCGGTGCGCCCGGACGCGACGCTGAGTACGGCAATGGGTTGATCAACGCGCACAAGGCCGTGGTGGTGGCGGGTGATCCCATGCCGACCCCATCGCCCGAGCTCGCCGTCGCGCCGAACGCGCTCAACTTCGGCCTCGGCACGACGGCAACCACGCTGACCGTCAGCAACGCGGGGGGCGGGTCGCTCACGGTCACCGGCGTGACGGAAGACTCCGGAGGCTGGCTTGCGGTCAGTGCGGCGAACGTCGACGCCTCGAACCTGGGAACCTACATCGCCTCCGTCGATCGATCCGGTCTCCTCGACGGCGCCTACGCGGCGACGATCACCTTCATGTCGACCGCCGGCTCGGTCGACGTTCGGCTCATCATACAGGTGGGCGCCGACATCGCCGGCGACGCTGGGTTCCAATACATCCTGCTGATCGACGCGGGGACCTTGGCGCCGGTGGCCGAGATCGGCGCGGGCGGCGACGGCGGAAACTACGACTTCGCGTTTACCGACGTGCCCGGCGGAACGTATTACCTGGCCGCCGGCAGCGACGCCGACAACGACTTCACACTCTGTGAGATCGGTGAGGCCTGCGGTGGCTATCCGGTCCTGAATGACCTCGACCCGATCACGGTCGATCGGAACGTCGGGGGTCTCGGTTTCACCAGCGGCTTCTTGACCCCGCTGCCGGAGCCGTCGCGCGCGGTCCTTGGGCTCGCGGCGCTAGCAACATTGAACGGCCTGGCCCTCGGTACCCGGGGCCGGAGCGCGGTGGTCGGGAGCCGCGCATGAGGACGAATCGAGAATCAGGGATGGCCGGGGCCTCGGAGGGCATCTATCGATCCGCAGTCATCCGAAGCGCGACCCGTAGATGTTGGTACTTCCACTCGCCGTTCACCTTGACATAGTCGTCGTCGTAGCGGAGCGCCATCCACTTCTCTTCATTGTTTTCCGCGAATGTCCACGGCCCCATGATGTACCAGACACCCTTGGCGCGGTCTCCGTCGACTTCAATGATGGGGTTCGTGATGTTGTGCTGTGAAAAGCTGAAAGTCTTTTGGAAGCCGCGAAAGAGTTCGCGAATGGCTTCATGACCCTCCGCTTTTCCGAAATCCTCGCTCTCCCAGATCCCGTCCTCGACAAACACCGAAGTGACTCGATCGGGATTGTGAGCATCGTCACAGATCTCGCAGTATCGGGCCTTGAGTTGCTTGATGGCCTCGATGTCTTCGATCCGCGTGACCCGCTTCTCAAGTTCCGTGATGTCCATCGAAGGTCTCCTCTCGGTCAGTTTCCCGCCCTTTGAAGTCTCCGGGAGTCCCGGCTATCCCGAAACGGCACCGACCCTCAAATCGGACGGCTCGGAACTCAGGGCCGGATCGGACGAGAGGGCGATGCCCTCGTAGCCCCGCTCAGCGACCTCGTTGATACGGGTCACGTATTTGGGAGCCCCGCCGTTGTAGACAAAATACCGGACCTTGCCGTGCTCGTGGCCCTCGACGTTCGAGTTGTACCCGGTGAACCAGGACTTGGCCTTCCGCATCAGCATTGTGGAGTACATCTTCGTCACGTGGGCGGTCCAGCGCTCCTCGGCCTCGCGCGTTGCTTCCGCCCGGGTGTAGCCATGCTCCCACATGTACTCGAGAAAATCCGTGCACCAGCTGACACCCGTCTCGATGCCTCGCGGGTAGTTCGTCGACGCGGAGCCGCTCTGGGGGCCCGCCGGCATCAATAGGTTGGGGTACCCGTGAATGAACATCCCGAGGAAGGTCGACGGGCCGTCCTTCCAGTCCTCGCGGAGCTTCGCACCACCGACTCCTCGGATGTCGATCCGGTCAAAGGCGCCCGTGATCGCGTCGAAGCCCGTGGCGTACACGATGATGTCGAAGTCGTAGTCGCGCTCGGTGGTTTGCAGGCCGGTCTCGGTGATCCGCTCGATCGGGGTCTCACTGATGTCCACGAGATGGACATTGTCCCGGTTATAGGCTTCGTAGTAGTAGGTCTCGAGCGGCACGCGCTGCACGCCGAACCCGTGATCCCTGGGAATCAGCTTTTCAGCCACGACCGGATCCTTCACCCGGCTCCGGATTTTTTCGGCGATGAACTCCGAGAACTCCGCGTTGGCTTTCTCGTCGGTAAAGATCTCGCGGAAGTTCTGCAGCCAGATGCCGAACCCCGGCTCGTCGTAGAGCCGCTCCCAGAGCGCCACCCGCTCCTCACGGGAGACCTCGTAGAAGCCGCGGCGGTCGGGCTCGTGCTCGAAGCCACCAGGGGTTCGGGCGCAGGTCGCAAAGATCTCGTCGTAGCGCTCCCGAATGTCGGCCATCTCCTTGTCGGAGATCCGGGCGTTGTTCAGGGGTGCGGCCCAGTTGGGCCGCCGCTGGAAGACCGTGAGATCGCCCACCTTGTCGGCAATCTCCGCGATCACCTGGATGGCTGTGGCGCCGGTGCCGATGACGGCGACCCGCTTCCCCGTCATCTCGACCGGCTCGTGCGGCCAATAGAACGTGTGAAAGGACCGGCCCTTGAAGGAATCCATTCCCTCGTAACGGGGTAGGGTCGGCGCCGAGAGCAAGCCGAGCGTCATGATCACGAAGCGGCAGGTCAGCTCGCGTCCGTCGTCGATCTGGAGCCGCCACAGGTTTTCCGCCTCGTCGAAGTACGCCGCCTGGACGGTGCAGTTGAACTGCATGTACTTGCGGAGATCGAACTTGTCCGCGACGTAGTTCAGATACCGCAGGTTCTCCGGCTGGCTGGAGAAGCGTTCCTTCCAGTGCCACTCGTTCAGCAACTCTTTCGAGAACGAATAGCCGTACGTGTAGCTCTCCGAGTCGAAACGGGCGCCCGGATAGCGGTTCCAGTACCAGGTCCCTCCGAGGTCTCCGCCCGAGTCGAGCACGGTGGCGTGTATCCCAAGATCGGCCAGGCGCTTGATTTGGTAGATCCCGGCCACGCCTGCGCCGACGACAATGACCTCGTAGTGTGAATCCGTCTCGCTCTTCATCTTGTGCACCTCTGGCGGCCTTCGATCTACCGCGAGTTCCACGCCGTTGCCTGGGACACTGGTCTGGCTCATGGGGGAGAGGGGGCGACCCCGGCGTCGCGACCCCTTTCAAAAAATCGCAGCTCAGCACTGTGCAGGGAGGGCCGAGGCCTCGAAGTGTATCGTCGACCGTCGAGGAGGCGAGGGCGAGGCTCTCGGCGGCTTGCTGAGTGCGCGCTTTCTTTCCCCTGGGGGAAGAAAGCGTGCACCGCTTCGCGTCTGCTAGACCCCCGCGCGGTGGAGCGAGGAGGGAGCTGCTCGAACGTGGGCGGGCCGCTTTCGGCGCAATCGTACAGGAGCTCGAGCTCGATCGTGAGAGTGCTGAGGCCGTGAAGCGAGGGACGGAGCGCGGTCGCGGCTTTCGGGATGCGGTGCTCCTCGCGCTCGTCTCGCTGGCGGTGTTTCTGCCCGCAGCCGAGGCCACGCCGCGAGCGCGGTGCAGCTACTGTAGCTGGTCCGAGGCCAACCAGGGTCGGTCGGTGACCCCCTACGAATACCCTGTGAACTCGTGGTACCTGGTCCGGCCGAAGAACGCCATACTCCGCTACGAGGAGAGCGAGTTCAACTTCGAGATTCGCACCAACTCGCTCGGATTCCGGGACATCGATCACCCGCGCGCGAAGCCACTGGGTGAAGTCCGAATCCTGGCGATCGGGGACTCCTTCACCGAGGGACAGGGTGCGCCCTTCGACGAGACCTGGCTGAGCAAAATCGCGCGCGCGCTCAGCAATGCGGACGACGGCAAGCGCTATCGGGTCATCTGCGCGGGCGTGGCGGGAAGCGATCCCTTTTTCGAGTACCGCATCCTGGTCGACCAGCTCCTCGCCTACGAGCCCGATCTCGTACTGCTGGTGGTCAATCACAGCGATGTGCTGGATGTGATGGTCCGCGGCGGCATGGAGCGCTTCCTCCCAGACGGCACCCTTCGCGTCGGCGAACCCCCCCCGCTCACCGGCCTCTACAAGGTCAGTCACTTCGCCCGCTTCATCCTCCTCGAGCTGTTTGACTACACGCACTTCGTCATCTCTCGATCCGAGCAAAGTCGCAGGATGAACGAGTCACTGCTTGAACTCGAGCGCCTACTGGTGGAGCTGGAGGCGTTGCTCGGAAGACGCGGCCTCGACTTCGAGTTGGTCGTGCTTCCGTTTCGGTCCGAACTCCGGCGCAACGAGTACGATCGGTTGCAGGAGCTGTTGGATTTTGCGTCGGAGCGGGGAATCGCCGCGATCGACGCCAAACCCTACCTCCACGCAAAACTGGCGCACGGCGATGCGAAACTCGGAGAGGTCTACTGGCCCGAAGACGGACATTTCACACCCCTCGGCTATCGCTATGTCGCGGAGGCGGTCATGGAACAGCTCGTTCCGCGCCTCGCGAGAGCGAGCCCGGGGTCGGGCGACGATCCGTGAGGCGGACACTGACGCGGCGCATCTACCTCAACGCCGCCGCTCTCGCCCTGGGTGTTGTGCTGGCCGAGGTCATCCTGCGTCTACTCGGCGTCGCGTATCCGATCTTCTACCACCAGGTTCCGATCATCGGAGACTCGCTGCTGCCGGGCGCTGCGGGCTGGTGGACTCTGGAGGGCCGCGCCTACGTCCGCATCAACAGTCAAGGCATGCGCGACCGCGAGCGCGCCCTCGAAAAGCCGCCAAAGACCCTGCGCATCGCGGTCCTCGGCGACTCCTACACCGAGGCGATGCAGGTTCCGATGGAACGCGCCTTCTGGGCTGTTGCCGAACGCGAACTGTCGGGCTGCGGCTCGCTTCGGGGTCGCCGCGTGGAGGTGTTGAACTTCGGAGTGTCGGGCTACGGGACCGCGCAGGAGCTCCTCACGCTTCGGCACAAGGTGTGGCGCTTTGATCCGGACCTGGTGCTCCTTGCATTTCTGACGGGTAACGACGTGCGCAACAACTCCCGTGAGCTCGACGGCGGCAACAACCGCCCGTACTTCGTCTTTGGCAACGGCGAGCTGGTGCTCGACCGCCGCTACATGGAAAAGCGGGACTACCGCCTCGACACCGGTCCTCTGGGGCCGGTGCTCGACTTCGCGCGGCGGCACTCACGGCTGCGGCAGCTGGCCCGGGCGCTTCGCAAGGCCTGGAAACGGCGGAGGGACGTGCCCGCACCTGCGCCCGCCGCGTTCGGCGCTGAGCTGGGTCTCGACGATCGCGTCTATCGGCCGCCGGATGACCCGGCTTGGACGGCGGCATGGCGCGTGACCGAGGCGTTGGTGCGCCAGATGAACGCCGAGATTCAGGGCCGGGGCAGGCATCTCGCGATCGTCAGCCTGAGCAACGGCATTCAAGTTCACCCCGATCCCGAAACGCGCCGGCGGTTTGCCCGAGCGCTGGGCGTTGTGGACCTCCTGTACCCGGATCGCCGCATCGAGGGACTGGCGCGCGACGAGAACATCCCGTTCTTGATGCTGGTGCCCGCTCTTCGCGACTGGGCCGAGGCGCACGACTTCTGTGTCCACGGGTTCCCCGATGCCGTGCCGTGTGGGGGACATTGGAACGAACAAGGCCATCGGGTAGCCGGCGAGCTCATCGCCTCGGCGCTGTGCCACGAGGTCATCGCCGACGTGGTCCGGGATGAGCGGCCGTGAAACGCCTCGCTTTCGCGACTCTTCTTTCGGGAGGAGGAGTTATCGGGGCGCACGGGGCGAATTTCCCGAGCGGGGCGAAAGGCCCCGACCCCACAGACGGTTGAGGTCGCGTCAGCCATCCAGGGCCGGGGGTTCGTGGCACGTATCTTGCGACTGCTGTTTCAGGCAGCCGTGGCGATGCAGCAGCTTTCAATCAAAGAAAGCAGCAACGATTTCGGCACCTGCTGCTGCCTCGCGGGCGATAAGAGGAAGAGCTGGTGGGAGGTTCTCATGCTTGTGCACGAATCGCGGCGTTCCGGCGACCATCTGGCAGATTTGGAGTTCATCCCGCCGCGTATCCTTCTCGCCGAAGATGACGCCGAGATGCGTGCGCTCGTTTCCGAGGATCTGCGCGGCGCCGGCTACGGCGTGGTGGAGTGTGCCGATGGCGCTGCGCTGCTTCGCAGGCTCGATTGCGGCCGCCGAACAGAGGGCGGTGCGGACGTCGACCTCGTGGTGGCCGATGTGCGAATGCCGAAACTGACAGGACTCGACGTGCTCGAGCGCCTACGGAGCGCAGACCCGTTCACGCCTTACATCGGCGTCACGGCGTTTGGGAGCCCGGAGATCCGTCAGGCCGCCGCCCGCCTTGGAGCCATTGCAGTTCTCGAAAAGCCCTTCGAGATCCGCGAACTCCTGCATCTGGTCGCGGAAGCGATCGGCACCTCGCCGCGGATTCGACGCTAGTCTCACGTGATAGCACGCTGCTTCGAAATCGAGGGACGGCGGTGCCTTTTCGGGAGGAGGCGGCGTCAAGCCGCACGGGTGCGATCGCATCTCGCGGACCGAGTCGAACCATGAAGGTCGCATCGAAAATTACCCTGGTGGCCTGTCTGGCTTTCCTGCCCATCCTGGGCGTGCACACGTGGTTGTCGCTCGAGCGCGAGGAGAGGCTCTTTCGCTCGGACATGGAGCGGGATCTCTCGCTCTTGGGAAACCATCTCCGCGAGATGGCGGCCGCGGAATGGAGTCGGTCCGGCAGCGAGGGGGTGACCGCGCTCCTGAACGCTGCGAGCGCGGCAGATTCCCGCGTCGCGCTCGACTGGCGTGGGGGACCGCGTGAGACGCGCGGCCTAAAGGAAGGGGAAGGCACGCTCGTTTGGGTGGAGCCGGTGTTGATCGAGCAAACGCCGGTGGGTGCGATCACGCTGACCGAGTCGCTCGCGCCGATGCGGGCCTATCTCCGCTCCACGCTGATGCGGCTCGGGGTGTTGACGATCCTGTTGTTCGCGGGTGGCCTATTGATGGCGCGCCTCCTGAGTCATCGGCTGATCGGCCGACGGCTGGATCGTCTGGTGCGGTTCGCTGCCGAGACGGGTTCTGGCAAGCTCGGGCGACGGGTTGACGTCGGGGGACGCGACGAGATCACCCGGCTCGGTTCGTCTCTCAGTGCGATGAGTGAAACGCTCGACCAAGCGCGCTGCGAGGGGGAGCGCCTCAACCGCGAGCGGCTGACGATGCTGCAACATCTTCGCCACGCCGACCGGCTCTCGAGCCTCGGACGCCTCGCGGGAAGCGTAGCCCACGAGCTCGGGACGCCCTTGAATGTGGTGATGGGTCACGCGAACCGGATTTCCGAAGGCACGCAGACGCCGGCCGAAACGAAAGAGTCGGCAGCGACGATCTACCGACAGGTAAAGAAGATGGAGTCGACCATTCGCGACATCCTTGGATTCGCGAGACAGACGCCCGGCGAGGAAGAGCGGATCGACCTGAACCAGATCGTCGACAGCGTGAGCGGGCTGATGAGCCCACTCGCTCGGCGGAGGGGTGTGGAGCTGGAAGTCGATCGAAGACTCGCGTCGGCGCTGGTGTGGGGGCGCGCGTTGCCGCTGGAGCAGGCGCTTTCCAACTTGCTGTCCAATGCCATCGATGCTTCGCCTGATGGTGGGAGGGTCGAGCTCTCGATCGCCAAAGAGGAGCGGGTGCCCAGGGGGGGCGGCAGGGTGCGGGCCGTGATTGTGATCTGCGTCCGGGATCGGGGCGAGGGCGTCGCCGAGGCCGACATTGCCCGCCTCTTCGAAGCCTTCTACACCTCCAAGGCGGCCGGTCAGGGCACGGGTCTCGGGCTCTGGCTCGCACAGGAGATCATTCGGGACCATGGAGGCTCGATCGAGGTCGAAAATCTCAGGGAAGGGGGCGCCTGCTTCACGATGGTACTACCCGAGAGCGAGAACAAGTGATCCCATGGGCCGCGTCCTCATCGTCGACGACGAACGCGATTTCTGTGAGCTCCTCGCGGCAGATCTGAAGGATCGCGGCTGGGAGGCCTCGTTCCTCACCCACGCCGAGGAAGTGGTCGGAGCACAACTGGATCCCCATGTTGACGTCGTATTGACCGATCTTCGGATGCCGGGTGTGGATGGCCTCGCTTTGTGCCGCAGTCTCGTCGAAACGCGACCCGACGTTCCGGTTGTGGTGATGACCGCCTTCGGAAGTTTGGAGAGTGCGGTGGCCGCGATTCGCGCGGGCGCCTACGACTTCATCACCAAACCGATCGAGGCGGATGCGTTGCTGCTGACGCTCGAGCGAGCGTTTCGCCACCGCAAGCTCACCGCGCAGGTGGACATGCTGACCGACGCAGTCGAGCGCGCGCGTTCCTTCGACCAGCTGATCGGAGAGAGCCGGCCGATGCAACGGCTCTTCGACACACTCGCCCGCGTCGCCGAAACGGACGTGTCCGTCCTGATCGTCGGAGAGAGTGGAAGCGGCAAGGAACTGGTGGCCCGCGCCCTTCATGAGCGCGGCCCGCGGCGGACCGACTCCTTCGTGCCCGTCAACTGTGCGGCCATACCCGAAGCGCTCTTCGAGAGTGAGCTCTTTGGACACACCAAGGGCGCGTTCACAGACGCCCGTTCGGCCCGCAAGGGTCTCTTCGAGGAGGCGAGCGGTGGAACGCTCTTCCTCGACGAGGTAGGCGAGATCCCGCTCGCCCTCCAGCCAAAGCTCCTTCGCGCGCTCGAGGAAGGCTGCGTGCGAGCCGTGGGAAGCAACGAAGAGTACCCAGTCGACGTGCGCCTGCTCTGCGCGACAAACCGCGATCTCGAGGCAGCCGTCGAGGAGGGCCGCTTCCGGGAAGATCTGTATTTCCGCATCAATGTAGTACAGGTCGACGTTCCGCCCCTGCGAAGTCGCGGAAGCGACATCCTGCTCTTGGCCCACAGGTTCCTCGAGCGCTTCGCCCGGCGGCAGGAAAAGTCGGTCACGGGGATGTCGCGCGCCGTCGCGGAGAAGCTGCTGGCCTACCGCTGGCCGGGCAATGTGCGCGAGCTGCGCAACTGCATTGAGCGTGCCGTCGCTCTAACGCGCTTCGAGGAGATCATCGTCGGGGATCTGCCGAACAAGGTACGCGCTGCACGCTCGACCGACCTCATCGTCGCCGGAAACGATCCCGCGGAGCTCGTCCCCATGGAGGTGATCGAGGAGCGCTACATCCGCCACGTGCTCGACGCCGTTGGGGGCCACCGAACGAGGGCCGCGAAGATCCTCGGCCTCGATCGCAAGACGCTGTTTCGCAAACTCGCGAAGTACGGTGCCGCGCACGACTGATCCGAGGGGCTCGGGGATCTCCGGGATGCAGTCGCGGCTCTCGATCAGCTCGCCGTTGACGCCCCGAGAGGACCTGGTCTCGCGTAGGGTAGTAGGTTGCGATCCCTTCCATCGATTGCTCTCCGGACGACGCGGACGAGCGTCGCCATTTCGAACGGCTTTTCGAGTAGGGACACGGCGCCGAAGCGGCGCGCGAGTGCGCGTAGCTGCGGGTCACCGAATGCGGTCATTAGAACCATCGGTAGATCGCGGAGTTTCTCCCACTCGGAGAGCCCTTCGAGCACCGAAAGACCTGTGATGCCCGGCAACCGGACGTCCGACAACACGAGATCGAAGCTTTGTCGGTCTTCCTCGAGTTCGGAGACGAGCGTTTCGGTGAGGGCAAGGCCATTGGCACAACCAATCACGGCAAAGCCCTCGGCGCGGAGGGTTCGCGTCACGAGCTCCCTCAACTCCTCGTCGTCCTCGGCGACCAACACACGCGTTGCGTGCTGAAACCCCAGCTTCCCTCCATTCGCCCGCTTCATTTGGTGCACCCCCCATCACGTCACAAAATCATGTGCCGCCGATCCGCGGAGGGAAGCCCGCCGCGGGAGAAGTGCGGGGGAATGGGGAGGGCGTCGGTGCCCATCTCCCGCGGCGGGGTCCCTCGTTGTTCGGTTTTGCAAACGCAATGCCAGCGGTGCGGACGCTCCTTCGCATCCGAGAACGGGTCAGAACTCCTCGCGCGGAGAATTGCCCCACCCCAAGCGCCGTTCGGACAAAGTCGCAGCGTTGCTCGCCGCTCCGATCGCTCGGGACTCGTGGGCTTTGTCGCCGACGGAGCAAATGTGAACGGTGTGTCAAAATGGTCGAGGCGGAAGGAGAAAGCGATGGACGAGAGAACGACCCGGAAGGCGGGAGCGAAAAAGCTCGCCTTCCTCGATTCGCTGCTCGGGATGTTCCACCACACGAGGGTGGAGGGAGAGACGTCTGCGTCGCCGGCGTCGCAGCAACTGCCGGAGAGTTTCGCCGCGCTCGAAGCCGCGTTCGAGGATACTGTCCACGGCCTGGACAAAAGGATCGAGGAGCTGCGGGCGACAACAACGGCGCGCTCGGGCGCTGAGAGGGAGACCGAGGAAGAGCGTGCCGAGAAGCAGCGGCAACGCCTGGAGGCGTCGCACCTCGCGATCCGCCTGGATATCGAGAAGATGCACGCCCGGGTCGGAAGCGGAATCGGGAGCCAGGAGCTCGATCGCGCCGATGACTTTCTCAGGGAGTTGGAGACGATCGCGAACGCGGGGCGCGACTCCCACGACCTGCTGCCCCGAGCCCGCTATGCGATCGCAAGAAGGTTGAACGAGGAAGCCGGTAAGCTGGCGATCGAACGCATGATGGCGCTGCTACGGGGTGCCCAAATCGAGTGGCCCGACCCCATTCACTATCGGCCGACTGCCGCGCGGGACGAGATCGAGCGATCGCGTCGGCGGCGGCTCGCCGAATGGCGCGAAAACTTTCTCGCCCAGGGCTTCGGGCGTACCGCAGAGCGGATGGTCGGAATTGTTCGAGTGTGGGGCGGAGACTACCCCGATCGCGGATCGCCGCTCTGGGAAGAATCGGAGACAAACGCGCGATGGGACCGCTTATTCA
>CAZTOE010000064.1:0-18512 GCA_964615045.1 uncultured Spirochaetales bacterium
GAAGACGTCCCTGGCTCCGCTCGGCGCCTCGAAGCGCAGGATGCCGGAAAAGATATAGCCGCGCTCGCGACTCTGCAGAAAGGCGTACTTGAGGCCCGCCGCCAGGTTGAACCAGCCGGTGTCGTTCTCGAGCAACGGGTTGTCGGGTCGATTCCAGCCGTAGCCGTCCTTGGTGGCAATCAACGCCAGCCGATCGGTCAGGGCCAAGCGCAGCTGTAGGGCGAGGGCGTGGAGCTCGCCATCTCCGAGCGCCGAGCGCCCGGGATACTCGTGATAGATGTAGTACCCGTGGAGCCCCGTCACGATGAACGGGTCCTCGAACAGAAACGGAGCCACAATGGGTTTCCGGAAGTTCTCGAAGCGCCCCGAACGTTCGCACCGGAAGTCCGGGAACCACTTGGACGCGCACGGGCCATCGGCGACCGCCGGGAGGGCCAGTAGCGACAGAACCATCGCCGCGGTCGCGGTGAGAGTGACGTCAAGGTCCCGTCGTAAGCGCATGATGCTCCTTTCCGGTCCCGCGGTGCGTTCGCTGGCCCACAGAGAGCGGCAATCTAGTTCGCGGTCGCCGGCGCCAGTATGACGGCGGTCATAACGGTGACCGCGGTTCGAGGGGTGGTGCCAACGCCGTATGTCCGGGCGCGCGGTCTCCTCCGGTATGCTCGAGGACATGGCGGCGGCGCGAGAGGAACACAAGTGCGCATCGTAGTCGCGGGCGCGGGGATTGGTGGGCTCAGCGCGGCGTTGGCTCTTCACCAGCGCGGCTTCGAGGTTCAGGTCTTCGAAACGGCGCGCGAGCTCGAGCCCCTCGGTGTCGGCATCAACCTCCTTCCCCACGCGATGCTCGAACTCGAGCGGCTGGGAATGCTGGGGGAATTGCTGCCCCTCGGCGTTCAAACCGCCGAGCTCTGTTATTTCAATCGCCACGGGCAGCTCATCTGGCGTGAGCCTCGCGGCCTCCATGCGGGCTACCCCGTGCCCCAGCTCTCGGTCCACCGCGGCGAACTGCAACGTGCGCTCCTCGACACCGTCCGCCGCCGCTTGGGCGCCGACGCAGTGCGCACCGGCATGCACCTCGAAGCCGTCGCGAGCACCGGGCCGCGCGGCGTCGATCTCGAGGTTCTGGATCGAGCCCGCGGGAAGCTCGGGCGGGAGCGGGGGGATCTTCTGGTCGGTGCCGACGGCATTCACTCGACCGTACGCCGGCAATTCTATCCCGGCGAAGGACCTCCTTCCTGGAGCGGCAACCTCCTGTGGCGGGCCACCAGCCGGGCGCCCCTCTTTCTCACGGGCCGTTCGATGTTCATGGCCGGCTGGCGGCCCCAGAAATTCGTCGCCTATCCGATCCGCGAAGCGGACGCCGAAGGCCGTTGTCTCATCAATTGGATTGCCGAGCTCGATCGCCGCGAAACGGGTATGCCCGGCCGCGACGACTGGAACCGACGCGGCACGACGAGTGCCTTTCTCCCGGCCTTCGAGGCGTGGCGTTTTAGATGGCTCGACATTCCGGCGCTGATCCGCGGCGCCGACGAAGTCTTTGAGTTCCCGATGGTCGATCGCGACCCGCTCCCGCGCTGGACCTTCGAGCGGGTCACGCTCCTCGGTGACGCGGCGCATCCCATGTACCCGGTCGGATCGAACGGCGCCTCTCAAGCCATCCTCGACGCCGCTGCGTTGGCGCGGGCGCTTGCGGAGGAGTCGGATCCCGACCGCGCACTGTCGCGCTACGAGGCCGAGCGTCGCCCCGCCACGGCCCAGATCGTGCTCTCGAACCGGCGCCACGGCCCCGAGCGGGTGCTCGACCTCGCCGAGGAGCGGGCGCCGAACGGGTTTGCGCGGGCCGAAGACGTGTTTGCTCCCGGAGAGCTCGAGGGCATCGCCGTTCGCTACAAACAGATCGCAGGCTTCGATCCGGAGCGCTTGCGCGCCCGGTCGTAAGGAGGCCAAAATGAAGATTACGTGGGACGAGAAGACTTGTATTCACGCCGGAGAATGCGTCCGGGGTCTGCCCCAGGTGTTCAAGGTCGAGGACGGGCGTTTCGTGATCGACCCGAGCGGGGCCAGCGATGCCGAGATTCGAGAAACGGTGGGTCGCTGCCCATCGGGAGCGCTGCGCATCGAGGGCGACTAGTCCCTCTGGCGAGCGCGAACGCTAGCGGCCTGGCGACTGCCTAGATCCCGAGGTTTGCCAGGGCCTCCACTACCCGGGCGATGGCGCCCGCCACCGCCGGGTGGGAGCCCTCGATTTCACCCGCCAGGGTCTCGGCCCGCTCGGCGAGCGATGCGTGGCTTTCCGCTGCCTCCGCGCGCTCGAGGGTTCGCTGAATGTCCACGAGCAGCCCCTCGAGCAGCTCGCGGGTGCCGGGATCGACCGGCCCTGAGCCCGAGAGCTCCCGGTGGAGCTCTTCGAGTTTGCGGCGCAGTTGTTGTTCGCTCATGGCGGGCAATATCGGGGCCGTTTGACCCGCCCGCAATCCGCCGTGCCCTCAGATCACGATCTCGGTGCCGTCGAACTTACGCAGGTGGAATCCGCCGAAGGCGGCTTGACGGAGATCGCGGAGGGGTCGGGTCCCTCGATCGCGCAGAAGAGACCGCCCAACGGGTTCGCGAGGGTTTGTATCCCGGGTACAGTTTCGAGTTGCGCCAGGTCCTCCGAGCGCAGTGCGTCGAGGAGCGCCTGGTAGGCCGCCGGGTCCACTTCACCGGTCATCTCGTTGTGGGGGAGTGTCTTCGAGAAGTTGCCAATGCGGCTGGGGAAGCGCTCTTCGTCGCCATTGTTGCGATGGTGGGGAAGCGGGCGGAAATACTCGTCGTAGGCCGCCCGCAGCCGCAAGCGGAACGCCTTGACGCGGCGCCGGTTCAGGTCCGGAAACGGATGCGGTCGTTGTCCGCCTCGATACGAGCCCGGGTAGCCGTAGTAACCGGCCCGGGCTTGACGAGCGCCGAGCGCGGATGCCAGGGTGGCAGCAGCGCCCGTCAGAAATCCGCGCCGGTGGGTACCCAAAGGAGACGCGGCGGCTGGTGCGGATTCGGGTCGAGCCTCGCGGGGTTGCGGTGCAGCGGTTGCTTCTCGTCGCTCCGGTTGATTCTCACGAGCCACGCCAGTCTCATTCGCCCGGCGAAGGACGCTTGCCTGTGCCGGGACGCCGTTCTACATCGGATCCTTTCCGGGGCGTTGTCCAATAAGTGATTCGATTTAGCCACATTCATACCATGTCTGTGCGCATTTTCACACCCAAAACGTAGTGCGATGCCCACGATTCTCATCGTCGGTGCCAGTCGCGGGATTGGTTTGGGCCTTGTGGAGGCCTATGCGGCCGCGGGCTGGCGCGTCCACGCGACGAGCCGCACGCCCGGGCAGCCCGGCCGCCTCGCCGACCTTCCTGGCGAGGTCGTCATCCACGGCCTCGAGGCGCGCGACATCGGGCAGATCGATGCGCTGGCGACGGCCGTCGAACGCGAAGCGATCGATCTATTGGTGCACAACGCCGGCGTCGGCGACCGCGGGCGGTCGCGCGAAGAGGTGATGCAGATCAATGCGGTGGCGCCGATTCGGGTGGTCGAAGCGTTGCTCGACGCGGTCGCTCGCAGCGCGCAGCGCAAGGTCGTGCTGATGACGAGCCAACTCGGCGCGCGCCGCGGACGCAGCGAAAGCCTGGGTGACTACGGAGATTCGAAAGCGGCCCTCAACGATGCCTTCCGCGACCGGGCCGACGCCTGGGCGAAACGCGCAGTGACGGCGATCGTGATGCATCCCGGTTGGGTGCGGACCGATATGGGCGGTGCGGCCGCTCCGCTCAGCATTCGCGAGAGCGTCGACAGCATGCGCCGTGTGATCGCGGAACTTCGACCCGAGGACCACGGCCGCTTTCTCACCTGGGATGGACGCGAGCACCCCTGGTAGTCCGCGTCTGCTCGCGCGTCGTACGCGCGATCGCGGGTCCTCATCGTGAAAATGCGTTCGCCTCCCCACCCCCGATGACATCGCCTACTCAGAGGGGGCGATGGCTTGGCACTCTGTCGACGGCACCTACCGCTTCGCGGGCGATCCCGATTTCGTAGAGGAACTGCGCGACGCCTTCCGCTTCGCGGAGCGTTCCGCTGGCCCGCTCGACGTCTTCATGGGCCGGCGGCGTATCGATCCGGCGGCGCTCGAAGCCGCATGGGACAGCTTTCGGGCAGGCAAGCGGTTCGTGTTTGCCGCGCTCGAGTGGGGCGTCGGCTTCGTGGGACCCCTCGTCGTCCCGGGCGCCGCCAGCGCCTGCCTGGAGTGCGTTGTCGGTCGGCTTCGGCGCGACGCACCGGCGGCGCTCCCGCCGACACCCCTACCCGCGGAGTTGGCTCCGCTGCCGGGCCTGGTCGCGGCCTTGATCGCTCTAGAGAGCGGCCGTCTGGGGGCGCGGCGAGCTTCTTCGCTTACCGGCGCACAGCTCGTCATCAATCCGCAGCCAGACGCATTGGGTCTTCCTTCCCCGCCATGGAGTCGCTGGGAATTTCTACCCGTGCGCGATTGCTCGACCTGCGGAAGTCGAGGTCGCGAGGAGAAGCCCCGGCCCTTCTCCCGGCGACAACTACTTCGGCCGGGACTTCGAGGATGACCATGAGCGAGCTTGATATGGAGTTGGTGGTACGAGAGGACGGCGAGGACTGGTATGCCGACCTCGACAAGGCGCTGTGTGGCTGCTGCTGCTGCTGTTGCTCCTGTTGCTGCTGCGGGACTGGCGGTGGTGGTGGTGGTGGGAGCGCCGCGTAGCCGAGCAGTTTCGAATGCCCGGGCTCGTGTGCCCGGGCATTCGGACCTTTTCCATGCGAGGGCCGACGCGTTGCATCGAGAACTGTTGGATGGAAGTTCGCAACCACTCCACTCGGAGCAGAGGCTCGCAGTGCGACCGGTCGTGCAGGCCCGGAGGCGCTCTGCGGGCCACTGGATCTTGACGATCGGTCCCGAAACGCGCGAGCTTCGCGGCCGCTCCACGGATCTCGTATTGCCCGAACTGCTGCGCCGCCTCGACGGGACTCGCAGCGTCGCGGTGGTGGCGGGCGAAACCGCTGCGGCACTCGGCATCGAGCCCGACCTAGTTCACGGCGCGATCGCGCGCTTGTACGACTGGCAGATCGTCGATGATGCCGTCGGCTACTCGCCTGGGGGGAGCTCGGCCGGAGACGCGCCGCGCCGCGCCCAGCAAAACTACTTCGCACTATTCTCGAGCCGGCCCGCCTCGGAAGACCTCGCGCTCGAACGGGCGCGAGTACTTCTGATTCCCGGCGCCTCCTTCGCCACTTGCGCGGCGGAGCTCCTCGCGCGAGCGGGTGTCGCCCAGGTGGTTCTCGCTCCTGCTCTGTTCGGGACGCGGCCTTGGGATCTGGTCGTCGCGTGCGGCCTGCCCCTTGCCTCGTCTCGCCTGCGAGCCCTGAACCGGGCGTGCGTCGGCTCGGGCCAAGCTCTGCTGGTCGCGGCGCTCGGGAGCAGCGGCGCCAGCCTGGGTCCCCTGGTCCTCGCGGGCCGCAGCGCTTGCGTCGAATGCACCCTGGAACATCTCTACGGAAGTTGCTTCGCGGCGCGATCCGCATCGCCATACGCAGCGGTCTCGGGGACCTCGTTCTCCACGCCGCTGCTGGCCCGGGTGCTGGCGCACTGGGTCGCGTTGGAGGTGTTGCGGCACTTGGCGCCTTGCCTGCGGGCGGGCACGGCCGGGCGACTTCAGACCTACCGGCCCGCGACGCTGGAACTGAGCGAGCTCGCGGTCTGGAAGCGGCTTCGCTGCCCCGACTGTGGCGCGTTGGTGGCGGCTAGCCCCGGCGTGCCGCATCCCGGCTGCGGAGAGCGTGGCGATGCATAGCGAAGGAGTCGCCCTCCAGACGCGGACCCTCGAAGCCGGCGCGCGCGTCATCGCACCCGGGGGCCTGACCAAGCTGTTCGAGGCCGGCCGTCTCCCGGGCACCATCGACCTGATTACGCTGGCTACCTTGCCACCGCGCGAGCGCGACGCGGGTGCTTGGTCGCAGAAGCCCGCGGGCAGCGGAGTGGGTTTGTGTTGGGAGGAGGCGTTCGTCACGTCCGTCGGCGAGGCCGTTGAGCGGCTCTCCCTGGTCCCCGATTCCCGGGCCGTCCGACGCCTGGTCCGGTCGTCCTTCGATCGCATCGGGCGCCGTGCCCTCGATCCATCGCGCCTGCCCCTCTACCGCGACGCCCAGTACCGCAGAGCGGGGTTTCCCTTCCGCCGCTTCACGAGGGGTGAGGAGATCGCCTGGTATCCAGCGTTCTCGCTGACCCGTGATCACGAGATCTGGATTCCCGCCGATTGCGCCTTTTTCAGCTGCCCCGAGATCCCGAGCCATCACTTGGCCTGTACCAGCAGCGGAGTCGCCTCCGCCCTATCCCCGCACTGCGCCCTGGCCGCGGCGCTCCTCGAGCTGGTCGAGCGCGACGCGTTCATGTTGGCCTGGTTTCGACGAGAACCGAAACCCGCCGTGGACCCCCGGGCCTTTGGACAGGCGGATCTCGACACGCTGATCGAGCGGTGTGAAGGGGCCGGCGTCGCTTTGCACCTGCGCGATCTCACGACCGAGCTCGGCATCCCAGTGTATCTCGCAATCGCGGAGGCCCGCGAAGGGGGGATTCCAGCACTGGGGATCGGCGCCGCCGCCCGCTTGAGCCCCGGCGCCGCCGCCCGCAAGGCGGCTCTCGAGGCGGCCCATACCTGGAACTGGGCGTATCTGAAACTCGATCTGCACGGACCCATCGATCGACCGACGTCGTTCGCCGACTACCGCTTCGGAGATTTCGGAGACCACGTCTTTTTATATGCCCACGATTGGATGAAGCCCCACGCCTCGTTCCTCCTCGCCGACCCTGAACACGCGCGACCTCGTTCCGAACCTTCTCCTGCGCCGGCCGGCGATGAGCTCGCGGAAATTGTGCGGAGGATCGAAGCCGCGGGTTTCGAGGTGATCGCAGTGGATCTCACCGCGTCGGAGCCCGCGGCGCTTGGTTACTGCGTCGCGCGCGCCATCGTGCCCGGGCTGGTTCCGCTTCATCTCGGCGTGGGGAGTGAGTATCTGGCTCCGCCTCGGGTCCCTGCTCGGCCGAATCTCGATCCCCACCCCTTTCCGTAGGAGTGAGCATGCGCGCCATCCATCCCTTGAAGGGGCTGTATCCCGCTGAAGCGCGTTACCGCGAGCTCTCGAGTCCGTGGGAGCTCTACCACCAGGCCTCGAAACTCTTCGTCGACGATCTTTCCCGCTCCTCCCTCAGCGCGCCGACGGAGATCCGCGCCGACCGCATCGGTTTCTCGCGACTTCGCCTGCGCGAGAGAATCGCGGACGAAGTGTCGGCCGCGGCGCCCACGCGCTCTTCCTGCTTTCCGACACGACCCAAAGTCCTTCTCCCGCTGGCGCCCCAGCCGATTGCGGTGGGTCTCTCTGCGACCGTCGAAACGCGCCGTTCTGCGCTGGCCTTTGCGGGGGAGGCCATCTCGCGCGAAGCGCTGGCGCAACTGCTCACGCTGTGTGCCGGGGTGACCCACACGCACCCGCGCGGCTATCCGCTGCGGGCCGCCCCCGCGAGCGGCGCGCTCTATGAGATCGAGATTTACGCCGCAGTGCGTCGCGTCGACGGCCTTGACGCCGGCTTGTACCACTACCACGCGGGCTCCCACTCGCTGGCAATGCTGCGCGGACCCGAGGCCAACGCAACCTTCGCGGCGGCAACGGTGATCCGGAAGCTCGTCGAGTCCTCGGCCGTGCAGTTCTTTTTGACTTCCGTGATCGGGCGTCTCGAATGGAAGTACGCGCAGCGCTCGTACCGCTATACGCTGTTGAATGCCGGGCATCTGGCCGAGCACGTGTGCCTGGGAGCGGCTGCGCTCGGTCTTGCGAGTGCGCCCTACGGCGGTTTCATCGACGATCCCACCGCCAAGGCGCTCGGGGTGGACGGTGTGACCGAGATTCCCCTCCATTCGGTCGTCGTTGGACAGCCGGTCGCAGCGCCGCTCCCACCACCGTCGCGGCCGGGCGAGCGAGGGTTTGCCGCACCGCGTTTGCGCCGCTTCGACCGCGTCGCGCCAGCGCTGGGCGATGGCTGGCAGAGCCTCGACCGGGCGGCTGCGCGGGGGCTGTACGATCTGGTCGGCGCGCGGAGCCTGCGGGGTCGGGAAACGCTCCTGCGGCTCCGCGCGTTGCTGCCCGGGGATCGGACGCTCGCCGACTATTGCGCAGTGGCGGATGAGGGCGCGCTCGCGCTGGAAGTTTCGGAAGAGGCGGTCTTCGCGTTCCCGAGCGCCTGGGACACCGCGCGCCGCGAGGTGTGGCGGACGGTCGTCGCCCGGGCGGCGGTGGCGGTGCGGGGTTGGCTCGGTATCGGAGCGCTCCCGCGCGCCTTCTTCGAGCTCAGGACTGCGACTCGGCAACCGGAAACCCTGAACCGCGATCGCTGGCTCCACCGCAAGATCCGGTTTCCCGAAGGCCTGCTGGCCGCCCCGCCGCTGGAGCTTGTGGTTCACGAGCTGATGCACGCCAGCTATCTCCCGGACAACCGTTTTCTCGCCGAGGGCGTGGCCGCCGTGGCGGGGTTGGCCCCTGCGGCGCTCCGGGAGCTCGGCCGCACTCTGCGCGAAGAAGGGCCGCCTCCGCTGGGCGTCTGGCTCTTTGGGACGCGGGGGCCGCTCCCGCGCGCCGCGCAAGCCGCGGCGGCGTCGTTCGTGGGCTACCTGGTCGACGCCTTCGGGCGCGACGCGTTCTTCGCCTTCGCGAATCCGCTCGTGTATCCCGCG
The DNA here is from genome assembly GCA_964615045.1 of uncultured Spirochaetales bacterium. Classification (GTDB taxonomy): domain Bacteria; phylum Myxococcota_A; class UBA9160; order UBA9160; family PR03; genus JANQRO01. The sequence continues at coordinate 8,772 of CAZTOE010000064.1, forward strand.
CTCCCGAGTGAGCGGCGCTCGGCCCCCCGCCACTTCTCGCGCGTCTTCGGCGCCGACGCCGAGCTCGTCGCGCGGCGCTGGTGGGGGTCCCTCGGTTGATCGCCGAGCTTCGTACCGTCGCGAAGTCCTTCGCTTCCAAACCCGTCTTGCGCGAGGTCAGCCTGGCGGTGGAGGAGGGCGCGATCTTTGGCGTGTTGGGCGCCAACGGGGCCGGGAAGACGACCCTCCTGGCGATCCTGCAGGGCGCGATGCGTCCCGATCGTGGCGCTGCCAGGCTGTTCGGGATCGACGCCGCCAGGCTCTCCACCCGCGAGCGCGGGTACCTCGGCGTGCAGCTCGATCGGGGCGGCTTGCCGCTCAACTTGAATGCTCTTGAGGTGTTGAAGCTGATTCGCACTCTCTACGAGCAAGGCGATTCCCCTGCGCTCATGCTGGAACGGGTAGGCCTGGGACACGTCCGGCGCTGCCTGGTCCGGGATCTCTCGATGGGCCAACACCGGCGCCTGGCCGTCGCTGCCGCGCTCGTCGGGAGGCCGCGGCTCTGTTTCCTCGACGAACCCTCCCTCGCCCTCGATCCCGAAGGCCGAAGTTTGCTTTGGGAGCTCCTGCGCGTACGCAACCGGGAAGGGACCACCTTCGTCCTGACGACGAACGCCACGGGGGAGGCCGAGTCGCTCTGCGATGAGATCGCTTTTCTGCGGGCGGGGATCGTCGTGGAATGCGGTACGCCCGCCGCGATCGTCAACCGACAGCGCGCGCACCACCACTTTCGGATCGAGGGCGACTGCCGCGGTGCGCTGCGCGGTCGCCCCGAAATCGTGGCGCTCGAATCCTCGGCCAGCCACACGCTCGTCGTTTCCCGGGATCCGATCGGGACCCTGCGAGCGCTGCTGGTCGCCGCACCCGAGCGCCTCGAGCGACTTCGTTGGGTCCCGCCGCGCCTCGAGGACGCCCTTTACCCCGGTCCCGGGCCCGAGGACTAGCCGTGCGACAGTGGCTCGCCTTTTTTGTAGCCGCGCAGAGATCCTTCTGGCGCGAAAGCACGGCGGTGTTTTGGACCTTCCTGATGCCCTGCCTGCTGCTGGCCGTGCTGGGCTCGATGTTTTCCGCTCGCTCCTCGGCGTTTGCCACAATCGCGATACGCGATTCTGACGGCGGCCACTGGAGTGCGCGGTTCGGCGAACTCCTACGAGCGACCGGCTGGATGGTCGACGAGGAGCGCGGGGCGGACGCCATTCTCGAGCTCCCCCCTCGCTTCAGCGCTTCCGTCGAGGCGGGCCGGACAGCGCTGCTCGACCTCGAATTTGCGACCCCGAGCCTCATCAAGCGGAATGCACTGCGCGCGGCGCTGGCCGCGATCCTCCTCGAACTCAATCGCGAGGCCGGCGTCGCGCTCGCGATCGAACTCGTACCCGCGCCGCCGCCCGAAGCGGGGCCCGCGAACCCGGAGCACGGTTACGCCGCGTTCATTCTGTTCGGCCTGGCAGGTTTGAACGTGTGCAGCATTGCGCTCTTCGGCCTGGGTGTTGGGATCTCGTGGCAGCGCGAACTCGGCGTGCTGCGCCACCTCTGGCTCACGCCTGCGTCTTCGGGTGCCTATCTCGCGGCACAACTCGCGAGCTCGGCCGCCATCATCATGTTGTCCACGGCCTGGCTCTTCGGCGTCGGGCATCTGTGGTTCGGCACTGCGACGCCCCGCTGGTTGCCCTTCGCAGCGATCATGGTCGCGGGGTCCCTGGCGTTGGTTCCGATTGGTCTGGCGATCGCGTCGCGGACCGCTCACCCGCGCAACACGCAGCTGTGGGCCAATCTGATCTATTTCCCGCTCATGATGATGAGTGGCGTCTACTTCCGCGCCGAGCTGCTGGGAGATCGAATCGCTCGAGGGATGGACTGGCTGCCCCTCAAACCGTTCTTGGATTCATTGCGCGGGGTGAGCCTGGGGGCGCCGCTCGGTGCCTTCACGCAGGAACTCGCGGTCATGGCCGGTTGGAGCGTCGTGGGAACGCTGTTGGCGCGTGGGGCCTTCCGATGGAACTCGTAGCGCGCGAGCGCCAGCGCGAGTGGGCGGCCCGCTCTGCGTGCCGACGTGCCTATCAGCGGATTCTCGCCGGGATTGCAGGACTCGACACTGCCTTCCGGGAGTGCGACGTCGAGGCGTTCGAGAGGGCTGCGGCCGGTCTGGCAACGCAGTCACCCGCGGAAGCGATGCTCTGGCGGGCGCGGGTCGCGATGTTGCGGGCGCACGTCGCATCGCTTCTCGGCGCCGACGCCACGCCGCATGCGCGACGCGCCGCCGCGTGGGCGCGCCAGCTCTTGGAGACGCGGGAGGTTCCGCCCGACGCCGCCTACGGTGTGCTCTCCGAGGCCTACGTCTCGCTCTGCGGTGACGCGTCCACCCCAAGGCGGATCTTGCTCTACGAAAGAGCCCGTAGCGCCGCTCGGCGAGCCCTCGCTCTCAACCCGGATCAGTCTTCCGCTCACTATGCAATGGGACTGCAGTACCTGTTCACGCCGCGCGCCTTCGGCGGCTCTCCAGCGCGGGCCGCTTGGCATCTCGGAGCCGTTATCGAGCGCGAGCCGTCCCACTACGGGGCGCGCATGGCGCTGGCGGAAAGCCACTATCGATGCGGCGACCATGCCGCGTTTCGCCGCGAGCTGCGCCGACTGCGCGAGGCCGCTTCGCCCCTGGCGGCACATCTCGAGCGACGCCTGGAGGTCACGGCGTGAGGGCGCCGTGCGGCTTTCGGCCGCGCGGGGAAACCGTCGCAGAGCTCCCTTTCGATTTCGCGGCGGTGAAGCGGAGGGCCGCGAGCGGGGCGCTGCAGCTGCTCGGCGGTCAGCTGCGCAGCCGGGGGCTCTCACCAGCGTCGCTGCGAGCGACGTTTGGGCTCGCCTATTCGAATCGCCTGGAGATCGGCGCGCTCCCCGGGGCTCCCCCTTGGCTCAAGCCCACCGCGGTTCTCCCCTGGCTCTTCGTCGCGGGCCGTTCGGTGGTTGCCGCGCAGGTGGCATTTGCTTTGGGAGACGCCTTGCGGCCACTGGTGGAAGTGGGCTTTCTGCGTCGCGAAGGGGCGGTGTTTCGCGCGACGCTTTCGATCTTGCCCGTAGGGGGACGGCTGATTCTGTGTGACCGACCCGACGCGGCGCCCGTCCGGGATACGGTCGCGGCTCCGGATCTCAGTGCCTACCACCTGATCCGGGCGGTCGCGCGGCGCGACGCCGACCGTTGGCTCGACGTGGCCACCGGCACCGGAGCGGTCCTCCTAGGCGGTTGCGAAGGCGCGCCGGTCGGACTCGGAACCGACCTCAACGAGCGGGCGCTCGCCTTTGCGCAAGCCGCCGCTTGGCTGAACGGGCTCGACCGCGTGGTCTTTCGGCAGGCCGATCTTCTGGAGGGTCTCGAGGGTTCGCGGTGGCGCGTCGTCACCTTCAATCCTCCCCTCGCGGCTTCCGACCTGGAGGACGACGGTGCGGACGAGCTCCCCCTCTACCTCGCTGGTCGCCCCGGGCTGCTCGATGAGTTCTGGCGCGAAGTGCGCACTCGGGTGGAACCGGATGGAGAGGTGGTAGTCCACTCGCCGTGGCCAGCGGATTGCCACGACCCCCAGTCACACGACCTCCCGGGCGAGATCGTCGTCACGAGGTGGACGGTCGGTGCGGGAGCCGTTTTCTGCACGACGTCGTGGCGACCTGGTGGACCCGCGCGCGTCACCTTCTCGGAGGTCCCGCCCGACCGCCCGTTCGGCGAAGCGGGCGAGGTGCCACTGGTGAGCCGATCGTGAGCCGGGATGAAGTCACGCTGGCGCAATTGCATATCGAGCGCGGGGATGCGCGTCGCACCCGACGCGCCGGCTTACTCGGCTGGAGCGCGGCGTTCTTGCTGTTGGTGGGGTGCGTCTGGTGGTCGAGCGCGCCCCGCGCTCTGAGCGTCCGCACGGTGTCCGTACAGCGACAGCTAAATGGTCCTCTCGAGCCCGTGCTTACCGCTTCCGGCCATGTTGTCGCGCGGCGTCGCGCCACGGTGTCCGCGCCAACCACGGGGCGACTCCTCGAGGTGTCGGTCGAGGCGGGGACCGAAGTCGAGCGCGGGCAAGTGCTAGCGCGCATCGACGATCGCAAAGAACGCGCGCACCTCGCGCTCGCGCAAGCCGAGGAGCGGGCTCAAGGTGCTGCGCTCGAGGAAGCGCGCATCGCCCGCGAGCACGCGCGGCGAAAAATGGCGCGCGAAGACAAGCTCTGGCGGGCCGGGTTCACGAGTCTCGCCGCCTTCGAAGACGCCCGCGCCGCGGTCGACTTGCGGCAAGCCCAATGGGTGCGCCGCCTGGAGGAGCAACGAGTCGCAGCGCGGCGCCGCGAGCTTTGGCAACGCGAGGCGGCAGAGCGGGAGATTCGGGCGCCGTTCAGCGGCGTTGTCATTTCGAAGGATGCGCAGCCCGGAGAGATGGTCTCGCCCGTCTCAGCGGGCGGGGGGTTCACCCGCACCGGGATCGCCACCCTGGTGGACATGAATTCCCTCGAGTTCGAGGTCGAGATCAACGAGCGCTACCTGCGGCGCGTGGCGCCCGGGCAACGGGTCGACGTGGTCGCCGATGCCGACCCGGAGCGGCCACTCGCCGGCCGTGTGGTCGAAGCGCTTCCCACCGCCGACCGCGAGCGCGGTACGGTGAAGGTGCGGGTCCAGCTCGAGCGTTCGGACACCCCCGACCTGCGCCTCCTGCCGGAGATGGCTATCGACGCCGTGTTTCGCTCGAGCGACGAGGGGTCCGCCCGACCGGCGGCGTTGACGATCCCGCGCGCGGCGATACGAGAAGCCTCCGGTGGAGCTTGGGCGTTCGCTGTCCGGGACGGTCGCGTGCAACGCCGTGCCCTTCGACTGGGTGCCCTGGCCGGAGAGCACAGGGTGGTGTTGGCGGGTCTTGCGGCGGGAGAGCGCGTGGTCGTCGATGCCCCCGCTTCGTTGCGACCCGGCGATCCCGTCCGAGAGGTCGGTCCGTGAGGGTCGCTGCTCGCTGCGCCCGCCTCGAGGACGTCGAGAAGGGCTTCGCTCGCGGACCGGAGCGGATCCGGGTGCTCGCCGGTCTCACTCTCGACATCGCGGTGGGTGAGTTTCTCGCCCTGATGGGTCCATCGGGTTCGGGGAAGTCGACCCTGTTGAACCTCTTGGGCGGCCTCGAACGTCCCGACCGCGGCCGCGTCGAAGTGGCCGGTCAACGCATCGAAGCGCTATCGGAGCGCCGGCGCGCTGCCTGGCGCGCGCGCCACGTGGGCTTCGTGTTCCAGTTCTACCATCTGTTGCCGGCCCTCACCGCCCGGCAAAACGTGGCACTGCCACTGCTCTTGACGCCGCTGTCGTGCGCAGAACGGCGTCGGCAGACCGAAGCCGCCCTGGCGCTCGCGGGGATCGGCCATCGCGGCGGTCACTATCCCGGCGAGCTCTCGGGCGGCGAACGGCAACGGGTGGGCATCGCTCGCGCCCTCGCCGCCGATCCCACGCTGCTCCTCTGCGACGAGCCGACCGGGGACCTGGACCGCCATGCAGGAGACGACGTGATTCGCCTTCTGGAAGCGCTCAGTCACGATCGCGCGAAGACGGTGGTGATGGCGACCCACGACATTCGAGCTTCCGAACACGCCGGCCGCGTCCTCTATCTCTACGAGGGGCAGCTGCATCGGGCGCCGCCTTCGTGAGCTGGGCAGGCCTCGTGTGGAGCAATCTCCGGCGCGCCCCGACCCGGAGTACGCTGATGGCCGCTTCGGTGTTTGTCGTCTTCGCGCTCTACGGGTATTTGTGCGCCGTCCGACAGGCGTTCGAGGGTGGTATCGCGATGGCGGATGCCGACCGCATCGTGGTGCGGCATCGCGTGTCGATCATCCTGCCTGTTCCGCGGCGTTACGAGAGCCGCATCGAAGAGCTTCCAGGCGTGCTCGACGCGACCCCGATCACGTGGCTCGGCGGAGTCTTTCGGAGCGCCAGCCCGTTCTTCCCGCAGTTCGCCGTGGAACCGCTTGAGTATCTCGCGATGCATCCCGAGATCGCGCTTTCGCCCGGCGCGAGAGCGGCGTGGGAGGCGACCCGCGACGGGGCCGTGGCGGGTCGTGATCTCGCCCGCCGCCACGGCTGGCGGCTCGGCGAACGCGTGGCGGTCCGGGGCTCGGTGTGGCCGCGACGCGACGGACGGCACGATTGGGAATTCACAATCGTCGGCATCTACGACGCCGTGAGGCCGGACGTGGACACGGGGCAGTTCCTGTTTCGACACGACTTCTTCGATGACGCTCGGCCCGAGTGGGCGAGAGGGCAGGTGGGCTGGTACACCGTGCGGATCGATCGGCCGGAGCGGGCACCCCACGTGGCCGCCGCGATCGACGCGACGTTCGAGAATTCTCCCGACGAGACCCGCTCAGAGCCTGAGCTCGCGTTCGTGCAAGCCTTCGCGAACCAGGTCGGCGACATCGGTGCGATTACCGAAGCGGTGCTCGCGAGCGCGTTCTTCACCCTCTTGCTGGTGAATGGGAACACCATGGCACACGCGTTTGGCGAGCGGCAGGCGGAGTTCGGCGTGCTCATGGCGCTTGGTTTGTCGCCTCGTCACGTGGTGGGCCTCATGGGGCTGGAATCCTGTTGTCTCTCCGTCGTGCCCGGGCTCGCGGGCCTCCTGGCCGTCCGCTGTCTGGTCGGCTTGGGTGATCCCTCCGGAGGGGCTTTGCCCCATTTTTCGCTCCCGACGCGATCGCTCGGAGCCGGCGTCGCCTTGACCGCCGGACTCGGTGCGATCGGAAGCCTCCCGCCCGCTCTCATCGCGCTGTGGAGGGGCGCCGCGGAAGCGCTGCGCGGCGGGTAGAGGTGTTGCGCCGAGCCCGTCAGACCGTGGCCCTCGCGGCTTACGGCTTGCGCACTCTCCCGCGCCGCGCTGGTGGTTCCGGGGTGATGGTGTTGGGCATTGCGGGCGTCGTGATGGTCTGGATTGGTGTCCTGTCGATTGCGGCGGGGTTTCGCCGAGCCTCGATCGACGGGAGCCGCCCCGAGATGGCGGTCGTGCTTCGCGCGGGCGCCGACTCCGAGTTGGTGAGCGCGCTGAGCCGCGCGCAGACGCGCCTGATCGGCCAGGCACCCGGCGTGGCCCGCGACGCCTTGGGGCCGCTCGTATCGCCTGAACTCTTCCTGATCCTGGACCTCCCGCGCCGCTCCACCGGGACCGCGGTCAACGTTGCCGTACGCGGCGTGGAGCCGCCGGCGTTTCGCGTTCGCCGCGAGCTCGTCATCGAAGAGGGGCGCGCCTTTCTGTGGGGCCGCGCAGAATTGCTGGTGGGTGTCGGCGCCTCCCGCGTGTTCGCCGGTCTCGAGGTCGGACGCGAATTCGAAATGGGCGGCCGGTCCTGGCAGATCGTGGGGACTTTCTCCACTGGCGGGCCCGAAGATTCCGAGCTCTGGGCCGACGCCCGGGTGCTGCAATCACTCTATCGTCGCGGCGACACTTTTCAGGCGGCGTACGCGGAGTTGGTCGATGCCGACGCCTTCAGCGGGTTCCAGCGCGCGCTCGATCGCGATCCGCGCGCGCGCGTACGCGTGATGCGACAAACCGAGCATCGCGCTGCGCAGTCGAGGATGGTGATGGGAGTGGTTCGGGGTCTCGGGCGTTGGGTCGCGCTTCTGATGGGCGCCGGGGCGTCGCTCGGTGCCTTTCACACGCTCCACAGTTTGGTGGTTTCCCGACGCCGCGAGATCGCGACACTCCGCGCGCTGGGCTTCAGGGGCCCTGTCATTGTCAGCGCGTTCCTCATGGAGGCGTTGGTCTTGGGTCTCGCGGGCGGCGTTCTGGGAGTGGGCCTTGCATATGGCCTCTGCAACGGCTGGACCACCGCGACACTCAACGTTCAAACCCATGCCCAGGTAGCCTTCGCTCTGGAGGTCGACGGGCGCCTGATGCTCGAGGGCTTGGGCTACGGGCTCGGGATCGGCGCGGCGGGAGGTGTCTGGCCGGCGATCGGCGCGGTGCGCGGCCCGATCGCCAGAGCGCTCGGGCGGAGCTAGAGGCGGCCTCGTTCCGAGAGGTTTCGCACAAAGGAGGCGAAGTCGGTCGTCTCGGCGAGCGGGGGCAGGCCTTCTGCGTTCGCGCGGGCGCCGAACAGCAGGCCGAAGCCGACATCGGTGTGGTCGCCCCCGCGCGCGACATGGGGCGTGACCTCCAGCTGTCCCAGGGTCGGAGAGGCGAGCCGGCGAGCGGGGGGTTCGTCGCGCCACGTCAGCACCAAATCCGGCAGACCGTCCGCATGCGCGCCCGGGAACAGCTCGTGGACGCCGACCACTTCGTCCACCAGCGGTGCACCCGATTGCGCATCGCACAGGGGCTCGATCGCCTTGCGCAACCACTCGAGGTAGCGGTGGTGGAGGCAGCTTCCGGGTTCGAGCATCCCCATGGCCTCGCGTCCCTTGAGGTTTAGGCGCAGCTCGGTGCGGATGTCGGTGCGAAGCGCGAAGCCGGGGGTGCGCGGCCAATGGAGGCCCCCCACAATCTCCTGTTCGACCACCCACCGCCGCACGGCATCGGGAGCGACGGCGCCCACGGCGTGCTGGAGACGTACAGGTGCGCGTCCCCGCAAGCCCCGGATCAGCCCACGCCGGCGCCGCCGGAGGTGCGCTTCACCGAAGTTGTGCTCGAGGAAGCGCTCGTTGAGGCGATCCATCAGCGGGCGGACGGCGTGGGCTTGCGACTTGTCGCGCGCCATGCCGTGAACCGAGAACAAGAGGACCGTGGTGCGCTCCAGGTCCACGCTTTTGAGAATGCGCGCGAGTGCCCGGTCGACGGCGCGGTAGACGTCCAGAAGGGGAGATTCGACGTCACCCGCATCGGGCTCGTCGAGTGCTGAGAAAAGCGTGTGGCCGGCGCGGTGGAGTTCGCCGAAGACGGCGATGAAAACGTCCCACTCGAGCTCCCGCATGAGCTCGCTGGTGAGCTCCGCCTTGCGCGCGGCGCTTTCGATCAGGCACCGCCGCACACGGGCGAGTTGGGCTGGCGTCTTTGCGACGGGCGTCTCGCGACCGATCGGGCTTCGGCCGAATTGGCGCCGGATCTGGCTGGCGACGTGCGGGTGATTGCAGGCGAAGGGGTGGGTCTGCCCGTGGGTCGCCCAGTCGGTGATCTCGACCCCCCGTTGCAGCGTCACCGGAAAGGAGTACGGCACGTCGAGCACTGCGACGCGCTCGCCTCGGGCTTCGAGGTCGGCCCAGAACGGGCGACGCAGGCACCAATCCGGGCCGATGCGCCGCAATCCCATCCGCGCGGGATCCCAGAGCAAGTGCTGATAGATGCCGTGTTCGCCGGGATGATGGCCGGTGTAGAACGTCGGCCACACCGCGCCGCTGAGGGCCTTCGGCGAGCGGGTTTCAAACAGCCGGCCGCTGCCCAACAAACGCCCGAAGGTAGGCAACGCCCCGGAGCGGGCGCGCAAGAAGGCGAGGTCGCCCGCGTCGAGGCCGATCAGCAAGAGTCTGGAGGCGGGGCGTTCGCGCAAGAGTCCGCTTCCTCCATGCCGCGATGTTCACGGACCGGGGTACGCTGGGTGCTCCCCGCGCACGCTGGGTAGGTGCCGTTTTCTCCCGCCTGGACGGTGGCTTCTCCGTCGGCAGCCGGTGGCGTGTCGACGAGTCTCACCAGGTCCGTCGAGAGTTCCTCAAACGATCTGTCGAACGCATCCAAGTCGGCTCCGAGCCGCTGTACGCGCTCGTGCAGGCGGGAC
>CAZTOE010000065.1:0-18447 GCA_964615045.1 uncultured Spirochaetales bacterium
CAGCACCGGCGCGCGCGTCGCGAGGAGCAGCGTCGCGACCAAATCGTCAGCGATGCCCGCGCTCATCTTGGCCAGGATGTCGGCAGTGGCAGGTGCGACCACAACGACATCGGCCCAATCGGCGAGCGCGATGTGGTTGATCTCGCCTTCTTGGCCCGGGTCGAATAGTTCGCTCCGAACCGCCGTGCCGCTCAGTGTTTGCAGCACCAACGGTGAGACGAACTCACGGGCCGCCGGCGTCATCGCGCAGCGGACCGCGCAACCCGAGCGATGGAGCGTGCGGATCAGTTCGGGAATCTTGTAGGCTGCGATCCCACCCGCCACGGCGAGGAGGACGCGACTTTCGCCGAGACGAGCGTTCACCTGCCTCTCTACGCCAAGACCTTCTTGATCCTCGGACACTTGCGAATCATGCTTCGAGCGACGCTTCATCCCTCACCCGCCCGTCCTGACGACGATCTCGGGGCAGACCGGCCCCGGCAGGCTACCGGGATCCAAAGAGCGCGTCCATGCATCACTGGGCGCCGCGCAGCAGGCGTAGGCCGGTCTCGAGTCGGCGCTTCAATTGCGTGGGGCTCCGCCCCTCCGCGTAGACGCGCACCAGCGTCTCGGTTCCGGAGGCTCGAAGCATGAGAAAACCGTCCGGCAGCTCCAAGCGAATCGAGCGCTGGCGTTCGCCGAGCTGAACCCCGCTGACCCGATTCCCCAGGATCCGCGTTGGAGGGCGGTCGACCTGCGCGGCGAGGCGCTCCAGGACACGGGGCGTCCCGGGAACCGCGTCGCGTGCGAAGTGAAAGCTACCGAAACGCCGGCGCAGCGCGCGACGCTCGATCCCGAGTGGCTTGCCCCGGGCCGCGATGCGCTCGACGAGCAACGCGCTGGCCAGGATCCCGTCTTTGTCGCAGCCCAGGCGCGCCCAGGCAAATCCGCCCCCCTCGTCCCCGGCGAGTTCCACCCGCCCATCCCGCAGAGCGAGGGAAGCGTGAGAGAACCCCATCGGCAGCCGTACGACGTCGAGCCCGTGCGCCTCGGCGACGCGTGCCACCAGAGTGCCGGTCGCCTGCGACAAACCGACCGCACCGCGCAGGCGACCCGTTGCGGCGAGGTGGTCGACGAGGAGCGCCAGTGCTTCTGCTTCGCTGAGCCGCGACCCGGTTTCGTCGAGGGCTGCAAAGCGGTCGGCATCCCCATCGGTCGCCAGCCCGACGCGGAGACCACGCCGCGCCGCAATCTGAGCGGCGAGCCCGGCCAGCCGCGCGTCACTCGGGTCGGGGGCCCCCTCGGGTCGGCTCGTCGCCTCGACGTGCAGTGCGTGAACGTGGACTCCGGTGCGGCGAAGCAAACGCGGCATCACCGCGGATCCCGCGCCGTGAAGGGCGTCGTAGTAGACCGTGAGGTCGTTGCAGTGCGGGCCGGGCAGGCACAACGACCCGCTCAACTGGGCGAGGTAGTCCGGGATGAGGTCATGCGAACGCGGGATCCGTTCGGCGGGCTCCAACGCGGCCTTCCTCAACACGCGGCGCGCGCCGGCTTCGAGCCGCCGCTGGTCAGCGCGCGGAAGGCCGCCGCCCCACGCGCCTACGACCTTGATGCCGTGGTCCGAGGCGGGGTTGTGGCTCGCGGTGAAGATGAGCGCCCCCACCGCACCCCGCCTCGCCACGGCTTGCGTGACCACCGGCGTCGGCACGGGGCTCTTCACCACGAATGGGCGCAGCTGGTGGCGGCGCAGCGCCGGGAGTGCACAGGCCAGCAAAACGCGCCCCAGCGGACGTGCATCGTGGGCCAGCAGCACCTCGCCATGTGGCGAAGAGTGCTTCCACCACTGGGCAACGGCCTCCACGAGGGCACGTACCCGCGGCGCGGTCACCTCGTCCCCCAGAACGCCGCGCCATCCCCCGGTGCCGAAACGAATCGGCCGCTGGCTCAATTGGCGCCGAGCTTTTCCTTGAGGCGTGCCGCCACCAGCGGTGGCACGAATTCTTCGACGTTGGTTCCGAAGCGCACCAGTTCTTTGAGTCGTGAGGAACTCACATAGAAGAACCGCTGGCTCGTCATCATGAAAAGCGTCTCGATCTCCGGATAGAGGTGCCGGTTCATCAGGGCCATCTCAAACTCGTACTCGAAGTCCGACACGGCCCGCAGGCCGCGGATCACGGCTCCTGCTCCGATGCGGCGCGCATAGTCGACCAGCAGGCCATCGAAGCTCGTCACCCGGACTGTCGGGCGATCGGCCACCACAGACTCGAGCATCGCCAGACGCTCGTCGATGGAAAACGTCCCGCTCTTCGCGAGGTTGCGGGCGACGGCCACCACGAGTTCGTCAAAGACCGCGGCAGCGCGATCGATGAGATCCAGATGCCCGTTGGTCACCGGATCGAAACTCGCCGGAAACACCGCCAGACCGGGCTTTCGTTCTCCTTGTGTCATCGCTGACTACGTGCCTCCGGTTGCGCGCCCTCATCGCAGCGGCTCGCTGCAATGGGCGCGAAGATGGTGATCAGGGCGTCCCCGTAGCGCCGCTCGAAGGTCAAGTCGAACGCCTCGAGCTTGGGGGGTGGCGCCCGGCGGCCCGTCTCGACGACGACACGAGCCGATCGCGAGAGAATGGCGGAGTCTGCGAGCAAACGCAGCGCCCGGCCCGCCTCACCGCTCTCATAGGGCGGATCGAGGAAAACCAGCTCGAAAAGGGCACTTCGCGGCGACGGCTCGCGCTCCGAGGCGCAATCGGGGAGCATCGCGCCCTCCCGGAGCTGGCGATCGAGTTGGCGGAGCGCCGCGCCCGCTTCCCCGCGCCGGATTTGCGAAACCGCCTCAAGCCCCAACGCTTCGACGTTGCCGCGCAACGCGGCGAGGCTGCGGGGCGCACGTTCGACGAACCACGCCACCGCCGCTCCCCGAGAGAGCGCCTCGATCCCGAGTGCGCCGCTTCCCGCATAGAGATCCAGCACCGCCGCACCGGCGACGTCGCCCAGCGAGGAAAACAGGGCTTCGCGCACGCGGTCCGAGGTGGGCCGCACGGACGCGCCGGCGGGCACCCGCAAGCGTCGACCTCGAAGCGCACCGCCGGTCACCCGCATCGAGCCTCCTCGCGACGAACCCCGGGAGAGGACCACGGAGCCTTCGACGCGTCAAGCGGCTTGCGGAATTTGGTCCGGTGCCTCTAGAATGCGCCTCCCGAAATTCTCGGAGCCACGAACAGGGAGTCGTCGATGTCTCAAGCTGCCGTGGAGCGTTGCAAGCGCAAGCTCCCCGATCGTTTGGCGCAGGTCCGAGGCCAGCGGTCGCAGCGCCAGTTTGCGCGCGACCTGGGCGTCTTTCAGCAGAACGTGAACCGCTACGAAAGCGGGACGACCCCCCACGCGGACTTCTTGATTCAGCTCTCGCTCAAGGAAAACGTCTCGCTCGATTGGCTCCTGCTCGGCAGGGGTCGCATGCGCCGTCGCTAAGACCCGTACGGGCGACACGCAGCATCCCGACCGAGAGCCCGCGGAGGCCAGCAAAAGCCCGCTGCAGCCCCTGGGGTTCTCGGGCATATCGCATCCCAAACACCGCCATAGGGCAACGCACTTCCCTCGCGTGGCGCGATCCGCAAACCCCTGCGCCCCTCTGTGACAGGCAGCTTCGGCCCCCATCGGCAGCTGGCGCCAGCACATTTCCCCGGAGTGCCCGCCGCTGGGCATGGCTCTTGCTCTCCTGGGGCCCCATGATGGGCACGTCGGACTCTCGACAGCGGAAGACATTGCTGATCGGTTTGGCGGCAGTGGTGGTCCTACTGAGCAGCGCCGACCACTGGACCACGTACCTGTGCCTGCGCGAGCCGGTCGAAGGCTTCCAGGTCACGGAGAGCAATCCGCTCTCACGTTGGCTCTTCGCGCAAATCGGATTGATTCCGGGTCTGGTGATGGATGCCCTCGTGACCCTCCTCGCGCTCTGGGTGGTCGTACACACCCGATTGATTCCACGCGGCGCGAAGCTCGCCTTCCTCACGGGCGTGTGCACCTGGACCGCCGCAGCGGTCGTCAACAACTACCAGATCCTGACTTCGCTCGGGATCTTGGTTACCGGTTAGCGGGGCGACCATGATGACACGCCGAACGCATATCCTCTCTCTGAGCGTCGTTTTGATGCTCGCGGCGCCGGGTGCTCGTGTAACGCCGCTACCCGAGCCCACCTTGGCTCAAGAAACCGAGGTGCGACCCGCGGAGGCGTTGGTTGCGCGCGGAACCGAAGCGCCGAGTGGCGACCGCGTCGAGGCGCTGCTGAAGCGCCTCGACCGCTCCAAGGCCCTCACCGCTGAAGAACGGCGCTGCGTGGCGGCAACGATCCTCGAGGCCAGTGCGCAGCACGGAGTCTCGCCGCACCTCGTGATGGCCGTGATCCACGTCGAAAGCGCCTACAACCCCTTTGCGGTCTCGCAGGTGGGCGCTCTCGGGCTCATGCAGGTGATGCCGCTGACCGGAGCCGAGGTCGCTGAGCGCATCGGGGTACCGTGGCGCGGTCGCCAAACGCTCTTCGATCCCGAAGCCAATGTGCGAATCGGAGTGGCCTATCTGAAGGAACTCCTCGACCGCTACGGCAGCATTCGCGTCGCGCTAGCCGCCTACAACTGGGGACCCGGCCGGATCGACACGCGCCTACGTCGCGGCACCACCGTGCCCGCTCAGTACGCCGAGCGCGTCATGGGCGCTTTCTCACGAGTGGAACGGGCCTCCGTCGGATCCTGAGCGAGGACTTCGACAAAGCGATCGATCGCGCCCACCACGTCTGCGTCCCCGCCCTGGGCCCCGTTCACGAGGACCGAGAACACCAGGTCCCGCGCCGGGGTCCGGACCAGTCCCGAAAGTGACGCGACCCCGTCGAGCCGCCCGGTTTTGGCGCGCATGCGGCCCGCGACCGCTTCCGCGCGATCCTCGAGGGTCCCATCGCGGGCCGCCAGCGGCAGCGCCGCGAGCAGTTCGGGCCCGAAGTCGAAAGATCGATCCACATAGCGGAGCACTTGCACGAAGAGCCGCGCCGGAGCGCGGTTGCTGCGCGACAGCCCGGAACCGTCCGTGACCACGGCCTGCCCGAGGTCGAGCCCGCGTTCTTGTAGCGCGCTTCGCAACGCCGCGGTACCGGTTTTCCACGAACCCGGTCCACCCGCCGCTGCGTGCCCCAGTGCCTTCACGAGGCATTCAGCGATGTGATTGTTGCTGTACTTCATCAAGAGTCGGACACTCTCGGCGACGCTTTTGCCCTCAAAGGCGAGCAGCTCGGTCGCCGCTTCGGGTGCGACCCCGCGCTGCGTCTCCCCCCCCACCGAAATTCCCACCGCCTCGAGTTGCGCGCGCAGCACTCCGCCCGCGTAGAGGGTGGGTCGCGCGGTGCTGCGGTAGAGGATGCGGGGGGCACGATTTCGACCCACAGTGCCGCTTACGCGAACCTCCTCTCCGGTGGCGACGGCCGCGCGCGTGGCGGTGAGGCGCGTCGGCGTCCCGGGCGGCGTCGTACGCGCCTGATTGCTCAACTGGAAGTACGGAAGCGGCGGATCGAGGGCCACCCGAGGTGGCGCTCCGGCTTGGTCAGCGGGTTCAACCGCGATCGCGAAGGCCCCGTAGTTCGCGGAGAGGGCGCTCACCGGCGCGTAGTAGGCGCGGGCCGTTACGGCTCCCCAGCTCGGATTCCAGAGTTCGCGATCGAAGGCCGTGTCATCGAGGACGAGGCCGGAGCGCACTCTGCGCAGGCCTCCGCGTCGCAAATCGGCCGCCAGCCGCCACCACTCCTCGGAGGTGAGCGTGGGATCGCCGGCACCGACCACGTAGAGGCGCTCGACCTGACCCTCCGCGTCGGGCCGGGCGTCGCTCAGGATGCGCGTCGTGAAACGATGACTGGGTCCAAAGACCGAGAGCGCGACCACGCCGGTCAGCAGTTTCTGGTTGGAGGCGGGGACGAGAGCCAGATCGGCGTTTCGCGCGAAAACTTCGCGCCCAGTCGCGCGTTCGACCGCAAGCACCGAGATCGAGGCGCCGCGCAGCGCGCGCGCGTCCAAAGCCGCCTCGAGGCGCGTTACCCAGGCCTCGGAGCGCGGCGCGAGCTCGGCGCGCTCCACCGACCCGATCGCCGCCGGGGCTACCCCCTCGGCCGCCGAGACCGCGCCCGCGATCCCTAGCGCGGCGATCCGAACGACCCACACGATGACGAAGGCCTGCCGCGTCAACTCACCCCCCGGATCCGCGCGCGACCTCGGCTTGACGCTCGCGAGCGTATCCCCGAGCCTCGCGCCCGGCAATTGACCGTGTGCCCGAGTGCGGTCTCGGGCTCGAGCCGGCCGGGGGGTCCGTGCTCAACGCCATTTGGGTCGCGCTGATCCTGATTTCAGTGCTCTGGGCCGCCTTCACCGGCCGCATGGAAGCGGTCGGGCAAGAGGCGCTCCAGGGCGCCGAGAACGCCGTCGCGCTGGTGGTAAAGCTCACCGGTGTCATGGCGCTGTTCCTGGGTTTGATGCGGGTCGCGCGGGATGGCGGCCTGCTCCACTGGGTCACCCGCGCGCTGGCGCCCCTGATGCGGCGGCTCTTCCCCGAAGTGCCAGCCGACTCCCCAGCGATGAGCGCGATGATCATGAACCTCGCCTCCAACGCGCTCGGACTCGGCAATGCCGCGACCCCTTTCGGTTTGAAGGCGATGGTCGAACTGGAGCGACTCAACCGGACGCCGGGCTCGGCGAGCAACGCCATGGTGTTGTTTCTGGCGATCAACGCGTCGAGCGTGACGCTGGTCCCATCGGGCGTGATCGCGCTGCGCGCGGCGATGGGCTCCGAAGCGGCAGTCGTGATCTGGCTACCCACCCTGGTAGCGACTTGCGCTTCCACGCTGGCGGCGGTGACGGCGGCGCTACTGCTGCAACAACGCGCGCGCTTCGCGCCCAGCACTGTCGCGGAAGCCCTCCCGCCCCCTGCCACCGCGGACGACACGGAGATCGAACTGCCGCCGCCCCCGACCCCCCTCACCGCGGGCACGAGGTTCATCGTATTCGGCGTCGTCGGTGCCCTGCTGGTCGCCCTGGTGCTGCACGTGGTGCGCAGTGACGCGACCAGCGCAGATCTGGTGAAGGAGTTGGCGGGCGGTTGGTTTCTTCCGATCTTCATTACGGTGCTCTTGATCTTCGGAATCTCGGGTCGCGTGCGCGCCTACGAGGCCGCCGTCGAAGGCGCCCGCGAGGCGCTCGAGGTGGCGGTCCGGATCATTCCCTTCCTGGTGATGATCCTGGCCGCGCTCGCGATGCTGCGCGCCTCGGGTGCGCTCGAGGCCTTCATCGCGTGGATCGGGCCCGCGACCGCAGCGCTGGGGCTTCCGGCGGAGGTACTCCCGATGGCGGTGCTGCGGCCGCTCTCGGGGTCGGGCGCGTACGGGGTCTTGGTGGAGACCATGGAGACGCACGGCCCGGATTCGTTTATCGGTCTCTTGGTGAGCAGCCTGCAGGGCTCGACCGAGACGACCTTCTACGTATTGACCCTGTATCTCGGTGCCGCCCGGGTCCGCGATGCCCGCCACGCGCTGCCGGCGTGCTTGTGCGGCGACCTCGCAGGCCTCGTCGCCGCCACCGCTGCCTGCCACGTGCTATTCGGCTGAGCGGCTTGGAACGCACGCAATCGAGCACCATGGAGCGCGAACTCGAGGCGGTCGCGGCGCTCTATTTGGGAAGAGGGCCGACGCGCATCGAGCGGCTGGCGCCCGGCCTGGGGTCGCGAAGCTTCTACCGGCTTCATTTCGCGGTGGGCCCTCCCAGCCGTGTGATCGCCCGCGTGGAGAGCCGCAAAGATGCGCCCGCGGCGGGGAGCGGGCCCGAGCCTCCCCTCGAGCCCCTGCGCGGGGTCCTCGCGGCGGCGGGAATCCCGGTGCCGCGGAGCTACGGTCACGACCCACAGCGGGGCATCGATCTCCTTGAGGATCTGGGAGATCGCAGCCTCGCGCGGGAAGCGGCGGTGGCCGACCCCGAGCGGCTGCGAGCGCTCTACCGCGAGGCCTGCGGGATTCCGGCCCGCCTGCAGCGCATCGCCGATCCGGGGCCGGCCACCGCGGCGCGGCATCTCGACCGGGATCTGCTGCGCTTCAAAGAGGCCCGCTTTGTCGCGACGAGCTTGCCGATCGCGCTGGGCCGAGCGCCCAGCGCAAGCGAGTGCCGTGTAGTGCGGGAGGGGTTCAACCTGATTGCCGAAGCCGTCGCCGAAGCGCCCGAGCGCCTTGCCCACCGCGACTTTCAAAGCTCCAATCTCATGCTCGCGCGACGGGGGGAGCGCGAAGCCCTCGTCCTGATCGACCTGCAGGGCGCCTTTTTCGCGCCTCCTGAATACGATCTGGTGTGCCTGCTGCGCGACTCCTATGTCGAGCTCCCGCGGCCGCTGCGGAGTGAGCTCGCCGAAGCGGCCCGCATCGCGCTGCCCGACGCTCCCGATCGCGCAACCTTCGAGCGGCGTTTCGACCTCCTGACGCTCGCCCGCAAGGCCAAGGACCATGCGTTCTTTCTGGCTGCCGCTGCGCGCGGCGACGGCCGCTATCTGGGCTATCTCGCCAGTACCGCGCGCGCCCTGCGCGAAGCCGGCGCGCGGCTCGCCTCCCGCGACGCACGCCACGCGCCCTTCGCCGCGTTGCTCGACCGCGCCGCGCTTGAGAAGACGCCATGAGGGCCATGATCCTGGCGGCGGGGCTCGGGCTACGGCTGCGTCCGCTCACCGACCTGCGGCCGAAACCGGCGCTGCCGGTGCGCGGGGTCCCGTTGCTCGCCTACGCCCTGGCCTGGTTGCAGCGGCAGGGGGTCCAGGAGGTCGCGATCAACCTCCATCATCACCCGCGCACGGCCCGCGACGCAGCCGAAGCCTGGTGCCCACCGGGTCTATCGCTGTACTTCTCCGAAGAGGAGCACCTGCTCGACACCGGGGGTGGGATTCGCCGGGTCGCCGATTTTCTGGCTGAGAGCGACCCGGCGCTCGTGATCGCGGGCGACATGCTGGTGGATTTCGAGCTCGCGCCGCTCGTCGAGGCGCATCGGGCGGCGGGCCGCCGAGCAACGTTGGTCCTGCGCGAGGACGCGCGCGCAGCGCTGTTCGGGACCCTCGGCACCGACGCTGCCGGACGCATCCGGCGGATTGCGCGGCGCTTCGACCTGGGGGGAGAGCGGCGGGCGGGCCTCTACGTCAGCGCCAATCTCTTTTCACCCCGTGCGTTCGAGTCCCTGCCCGACCGCGAGATCTTCTCGCATCTGGACGACTGGCTGGCTCCCGAGCTGGCGAACGGCGCAGGGGACATCGGCTCGAGCTACCTCGAACCGGGGCACTCGCGCTGGGAGCCGGTGGGCACCCCTGCGGAGTACCTGCGCACCAATCTCGAGCCCCTCGCGCTTTCCTACTGGCCGGGCGATGCGCCGGCCCGAGCGCGGGGGACGCGCTTCACTCCGGATCTGGTGGTTGGAGCCGGCGCGGTTTTGGGGCGCGGCGTGCATCTCGAGCGCGCGGTAGTGTGGGACGGAGAGCGCGTTCCCGACACGTTCTGCGGCCGCGACGGCATCTTCGCCGGCGGGCGTTTCCACCGCGTCGAGGTAGAGCAAGGCGTGCGCGAAATCCGTCCGCTCGCTCCAACCCAGGAGAAACGCGAGTGAACGAACTCGTCTTTGTGGGAACCAGCGACGCCTTCGGCGCAGGAGGGCGTCGCCAAGCAGCCCTGCTCCTGCGGGTGGACGACGGCGCGGTTCTGCTGGACTGCGCCCCGACCACCTGCACCGGCCTGGCCGCCCTCGGCGTGGCGCGCGAGGAGATCGACGCGATTGCGATCTCACATTTCCACGCCGACCATTTCGCCGGGATTCCGCAATTCCTGCTCGCCTCGACCTTCGCGGACGAGCGCACCCGCCCGCTTCTGATCGCCGGCCCTCCCGGTATCGAGGCGCGCGTGCGCGAACTCGCCGCAGTGATGGGACACGGCGTGCACGAGGACCTTCCCTTCGCGCTCCACTTCGCCGAATGGTCGACGCGGCGCGCGTCCCAGGTCGGCCCGGTACGGATCCGCCCCTTCGCTACGCGGCACCAGGAAGACACCAAACCGCACGGATTCTCCGTCGAGGCGGGCTCGTCTCACGTGATCTACAGCGGCGACACCGGATGGTTCGACGCCCTACCCGGCCACACTCAGGGGGCCGACCTCGTGGTGAGCGAGTGCACCTTCTACGATCTCGAGTTCGGCTATCACCTGAACTACCGAACGCTCCAGGAGCGAGCCGACGAACTCGACTGCGGCCGCCTCATCCTCACCCACCTCGGCGACGAGATGGTTCCCTTTCGCGGGCGCCTCGACCTCGAGACCGCCGACGACGGCGATCGCGTTCCGTTCTGATCCGGCTTTCGGCCGAGCCTCTACACCGACTCGCGTTGGTCGCGGAGACCGGGAGCCCATTCCCCGAGTACCGCAGCGCGCTGGGCACCGGTGCATTGGGGAAGGTGATTCGGAAGACCGAGCAGGGTATTGCGGCCCATCAGGGAGAACGCCATGGCCTCCGCCGCGTCCGCCGGAACCCCGGAGGCGTCGAGCGGCTCGACGAGGGCTCGCTCGAGCACGGCCGTGAGCGCATCGAGAAGCGCGGGGTTTTTCGCGCCCCCCCCGCCCACCCACACGCGCTGCGGTGCACCCGGCAAGAAGTCGGTCACCGCGCGCGCCACCGCATGGGCGGTGAACGCGACGAGTGTGGCCACCAGATCTTCGGACGGCCGCCCGCGATCGCTCCAATCCCGCGCGAGGCGTTCGCCCTCGGCGAGTCCGTAGCGCTCGCGACCCGTCGACTTGGGGGGCGGGCGGCGCAGAAAGTCATCGTCCAGGAGCTCGGCGAGGAGCGTGTCGTCGACGCGCCCGCTCCGTGCGCGCGCCCCGTCGCGATCAAAGCGCTCGCGGCCGCCGCTGCACTCGCTCACGACAGCGTCGATCAACGCGTTGGCGGGACCGACGTCGAAAGCGAGCACGTCCTTGCGAGCCGCAGCCGGCGGGAGCCAGGTCAGGTTCGCCATGCCCCCGAGGTTGAGAATCAGCCGCGCTTCCTCGGGAGCGGTGAGGACCGACCAGTGAAAGAAGGGCGCCAGCGGCGCACCCTCGCCGCCCGCCGCCAGATCGCGAGCCCGAAAGTCCCCGATCGTCCGGACGCCGGTGGCCTCTGCGATTCGCGACGGATCCCCGAGCTGAAGCGTGACGCCGTCTTCGGGATAGTGAGCGACCGTCTGGCCATGCGACGCGATCGCATCCACCCTCTCGAGCGCCACGCCGGCTGCCGCGGCGACTGCCCGGGCGGCGGCGGCGAAGTGATCGGCGAGCAACGCGTCGAGGCGCATCATCTCGCGCAACACCTCCGCTGCCGGAAGCCGGCCCGCCGCCAGACGATGGATGCGCCGCTGCAGCTCCGGCGCAAAGCGCTCTTCGCGATAGGCAAGCAAGCGAAAGGGCCGGGCCGCCGCATCGTCGGGCCACTCGACCAACGCCGCATCGACGGCGTCCGCCGAGGTCCCCGACATCAACCCCACTACGCGCATGACGGTCGAACGTAACGCGTCAGTGCCTCCAGCGGCATCCGGACGTCGTTGTGAGGGGAAGACCTGGAAGGCGTCCCCTCCGAAAGCCGGACGTGGGGGAGGTTAGTGCCCGCATCTCAAGCGTGCGCCGGAAGAGAGGGGCTTCGCCCCACGCTTCGCGGGCGCGCAGGTTGATCGAGCCCCGGAGGCCCGGCTGAAGTCGTCGTTGGGCTGCACCGGCAGGGCCGCGCGCCTAGGTCACCTCGCGCAGCCGCGCGGTCTCGATCTCGCACACGAACCCGCGCACGGCATCTTTGTGCGGAACAAAAGGGCTCGCGTGAATGCGCGCGATGGATTGATGCACGCTTTTCTCGAGATGGGCGAACGCCTCCATCGCAAAGGGAGGTCGAACCCCTGTCTCCTTCTCGATGGAATCGCGGAGCTCGGCATCGGTAAACGTCAACATGCCGCAATCGGTGTGATGGATGAGCATGATTTCGCGCGTTTTCAGGAGCCGCTGCGAGATCGTGAGCGACCGGATGACATCGTCCGTCACGACGCCGCCGGCGTTTCGGATCACGTGTGCATCCCCTGCCTCGAGGCCGAGCAGCGCGCCCGTTTCCAAACGGGCGTCCATACACGTGACGACCGCGATCCTTCTCGCCGGGGGGGCGGACAAGCTTCCCTTGGAGAACCGGACCGCATATTCCGCATTGTTGTCGAGGTAGACGTCGATTGCGCTCAATGCCTCGACCTCCATTCCCAGAGAGGGTTCGCGCCCCGCGTCATGCGCACGGCGTCGAGAAACCCGGCCATAACGAGTCTTTCCCGGCTCTGGTAGCCTTTGGCGGCGGGCCGTGCAACGCGAGGCTGGGGTGCAGGTCGAAGTCCTCGACTACGTGATTTTGATCGTGGCGGATCTCGAGCAATCGCTTTCGTTCTACGCCGAAACACTGGGACTCCGACTCCAGCACCGGGCCGAGAGCTACGCCCAGCTGGAGGCCGGCACGACGCGCCTTGCCCTCTACACCCGCGACGCGATGGAGGAGACTCTCGGCACAGTGCTCGATCCCCCTCGCCGGTCGGCACCCTCCTTCGAGCTGGGCTTCAAGGTAAGCGGTTGCGACGAGGCGTTTGAAGAGCTCCTCGCCGCCGGTGCCTCCGCGGTCGCACACCCCACCGACCGACCGTGGGGACAGCGGACCGCCTACGTGCACGATCCGGACGGAAATCTGATCGAGCTCGCCGAGGACCTCACCCGTTGACCTCGACGGGGTTTGACACCCGGCCTCGCGGCGCGAATACTGCGCCTCCGGGTCTGCCGGGTGCGTTAGGGAAGACGATGCTCACCCCGGTGAGAACGCGACGGGATCCGTCCCTCGCCCGCGCGGAGCGGGTGACATGGAGCCCACCTGGTACCAACCAGGGATTGAGCGCTTTCCGACGGCCATGGCGGACCCGGTTACGTACCGCTTGAGGCGGCGGCGAACCACGAGCAGATGAGCGCCCGCGACATCCGCTGACACGTGCCCCCTGACACCACCAGCGAGGAAGCGAGATGACGGACCTTCAGCGACTCCAGGGTGGCGCGATCTGCCTGGGGGCGGCGCTGACGGCGCTTCTCTTCCTCGCCGGGTTGGCGCGCGGAAGCTACCTGGCACTCGCGATCCCGGTCGCCGCGTTGGTGTTCTCGGTCCTGGGCCTCACCTTCTGGGTCGGCTGGACCATCCTGCGCGTGCGCCTCGAGCCCGAGGCCGACCTCGAAGCGAGCGGCGAGCCCTCCCCCGACGGTTCGACCACGGACGGCTGAGTCCGCGTGCGCATCGCGCTACTCACCTACCGCGGGAACATGTACTGCGGCGGCCAGGGGATCTACGCCGCCCAGCTCGCCCGCGAATGGAAGCGCGCGGGCCACGACGTGCACGTGATCGCGGGCCCGCCCTACCCCACCCTCGACGCCGGGATTCCCCTCCATCGCATCCCCAACGCCAACGCCTTCGGAGTCCGGCTGCATGAGCTGGCGAGTCGTCCCGGGCGTCTCGGGCTGCTCCGGCCGTTGACGCTCTGGGAGCTCGGAGTGTCGCGGATCGGCGTGTTTCCGGAGATGCAGAGTTTCGGGCTTCGCCTGCTCCGGCGTTGGATGGAGCTCCAGCGTCGCCACCGCTTCGACGTGGTGTTCGACAACCAATCGCTCAACTGGGGACTTCTCGCGCTGCGGGCAACGGGCATCCCGGTGGTCTCCGTCATCCATCACCCGCTTCACCTCGACCGCGAGGCCGACTTCCGGATCGAGCCCCGCTTCTGGACGCGGGTGCGGCGGACGCTGTATTTCCCGCTCTTCATGCAGCAGCGCGTCGCCCCCCGCCTCGACAAGATCGTGACGGTGAGCGAGGCGTCGCGCCGCGAAATCGAGCGCTACTTCGGGATCCCTCGGAAAGACGTGGCGGTCGTCTACAACGGAACCGACACCGAACTCTTCCGGCCGATCGCCGATACCGCCATCGAGACCGACTTGCTCTTCGTCGGCCGCACGGAAGACCGCAAGAAGGGCATCGGCACGCTTCTGCGCGCACTCGCGCTCCTGCCGACGGTGACGCTCAAGATCGTCGACGGGCGGATCCCCGAGAACGGCCTGGTGCCGCGCCTGGTGCAGCGCTACGGCCTCAGCGATCGCGTGGTGCTGTGCAAGCGGTGGTACGAACTCCCGCAACTGGTGGCCCAGTACTCGACCGCTCGCATCGCGGTCGTGCCGTCCTTTTTCGAGGGCTTTGGGTTTCCCGCCAGCGAGGCGATGGCCTGCGGACTCCCGGTGGTGGCACACGCGGCGGGCGCCCTCCCCGAGGTGGTGGGAACCGACGGCCGGGCGGGGCGTCTCGTTCCGCCGGGGCAACCCCGAGCCCTCGCCCGCGCACTGGCCGAGCTCCTCGCCGATCCGGAGGGGCTGCGCGCCATGGGCCGCGCGGCGCGCGCGCGCGTCGAGCGGGTGTTTCGCTGGGAACAGGCGGCCTCAGAACTGGTCCAGGTCTTCGAGGAAACGCGGCGTGCTGCTGACCGTCGATCTCGCGCGTCTTGACCTGCGCACGGGAGATCGGCTGCTCGACGTGGGTTGCGGAGAAGGTCGGCACTGCTTCGGGGCCTTGGAACGCGGTGCCCACGTGGTGGGGCTCGACCTCGATGCTGCGGCGTTGCGGCGGGCTTCGGGCCCGCTGCGGGCAGCCGCAAAAGCCGCGGGCCGTTCGGGAGCGGTCCTGCGCGGCAACGCCTTCGCGCTGCCTTTTCCTGCGGCGAGTTTCGATCGCGTGATCTGCTCGGAGGTGATGGAGCACGTGCACGACGTCGCCGCCGCGGCACGCGAGATCGCCCGCGTAGTGCGGCCGGGCGGCACTTGCGCCGTTACGGTGCCGACCGCCATCAGCGAGAGGCTCTACCTGCGGCTCGGCGACGACTATTTCGAGACGCCGGGAGGACACATTCGAATCTTTCGGCCGCGGGCCCTGGCGCAGGTGCTGACACGCGTCGGACTGCGACCCTCTGGGGTCGGCTTCGCCCACGGTTTTCATACCGCGTACTGGGCCTTGCGCTCGATCGTGGGCCTGCCGCGCGCCGACCGCAACCGCTGGGTTCGCGCCTATCGGAACTTCTTGTTGCTCGCGACGCAATCGCGCTGGCTCGACGCGTTCGAGCGGCGGGTTCTCAATTTCGTGTGTCCCAAAAGTCTGGTGATCTACACGCGGCGCGACACGGTGCCGTCCCGGGCGTGAAGCGAGCACTGCGGATCGCGCTGCTCTGCTACCGGGGCAACATGCGTTGCGGCGGCCAGGGCGTCTATCTCTGGTTCCTCGCCCGGGAGCTCGCACGCCGCGGCCACGCGGTCGACGTTTTGGTCGGACCGCCCGAACCGGATCCGATGCCCTTCTGCCGCGACGTGACGCCGATATGGAGCGACGCCTTCTGGGCGAAGTGGTTCGATCGCAAGAACGCGCCCGTGCTGCCCCGCGAGCGCTCCTGGTCGGTACTTTCCCCGCTGCGTTTCTACGAGCTCGGCGCCAGTCGCATCGGCTTTTTTCCGGAGCCCTTCGTGTTCAGCGCCCGCGCGTTCCGCGAGCTAGCGCGCCGCGCCCGCCACGGCCGGCGCTACGACATCGTGCACGACATCCAGTCGCTGGGCTGGGGCCTGCTCGCCGCCCGTGCCCTGGGAGTGCCGGTGTTGTCGACGGTCCACCATCCGCTCTCGGTCGACCGCCGGGCGTCGCTGCGACGCGACCGGACGCTGCGCGAGCGCGTGGGTACGCTCGAGTTCCACCCGGTGGGCATGCAAGGCGCCGTGGCGAGGCGCCTCGATGCGATTGTCACCGCCTCAGAGGTGGGCCGCGCGCTCCTCGAGCGCGATTACCGCGTGGCGCCGACACGCATCCATTGCGTGGCCAACGGCCTCGACACCGAGCGGTTCGCGCCGGCTCCTGCGAGCGTCCGCAATCCGCGCGAGTTGCTCTGCGTGGCTCGCGCCGCCGATCCCAACAAGGGTGTCGCGGTGCTCATCGATGCTCTGGCCGAACTTCCGCGCGAGGTCACCTTGACCCTGGTCGACACCGACGGAGCGCAGCACCCAGCCCGCGCGTGGGCGCGCGCACGCGGCGTCGAGGGGCGCCTGGCGATCACCGGGCCGCTTTCGGAGGAGGAACTGATCGCGCGCTATCGGCGGGCGGCCCTGGTGGTCGTGCCGTCTCGCTTCGAAGGCTTTGGCCTTCCCGCGGTTGAAGCCCTGGCGTGCGGGACGCCCGTCGTCGCTGCGGCCACGGGCGCGCTCCCGGAAATTCTGGACGGGGTGGGTGGCGGTGTACTCGTCAAGCCGGGTCGCCCGACGGCGCTGGCGGAGGCGATCTGCGGGCTGTTGGCGCAGCCCGAGGCAGCACTGCGGGGGGCTCGGGCGGCGCGGGCAGAAGTGCAGGCGCGCTACGCCTGGCCCCGCGTCGCAGCAGCGACCGAGGCGGTTTACGCCGCGCTGCTCCAGGCGCGGGGCCGGCCGGCAACCACGACGACATCGGCCGCCTCCGGCCAGCGGCGGGCCACGCGGTCAAGGGCGCGCAACATGGCGGACGCCGCCGTCTCCGGTAGTCGATCGAGCACGCGCGACCAGCCCGGCAGGCCCCAGCCGAGCGAGACGCCGATGCACGTCTCGACGGCCATCCAGCGCGAGGCCTGCGCGCGCACCAGCGACACGTCGTAGCGCGTGAAGTGATCGGAAGGCACGTCGTACGAACGCCGGGAACAGAGCTCGGGTCCACCGAAGCGCGCCCGGACCCGATCCCGGAGCGCAGCCCACTGGCAGGCCAGCGACCGAAAGTTCGCGACCGCCACGACCACGCGACCACCAGACCGGGTCACGCGCGCCATCTCTCTCAGGCTCACCAGAGGCTCGCTGAAGTGATCGAGCGATCCCTTGCACAGGACGGCGTCGAAGCTCGCGCGGGCAAACGGCAGCGCGGTCGACCATCCCCGGACCCAGGTGGGCAACCGCGAGCCCTCCTGTTCCGCGCGCCAGCGGGCGGCACCCGTCATCCGACTCGACGGCTCGACCGCGATCGCCCGGACCCCGAGCTCACGCAGTGCCGCGGTGTCCTGCCCAAACCCAGCCGCGACATCGAGGACGCGCATCCCCGGCCGCACGCGGAGCGTTTCGAGAGCGAGCGCGGTCATGCGGTCGAAGAGATAGGCGCTGGCAGCGTCCACACCGACCGGCACCACGTCGCTCATGTCTCGATCGAGATCGGCGACCCGCATCGCTAAAGCCCGCACCGCCAGAGGATAGGCCTTCCCCCACCCCTGGCGTCGCGCGCCCCTTCACCGCAGGCCGCGGCAGGGCGAAGAGGTGGGCTATGGCGTGGCGTCTAGCTCTTGCGAAGCAGCGAGCAAACCAACCGGAGAGGGGCGGCGCGGCGGCGAGTCTCGACCGGCTCGCCTCGTTCCGGTTCACCTACGTCGCGCTGCTGCTGTTCGTGGTCTGCTATGTCTTCAGCGTCAAGGCGCTCGAGGTGGCCCTCGAAAGGCACTTTGTCGCGCGGCTGATCGCCGCCCTGCACCAGGAGACCGACGCCGGAGGCAAGCAGGCCGCCAACCTGACCGACCGACTCGACCGGGCGATCTCCGACTCGGTGTGGGTTCGGCCCGGAGGGGTCCGCGTGGCGGCCCTGCTCTTCGAGGCGAGCGACAACGCCCCGCTCTACGTACGCGGGGCGCGGATCCGGTACGCCGGCAAGTCCCTCGCGGATACGGGCGCTGCACCGCGCGGCGTGGGTGAGGTCCTGGTGTCGGTCCCGCACAACTCACTGGCCGCCAACGTCATCTTGGTCTTCTACGCGGCCGCTCTCGTGCAGACGCTGTTTCTGTTCACGCGCCGCCGCGCGCGCCTCGAGGACGAGCAGTTGCGCGCCGCCCTCGGCGATCGCGAGCAAGCGGCGCAGCGAGCCGCGGAGATTGAGGCTCGCCTTGTGGCGCTCTCCGCTCGCTTCGAGCAACGCCTCGCCGCCGAAGTAAAGGGCGAACTCCAGGGCTTGGACGCCGAACGCGACGCCTTGGAGCGGCAGCTCGGCGACATCGCGTCCCGCGAGGCGGCACTTCGGTCGCAGGCGGGCCAGCTGACGCGCTCCCTCGAGGAGGAGCGCACCGCGCTGGAGGAGCTTCTCGAAGAGGCGACAGGCGATCTCGAGGAGAAGGAGCGGCTGATTCGGACGCTCGAAGGCGAACTCGAACGCGCCTCGCGCCGCACCCCGCGCGCCCGACGCAATCCCGGGGCCGTGCGCCGGCGCCTCGAAACCCGAAGGCGAAGCGCAGCGCATCACCTCGTCAAGAAAACCCAAAGAAGCCTTGTTCATCTCTTTTAACTCCTTAAATAACGCGGGCTTCGCCCGCCGGCCGGCAGGCAACC
>CAZTOE010000066.1:0-18188 GCA_964615045.1 uncultured Spirochaetales bacterium
AGTCGCGTAGAACTGGCGGTGCCAATACTCGCTCGGCAGGGCCTCAAGGTCGGGTGACGCGCTCGTGGGGCTCCGCCCGTAGCCCTGATCCATCCGGTCCAGCCAGGTCGCGATCCACCCCGTGTTGAACTCGGTGACGACGAAGCGGAGCCCGGGGTGGCGGTGGGCGATCCCCTGGCAGATCAGTTCGGCCAGCGTCTGCTGAATGGAGACGGGAGCGCTTGCGTAGCCTCCAATCGGGTCCTTGACGAGGATGTCCCACGAGCCGTGGGAAGCGCCGGTCCCGATGTGCATCGAGAGCGGGATGCGGGCCTCCTCGGCGAGCGACCAGATCGGCTCATAGGCCGCGTCCCGATAGGGCCGCCCTGCAGGAGGAGCGCTCGGAATGCACGCGCCCCGGAAGCCGCGCTTGAGCGCGCGCTCGAGCTCGCGAGCGCCCGCAACGGGATCGTGTAGCGGGAGCAGGGCGAGTCCGACCAGGCGATCCGACGCCTGGCCGCAGTAGTCCGCCAGCCAGTCGTTGTAGTTTCGGAAGCACGCCTCGACCAGCGCGGCGTTCTCGAGGGCGAAGATCCGGAAGAAGAAGCTCGGATAGAGCACCTCGGCGCGGACTCCGTCGGCATCCTGATCCGCCGGGCGGCGCTTGGGATCGAGGATCCCCGATCGCAGGCCCGGATACCCCAACCGGATCCGCGCCAGAATCGCCGGATCCTGGGGGTCTTCGGGCGCCGGCTTGTGGCCCCGTCGCCGTTTAAGCCCACAGCCCGGATCCAGACGGCGGCCCGCGATGCCCATTCGGCCGGCGCCGAGCGAACCCTGCGGTGCCAGCGGTAGCACCATCCCCTCGCCCTCGCGCGGGGTCGTCGCGATGCGGGGCGCCAGGTCGCCGAAGCGTTCCGCGAGCCCGGCGAAGGCCTCGGGCGGTTCCACGATGTGAGAGTCGGCCGAGATCGGACGCGGTCGCACAGGATCCTCCTCCCGCTCCACCCTGCTCACCCAGTGCGAGCATACCGCGAACACGCGGCCGCCGGTTGGCGTTTGCCGATGATGCGCGACGATACAACCCTTCCCGAAACACTGATACGCTTGCGCGATGAGCCAAGTCGCATCTCCGGTGCTTCTCGAGGTCGCCCTGAACGGCGCCACGCGCAAAACGCGCAATCCCCACGTCCCCATCTCGGTCGAAGAGCTTCGTGTCGACGCGTTGCGCTGTCTGGAGGCGGGCGCCCAGATCATCCACCAGCACGACGATCTGGGTCGTCCCGGAGAGCTCGGAGGCGCGTCGCCCGAAGTCATGGCGGCGAAGGGTGCCGCGCTCTACCAGGCGGTGCTGGCCGAGGTGCCCGATGCGCTGCTGTATCCCACCAGCAACTGGCCCGGCGATATCCAGACGCGCTGGGGCCACCAAGAGATCCTGGCCGCCAAGGGGATGTTGCGGGTCGCGTACGTCGATCCCGGCTCGGTGAATCTAGGTCCGTTCGAGGCCGATGGTCCGCCCCGTAGCGAGGGGAGCCTCGTCTACCAACACAGCTTCGCCGACATCGAGTGGATGATGGAGAGGAGTCACGCGCTCCGGCTCGGTCCCAACATGGCGATCTTCGAACCCGGTTTCCTGCGCGTCGTGCGCGGCTACGAACGGGCCGGGTGCTTGCCCCGCGGCGCGCTCATCAAACTTTATTTCAGCGAGCGACTGGCCTTTGGCTTTCCGCCGATCCGCCCGGCCTTCGACGCCTATCGCGCCCTCCTCGAGGGCTCCCGGATTCCCTGGTCGGTCGCCGTCCTCGGTGGCGACGTGATCGCCTCTGGGATGGCGCGCTGGGCTCTCGAGACGGGAGGGCACCTGCGGGTCGGCCTCGAGGACTACGCGGGCGCCGGGCAGCCCACCAACTCGGAGCTGGTGTCGGCGGCGGTGGCGTTGTGCGAAGAAGTGGGGCGACCCCTCGCGACGCGCCGCGAAGCGGCGCAGATCCTCGACCTTCCCTAGAGCGTGGCGGTCATGCCCCCATCGACGACCAAGAGGTGGCCGTTCACGTAGCGCGAGGCGTCGGAGGCCAGGAAGAGCAGCGGGCCATCGAGATCCGGCGCCTCTCCCCAGCGTCCGGCCGGCGTTCCGCTCTCGACCCACCGGGTGAAATCGAGGTCTTGTTGTAACACCACGTTGATCTCGGTACGGAAATATCCGGGCAACAGCGCGTTCACGTTGACACCGCCGCTGCCGAACTCGGCCGCCAACCCCCGCGTCAGGCCGCTGATCGCGTGCTTGCTCGTGGTGTAGGAAAGCACTGTCGCGCGGGCGGCCAGCGAGAGGATCGATCCGATGTTGATGATGCGACCCCAACCCCGCTCGAGCATCGGCCGGGCCGCCTCGCGGGCCATCACGTATGCGGCGGTCAAATTGGTGTCGAGAACGCGCCGGAACGCGTCGGTATCGGAATCGATGGCGGCCCCGCGCGCCACGATGCCGGCGTTGTTCACCACTACGTCGAGCCCACCGCACTCGTGCACCACGCGGCCGACCGCGTCCACCACCGCCGCTTCGTCGGTGATGTCGAGGGGGAGATCGAGGGCTCGACCTCCGGCGCTGCGGATCGCTTGCGCCTGTCCGGCGAGCTTATCGCGATTGCGCGCGCACATGACCACATGCGCCCCCGCGGCGGCCAACACGCGGGACATGTGGGCGCCGAGTCCCTGCGACGCACCCGTGACCAGGGCGACGCGATCGGCGAGCGAGAAGATGTCGCGCATGGTGAGAGTCGATAGCGCAACGAGCTGAATGCGTCGCTCGATCCCGGGAGCTAGGGTGTCCGCCCGGAGGGCCGCATGATCGGGCGAAGGGCGGTCGCGATCGCGTTGGCCGCAGCTCTGAGCGGTGCGGGCGGCGCGTGCGGGAGGGGTGAGCCGCGGGAGCTGGTTCCCGAAGCGGCCGAAGCGGTCGTGCCGCTGCAGGTCGGTGAGCGCGCACCCGACGTTTCCTTCCAGAGTCTCGATGGCGAACGCGTCGCGCTTGCATCGCTCCTCGACGCCGGGCCGATCGCGCTGGTCTTCTATCGTGGTGGTTGGTGACCCTACTGCAACGCGCAGCTCGGCGAGCTGCGAAAGGCGGAGGCGCCGCTGTCCCGACTGGGCATCCGACTCGTAGCGGCGAGTGCGGATCGCCCCCAAAAGCTGCGCGAATCCCTCGCCGAACACGATCTCACCTACACTCTCCTCTCGGACGCGAGCGCTGAGGCGATCCGCGCTTTTGGGATCGCCTGGCGCGTGCCCGACGAAGACTTTGCGAAGCTGCGAGACCTGGGGATCGATCTCGAAGCGGCGTCCGGGCAGCGTCACCATCTGCTTCCGGTGCCCGCCGTCTTCCTGCTCGGCAGCGACGGCGTGATCCGCTACCGCTACGCCAATCCCGACTACCGCGTGCGGCTCGACCCCGCCGTCCTGGTCGAAGAGGCCCGCAAGGGGATCGCGGCGCGCGTCCCGGATTGATGCCGCAGTGGCGCCGTCTCGCGCAGTGGCGCCCGGAGCGTCCCGCGCACGACGCCCTCGCCGGGTGCAAGTCCCGGCACCGTTGTGCCGATCCGAGGCGGGGGAGGGCTGCGCCAGCCGATGCCGCATTCCCGGCGCACGACGCCGCGCCTCGCCGCCTATCACGAGGCGGGTCACGCAGTGGCGGCTTTCTTCCGGCCGCTCGGCGGACAGACCACCCGCGTCTCCGTCCGCAGCGCAGACCTCGGCGAGGGCGATGCCGGGGTTCACTACTGCCAGCGTGCGCTGCCCGAGGTGCCCGACTCCTCCGCCGATCGCGAGGTGGTCCGGGCGATCGCCGTCGTCGCGCTGGCGGGCTCCGAGGTCGATCGTCGCCTGACCGGCAATGCCTTCACCAGCGGGGGCGCGGATTACGAAGCCGTGCGGGAGCTCCTGTTCCGCACCTTCCTCGCCCACGAGATCGAGGAGGTGGTGGCGGCGGTCACGCCCGCGGAAGCCCGCTCGAGGGGGCTGGAGAGGATCGCGGCGGAGGCTTCCGCCGAGATCGAGGATCATTTGAAGCAGCTCTTCGACTCTTTGCGCGAGGAGGCTCGGAATCTCGTCGAGGCGAAGTGGCACCACGTCCAGGCGGTAGCCGAGGCGCTGCTGGCGCGTGGGGCGTTGAGCGGCGAGGAGGTGCGCGCGATCGTCCTTGCCGCCGATGCCACGAAGTGAGGAGTTCCTTCACGCACCGAGGCGCAATGTCACAACACCACCACCGTGCGATCTGCGGAATACCGCCCCAAACTACGCGCGGCATCGGAGATCGCGATCCGTACAGCGGCACGTCGCTTGCTACCGCTTGAGATTGGTTTTAATCGGGCCCGGTGGCGCGATCCGCGAAAGGACACGTGATGAGGCAGCATTCGCGCAACGTCAGTGATTGGATGACTTCCGATCTCGTCACCGTGCGTGAGGACGGCTCCGCGCTCGAAGCTTTCGACCTGATGGTCGACCGGGGAGTGCGCCATCTGCCCGTGGTGGAGGACGGGGGCTCCCTGATCGGGATTCTGAGCATCGACGACCTGCGTGCCGCGCTACCCGTCGACGTCAGCCTGAAGCGCGCGCTGGGACCCGTCGAGCGCGATCGGTTGTTGGGCTACCGCGTCGCAGACGCCATGACCTGGGTTCCCCAGACGGTGCAACCCGACGTGCCTCTCGAGGAGGCGGCCGCTCGCCTGTGCGAGGGGCGCATCGGCTGCCTGCCGGTCGTCGACGCGGCGGGGCGACTGATCGGAATCCTCTCCGAAACCGACGTGCTGCGGGCGCTGGTCACCACGGCGCGGGGTGAGACGCCAGCGGGCGGGCCCGCCGCGGAAAGTGAGGGCCTGGTTGCCGCACTGGAGGATGAGCGCCGGCGGCTCGCGCACCGGCTCCAGCAATGGCAGGACACGGAGCGAGAACTCTCGGCAGACATTCGCGAAGAGCCCCGGGACACTGGCGACCGGGGAATCGACGAGCGCGAACTCGCACGGCTCGAGCCGCTTTCCGACCGCGCTTTTCGGCGCTTGCAGGCGATCGACGCAGCGCTCGAACGTGCCTCGCAAAGGCGCTTCGGGGTTTGCGATCGCTGCGGAGAGCACATCCCGGTGGCTCGGCTCCGCGCGATCCCGGAGACTACTCGCTGCGTGCGCTGCGCCCGGGACGCCTCCGGCGCAGCGCGAGGAGCGGCGCTCTGAGCGAGAAAGCGCGCGATCTCATGCAAACCGACGTCGGTGTGATCGAGGCATCCGCATCGATCCGCGAGCTGGAGCGCCGCTTAGCCGAAGGTAAAGTGAGCGGCTTTCCGGTACTCCGCGGCGGCGTGGTCGCGGGGGTCGTGTCGCGGGCGGATGTGGTGGAGCGCCTGGGCAAGCGGGCCCGACCGGGCGATCAAAAATCGAGCTACTACGTGGGCATCGAAAGCTTCGAGGCCGAAGAAATCCTAGCGACCTTCGCCGAGATTGGACGGCGCAGCCAGACCGCCGTTGACACCCTGCGCGTGGAGGACGTCATGACACCGTGGGTGGTCGCGGTCGCGCCGGACGCGTCGCTGCAGGAGGTCGCACGTAGCTTGCTGCACTACCGGGTGCACCGGGTCCTGGTGATCGAAGGTGAGAAACTCGTGGGCCTGATCTCCAGTCTCGACTTTGTGCGCCGATTCGCCGAGGGGCCGGTGCGGCCCGCGGCGTCGGAAGAAGAGTCTTGAGACTCTCCCACGTACGCGTGGATCCGCGACCGCTCGACCGCTTCGAAGCCCTGGTCGGGAGCGACGCCCTCCAGAGGGTGAAGCGGGCCGCCGACGCGGCGCGAGAGCATCTCGCCGGGCGGGTGATCTGGCACGTCAATTCCACGGCCGTGGGGGGTGGGGTCGCTGAGATGCTGCGGCCGCAGCTGGCCTACGTGCGCGGCGCAGGGGTCGACACGCGCTGGGTAGTGATCGAGGGCGACCCGGAGTTTTTCAAAATCACCAAGCGGCTTCACCACGCGCTGCACGGCGCCCCGACGAAGGGCTTCACCGAGGCCGATCGAACCACCTACGAAGATACGCTTCGGAAGAACGCGGTGGAGCTCTGCGCCACCGTGCGCCCGCGCGACGTGGTGTTCCTCCATGACCCCCAGACGGCTGGCCTGGCACCGCATCTGCTCCACGCTGGCGCCGCAGTGGTCTGGCGCTGCCATATCGGTACGGACGAGCCGGAGTCGGCCTCCGAGGCGTGGGAGTTTCTGGCGCCCTATCTGCGGGACGTTCCGGCCTTTGTGTTCTCGCGAGAGACCTACGTCCCCAGGGTGTGTGATCACGGAAAGGCCGTGATCATCCAGCCGAGTATCGACGTATTCTCCGC
Source organism: uncultured Spirochaetales bacterium (assembly GCA_964615045.1). Lineage (GTDB taxonomy): Bacteria > Myxococcota_A > UBA9160 > UBA9160 > PR03 > JANQRO01. The sequence goes on from CAZTOE010000066.1 coordinate 6,345, forward strand.
CAAGAATCAGCAGCTCGACGAGAAGACCATCCACACGATTCTGGTCCACGTCGGCCTTGTCGAGGGTCCCCCGCCCGCGGGCGAGCCGCACGGGTTCTTGCGTGCAGATGGAAGTCCGGGCCGCGTCGAGCACCGCGCCGACTTGATTCGCATGGGACGCGCCCCCGCCTTCGAGACCCCGCTCATCGTGCAGGTGTCGCGCTGGGACCCGCTAAAGGATCCCGTCGGTGTGATGCGGGGCTTCGCGCGCCTCGTGGATGGAGCGACGCCGGGGGGGGCGGAGCTCGTGTTGGCGGGCCCAAACGTGCACGCGGTGGCAGATGATCCCGAGGGCGACATGGTCTTCAAGGAGGCGCTCGAGGTGTGGCGCGAGCTTCCGCACCGGGTGCGCGACCGCATCACTCTCGCCTGCCTGCCGACCCACGACGTGGAAGAGAACGCGGCGATCGTCAATGCGCTCCAGCGCCACGCGACTGTGATCGTGCAGAAGAGCCTGAGTGAGGGGTTCGGCCTGACCGTCACCGAGGGCATGTGGAAGAGTAAGCCCGTCGTCGCGAGCCGCGTCGGCGGGATCCAGGATCAGATCGAGGATGGCACATCCGGTCTGCTCCTGAAGGACCCGCGTGACCTCGACGCGTTTGCGGAAGCGCTGAAACGGCTCCTCATGGACCCGACTTTCGCGAAACGCCTGGGTGAAGCCGGGCACCAAATTGTGCGCGAGCGGTTTCTGGGCCTGCGTCAGTTGACGCAATACGCGGCCTTACTGCTCGAGCTCGAAGGCCCTTGAGCCGCGCAGGCCATGCGCGCCGGCGACAGTGGGCCGGGACGAGGACGACTCCCAACACGGAGGTGATCGATGCGTTCCAAGACAATCTGGATGACGACGATCTGGATGGTGACGGGGTTGGCGGCGAGCGGGCTGGGGTGCGCGGGCCGCGGTGATGTGAACGCCCTCGAGACGCGCGTTGCGGCCCTCGAGTCGCGGCTCGCCGCGATGGAAGGCCGCGTCGGAAACGTGGAGGGCGGCCTCAAGGCGGCCGAGGGCCAGATCTCCGAAGTGACGCAGGCCGCCGCCACGGGCGCTCGGCGCGCCGAGGAGGCGGAAGCCCAGGCGCGGGCTGCTGCTGAGCGCGCGGATGCCGCCGCGCGCAAGGCCGAGGCGATCTTCAAGACGTCGGTTTCGAAGTAGCGGGTTCCGGAGGGCCGGGAGCGGCGAGCGTGCCGACCGCGACCGGCACGCCCCGTTCCATCTCCAAGACGCGCCACACCTGCTCGACATCGACGCGGTCCAGCAGTCCCAGGGCGCGTGGGGTGCTTAGGGCGGTCGCCAAACGGTCGGGGAAGCGTCGATACAGGTCTGGATGCACCTCCAGGAAAACGCGCCCTCCCTCGACCCCCCACTTGAACGGCTGGTAGATCAGCTTCAAGGGGGTCCCGGTCGGCGTGCGTTCGTAGAGACGCTGGATATCCGCTTCATAGAGCCGGATACAGCCGTGGGTCACGTCGCGTCCGATCGACCAGCGACGATTGGTGCCGTGGATTCCGTAGCTCGTGCTTCCAATCGTCATCCAGCGGCTGCCCAACGGGTTGTCGGGGCCGGGGGGGACCACGGGCGGCAGTTGGGGCTTCTCTTCGAGGATCGATTTGGGGACGTGCCAGGCGGGATCCACCCGCTTCGCGCCGATCTGGAAATCCCCGATCAGGGACGGATCCATGGCGTCGCCGATCGCCACCGCAAAGATCTCGGGGGGGTCCACGGTGAAGTCGTAGAGCCGCATCTCCGGTAGGTTGATCACGAGACCATGGTATGCGAGATCGACCATGGGGAGGATGAGGCGGGTGGGCAGGCGCACGATCGAGCCCGGATCGGGAATCCAGGGATCGATCTCCGGATTGAGTCGCGTGAGTGGCTCGAAGCCGACGCGGTGCTGAGCGGCGATCTCGAGCAGCGTTTGGCCCTCCGTCGCGAGCACCCGTTGCTCCGACCCGACGACCGAATTGAGGGCGGCCGCGTCGTCGCGCTCCGCCACCGCGATTCCCGCCGCGGCGAAGAGCCCGAGCGCTCCGACCAGCCAAGCCGCCGGGGTGACGCACTTCGAAATGGCGTCGCTGCACTCCTCCTGGCCGCGTCGGTTGCCTGCGCCGAGGGGACGCCCGCGCCGGCCCCGCCCGGTCCGAAACCGGTACCGGCACCGGCACCGGCGGTTCCGCAACCCGCCGAGCCGCAGGCGCTGATCTGCGATCGCATCGTCCGCCTTGAAGTGCACAAGGACGACCGCCGTCTGCGCGCCGAGTGCGTCAACGGTGCCCGGTTTGCGACGGCCGTTGCGCTGGGTCGCGAGCCTCTCGGGCCGAAACAGCGTGCGGGAGACCTGAGGACGCCAGAAGGGCTCTATCACATCGCTGGCGCCCTCCGGGACAGCCGCTTCTACGGCTTCATTCCACTCGACTATCCCTCGATCGACGATGCGAAACGCGCGCTCTCCGCCGGTCGACTTTCGCCCCGCGACTACGAGCGGATCGTCGACGCTCATCGCCGCGGTGAGTTGCCGCCCGCCGACACGCCCCTCGGCGGATCGATCGGCCTGCACGGCGAGGGGCCGCGCTGGGGCGGGAGCTCGCGGGATCTCGATTGGACCTTCGGCTGCCTCGCCGTGGCGGACTCCGTTCTCGACTTCCTAGCTGAACGTCTTGTGGTTGGAATCCCCGTTCTCATCCTGCCCTGAGTTTGCTGCGCCCAACGCCTTCGGCAAGACGCGAATCGGGGACTCCGCGATGTGGGCGAGGCGGCCCGCAGCGCCGGCGCGGCGGGGCCACCGGGCGGCGTGCCTGTTGCGGTAAGCTGGTCTGCGCCTCCCCCCCGGCGAGGCGTGGAGGATCGCATGGCGCTCGGATTCATTGGCACTGGTCACATGGGCGCGCCGATGGCGGCCAATTTGCTGGCAGACGGACACGAGCTGGTCGTCTACGACCTGGCGCCCGAGGCGACCGCTCCGCTCGAAGAGGCTGGTGCCGAGCGAGCCGCGAGCGTCCGCGAGGTGGGTGAGCGTGCCGACACCGTGTTTCTCTCCTTGCCGGGTCCGCCCGAAGTTGAGGCGGTGGTTGAAGGAGAGGGGGGGCTCCTTGCCGCGCTCGGGGCGGGGAAGATCCTTGTCGATCTCAGCACCAATTCGCCGCGTCTGGTGGCGCGGCTCGCGGCCGCGGCCGCCGAGCGCGGCGTCGGCTTTCTCGACGCGCCGGTGAGCGGCGGGGTTCGGGGCGCGCGCAAAGCGACTCTCGCCGTGATGGTGGGCGGCGAGCGAGGGACGTTCGAGAAGTGCGAGCGCCTGCTGCGTGCCATCGGCTCCAACGTCTTCTACGTCGGCGCCGCCGGCACGGGGAACGTCGCCAAGCTCGTCAACAACATGCTGGCCTTCACCGCCATGATGGCGAACGCCGAAGCGCTTGCCCTCGGTGCCAAGGCCGGGGTCAACCCTCACACTTTGTGGGAGATCGTGCGCGCCAGCAGTGGCAACAGTTTTACCTGGGAGAACGGCGGCCGCGCGATTTTGCGCGACCGCCTCGCCCCCACCTTCACGACGCGCCTGGCGTGCAAAGACATCGGTCTCGCCACCGAGCTGGCGCGTCAGCTTGACGTTCCCGTGCCGATGGGTGAGCGCGCCGAGGCGCTGCTCCGGCATTACCGCGAGACCGGCTACGAAGAGGAAGATGTCCTCGCTTCGATCCGCGCCCTCGAAGCCCAAACCGGCACACGCGTGCGCGGGACCTGGCGCGACTAGGCGGCCGCTGCGTTCCCGCGGGCCGCCCTAGTCGGCTTCAAAAACCTCTTTTGCGACCCGCAGCGCGCTCACGGCACACGGCCAGCCGCCGTAGTGCGCCAGATGCATCAGGATCTCCTCAATCTTCTCGCGGGGGATGCCGAGGTTCAACGCGCCGCGCAGATGGACGCGCAACTCGTTTTCGCGCCCGAGCACGGTGAGCGCCGCGAGGGTGATCATCGAACGCTCTTGGAGCTCGAGTCCCGGCCGGGTCCAGATCTTTCCGAACAGGTGTTCGACCGTGATATTCATGAAATCGTCGGGCAAAGTACCCGGCCGCGGGGGCGCGCCAAAGAGTTTCTTCAGAACCTCCGCGCCCGCTTCGTAATCCTTCGAGGCCGCCATGGTATTCCTCTCTCGGTCAGGGCCGCCGCAGGCTCAGTCGCAACCAACGCCCCTGGGCCGCGAACGGGGCCGCCAGGGTACCGCGCGCCGGGCCCCCGGGTAGCGATGGAAGCGAAACTTCGCGCCCATCGACCGCGTAGCGCGGCGGTTTGCGGCGAACGCCAACGCGCGCTCCTAGAATCGCCCCGTGACGGTGTTCTCGCCCCCGCTCCTGCTGGTTGTCTTCGTGACCCACCTGCCTTTTTTCGCGTGGCGCTATTGGAAGACGCGCGAGCCACGCTACGCCGCGACCAGTTTGACCTTCAGTTTGCTGGCGCTGACCTACGGACTCCGCGTGTTTGCGCCGGAGGCTGTGGTCCGGGGCGTGCCGTGGTTCTGGATCGCGCGGATTCCAGCGTGGGGCGCGGCCACCGTTAGCATCGCGTTCCTCGTCCACCATCACGCGGGGCGCTGGGCGACGAGGCCCAGCAAACACGCGGCCGGCTCGTCGGGCACCGACAAGAACGAGGAGTGAGCTCGGGCGTCCCCGCCCGATCGAGCCGCACGTTGGTGAACTCCGGGCGAACACGCAATGCTCCCGCGGCAACCCGGAGGCGACATCGTGAGACCTTGGCTTCGCAACATCCCATTGAGCGCCCTGGTACTGACCGCGATCGCGACGGTCGCGTGCGAGCACCCCGCGCCGGTCGTGAACGTGCAGGCACCACCCTGCCGTTGCGCCTGCGAGACTGCCTTCCAGGCCACCACGCCCCAGATTGGTAAAGGGTGTTACGTCGATGGCGATCGCTTGATCTGCCCGTTGGTGCGACGCAATGTCGAGCTCGAACCCGCGTACCCGAGTGAGGACCCTCGTTGTGAGCGGCAGGAAGACGGCACGATCCGGTGTACTGTTCATCCCGGAGATTGAAGCGGGGACTGAGCGAGCACCCGAAACGCGCAGACGAAAAGGGGTGGCCCAATGGGTCGGTTGGTGAACGGCGAGTGGACCCACGAGTGGTACGATACCGAAAAGAGCGGCGGCCGCTTCGTGCGCAAGGAGAGCGCCTTCCGCGACTGGGTTCGGAGCGATGGCTCGACCCGCTACGCGCCCGAGCCCGATCGCTACCACCTCTACGTCTCCTACGCCTGTCCGTGGGCTCATCGCGCCTTGATCTTCCGCAATCTGAAGGGGCTCGAGGGGGTGATCTCGGTCTCGGTGGTGGATCCCTTCATGGGGGAGGACGGCTGGTGGTTCTCCGAGGGGCCCGGCTGCATCCCCGACACGGTGAACGGTGCCGCATACCTGCACGAGCTCTACACCCGAGCCGATCCCTCCTACTCGGGGCGCGTCACCGTCCCCGTGCTCTGGGACAAGCGGCACGGCACCATCGTGAACAACGAATCGTCTGAGATCATCCGGATGTTCAACGCCGAGTTCGATGCCTTCGCCAAGCCCGGCATCGATTTCTACCCGGCCGAGCTGCGCGACGAAATCGACGCGTTAAACGCGCTGATCTACCCCAGCATCAACAACGGCGTGTACCGGTGTGGTTTTGCCACCACCCAGGAAGCGTATGAAGAAGCCTTCGGCGAGCTCTTTGGTGCGCTCGATCAACTCGAGGAGCGGCTCGCCAAGCAGCGCTATTTGTCGGGCGCTCGTGTCACGGAGGCCGATTGGCGGCTCTTCACCACTCTCGTGCGCTTCGATCCCGTGTACGTGGGCCACTTCAAGTGCAATCTGCGCCGCATCGCCGACTACCCGAACCTGTCGGGTTACACGCGCGAGCTCTATCAAGTCCCGGGAGTTGCCGAGACGTGCGATCTTGTCCACATCAAACGCCACTACTACGAGAGTCACGAGACGATCAATCCCACGCGAATCGTTCCGGTCGGGCCCGAGCTCGACCTTGACGCCCCCCACGGGCGCGACGGCCTCCGAAACGCGATCGCTTGACCGAAGGTGATTAATTAAGATATAAACTAATTGAACCGATGCGCGGGGTCCCCAGCGTGCGAGCTTTCGAGCGCTCCCTCCCGATGCTGCTCTACCGGGCACTGGACGACGTCCTGCCCCGCTTCCGCGCCCTCTTCGCGCGCTTCGAGCTGACCGAGACCCAATGGCGCGTACTCCGCGTGCTGTGGGAGCACGACGGCTGCGGTCTTACGGAGCTCGCGGCGTCGACGCTGATCCCGGCGCCGAGCCTCGTGGGCGTGCTCGATCGCCTGGGGCGCGACGGTTTGCTGACACGCCGCCGCTCCGCGGGCGACCGGAGGGCGGTCGAAATTCGTCTCACCCCGAAAGGTCGTCGCCTGGAGGGCCGCGTACGGCCGTTGGTCGACGAGATCTACCGCGAGCTCGAAGCGCAACTCTCCACGGCCCAATGGAGCGGGCTGTTTGCCGCCTTCGACGCCCTGCACGATGCAGCTTCGGGTGCCGCCGAGGAATCGCTCCTGGAGGACGCGAGTTGACGCGGCGCTTCTACCATCTCCGGTTGGCCCCGATCGCCGCGCCCGCCGACCGCGAAGGAGGCTCCTGGTGATTCGCCACCTGATCGGACCCCATTGGGTCGAAAGCCGGGAAACCTTCGAGGTCGAGAATCCCGCGACCCGCGAAGTGCTCGCGGAGGTCGCGCAGGCGAGCGCCGAAGACGTGGCCGCCGCGGTCGCCGCCGCGCGCGCTGCCCTTCCGAGCTGGGCCGCTACGCCCGCTGCCGAGCGGGCTCGCCTCATGCGCCGTTTCGGCGAGGTGATCGACGCCCACGTGGAGGAGATCGCGAGGCTCGAGACCCGCGACACCGGCCTTCCGATCACCCAGACTTGGAAGAAACAGATCCCCCGCGCATCTCACAACTTCGCGTTTTTCGCCGAGATGGCGACGCGCACCGACGGCCACAGCTACCCCGTGGACGACCAGCACCTCCACTACACGCTGCGGCGCCCGGTGGGCGTGGCCGGCCTGATCACGCCGTGGAACACGCCCTTCATGCTCGAGACCTGGAAGCTCGCTCCGTGCATCGCGCTGGGCAACACCGCCATCTTGAAGCCGGCCGAGCTCGCTCCGCTCACGGCGGATCTGTTGGGACATCTCGCCCTCGAGGCGGGCATTCCGCCGGGGGTCGTGAACGTCGTTCACGGGGTTGGCGAAATCACCGGTGACGCTCTGGTGCGTCACCCCGACGTCAACGTGATTTCATTTACGGGCGAGACTTCGACCGGGCGACTCATTCTCGAGCGCGGAGGGCCGACGCTCAAGCGCTTCTCGATGGAGCTCGGCGGCAAGTCGCCAGTGCTCGTGTTCGACGACTGCGACGTCGAGCGCGCCCTGGACGCGGCACTTTTCGGGATCTTCTCGCTCAACGGCGAGCGCTGCACCGCCGGCTCTAGGATCTTCGTACAGGACACGCTCTACGATCGCTTTGCCCAAGCGTTTGCCGAGCGCGCCAGCCATCTCCGGGTCGGCGACCCCGAAGACGAAGCCACTGTGCTCGGCGCGCTGATCAGTGCCGAGCACTTCGACAAGGTCGCGGGCTACGTGGAGCTCGGTCAGAAGGAGGGGGGCGTGCTGCTAGCCGGCGGGAGTCGGCCCGAAGGGCTCCCCGCGCACGTCTCCCGGGGACACTTCCTTGCGGCCACCGTGCTCGGGGAGGTCGACAACGCGATGCGCGTCGCCCAGGAGGAAATCTTCGGGCCGGTGGCCTGCCTGCTCCGTTTTTCCGATGAAGACGAGGCCGTGCGGCTGGCGAACGACGTGCGCTACGGCCTCGCCGCCTATTTGTGGTCGGGCGACACCGGGCGCGCGCACCGCGTGGCCGCGCAGCTCGAGGCCGGCATGGTCTTCGTCAACACCCAGAACGTGCGCGATTTGCGCACGCCCTTCGGAGGCTCCAAGGAATCCGGCATCGGCCGCGAGGGTGGCGAGTACAGCTTCGAGGTCTACACCGAATTGACGGACGTCTGCGTTTCGTTGGGACGCCATGCGATCCCGCGCTGGGGCGTGTAGGAGCGTCGCATGGGCGAACTTGTGCTGGCGGCGAAGATCTCCCACGTGCCTTCGATCTGGCTGTCGGAGCAGCCCGGACCCACCCAAGGCATCCGCCAGAACGCGATCGAGGGTTTGCGCGAGCTGGGGCGCCGGGCGCGCGAGCGGGGCGTCGAGACCTTCGTGGTCTTCGACGTCCACTGGCAGGTCACGATCGGGTTCCATCTGAACGCCCGGCCCCGCCATCGCGGGCACTACACGAGCCACGAACTGCCCCATTTCATCAAAGCCCTCGAGTACGACTACCGCGGGGCTCCCGCGTTGGCCAAGGCGATCGCGGAGTGCGCCAATTCCCACGGCCTGAAGACCCTCGACCACGACGCCGAGGGCCTGGGCCTCGAGTACGCGACCTTGATCCCGATGCGGCACATGAATCCCGACGCGAGCGCCGCCGTCCTGCCGGTCGCGTGCAACATCTACGCAAGCATCGACGAGTCGCGCCGCTTCGGTGCCTGCGTCCGCGAGGCGGCCGAAGCTTCGGCGGGGCGCTACGCGCTTCTCGCCAGCGGTTCGCTCTCCCATCAGTTCTGGAGCAACGATCGGGCCGAGGCGGGCCTCAACGACATCAGCAGCGAGTTCAACCGTCAGGTCGATCTGCGCGTTCTCGAACTGTGGCGGGGGGGCCACATGGCCCAGTTTCTTGCGATGCTGCCCGACTACGCAAAACGGTGTCAAGGCGAGGCGGGCATGGCCGATACGGCCATGCTCCTCGGAGCACTGGGCTGGGACGCCTATCAGGGTCGCGGCGAGCTCTTGGGCGAGTATTTCGCGAGCTCGGGTACCGGACAGTGCAACGTCGAGTTCTCCTTGCGCTAGTTCTCCTCTACCCCAGGTCGGGAGGTGATCCAGGTGGGGATTCGAACCGGAAAGCAATACCTCGAAGGGCTGCGCGACGACCGCGAAGTGTGGTTGCGCGGCGAGCGCGTCGCCGATGTCACCGAGCATCCGGCGCTACGGCGCGGAGCGGAGTCGCTCGCCCGGCTCCTCGATCGGCAACACCAACCCGAGCTCCGCGAACTCTTGACCTACCCCACCGGCCAGGGCGACGAGCGCGCCGCGATGTCATTGCTCCGGCCGATGAGTCGCGAGGACCTGGAGCGGCGCACCCGCGCAATGCTCGACTGGGCGCGCCAGAGTGGCGGCATGATGGGGCGCACCCCCGACTACCTGAACTCGTCGTTCATGGCTTTCGCCTCGGCTCACGAATACTTCGCCGCGGTGCGGCCGGAGTTTGGTGAGAACGTCGCGAGCTACTACGAGAGGATTCGCCACGGCGACCTGGTGCTCACCCACACCTTGGTCAACCCGCAGGTGAACCGGCGTCTCACGGCGGACGGCACCCCGAGCGAGGACGTCGCGCTCCACGTGGTACGCGAGACCGATCGCGGCCTCATCGTGCGCGGGGCGCGGCTCCTCGCGACGCTCGGTCCGCTTTCCGACGAGATCGCCGTCTTCCCGTCCACGGTCCTCAAGGTGACGCCGGCGTCGCGACCGTTCGCGTTGGCGTTTGCGATCCCGAGTGCGACGCCGGGGATGAAGTATCTGTGCCGCGACAGCTACGACGAGGGCAAGAGCCACTTCGATGCCCCGCTCTCGTCGCGCTTCGAAGAGATGGACGCCGTGGTGATCTTCCAAGACGTACTGGTGCCGTGGGAGCGGGTGTTCCTCTACGACGACCCCCAGGCCTGCAACGAGGCGTACCGGGAGACCAGCGCGGTCGTGCACATGATGCACCAGGTCACCTGCAAGAATCTGGCGAAGGCGGAGTTCATGGTCGGTCTCTTGTGTGCGATGGCGCGGGCCAGCGAGCGCGATCAGCTCCCCGCCGTGCAGGGCATGATCGCCGAGGCGATGTGGATCGCCGAGTCCATGCGCGCCTTTTTGCGCGCCGGGGAAGTCGACGCCGAGCCCGATCGCTGGGGCACCATGGCGCCCGTGCGGATGCCGCTCGACACCGCGCGCAACGTGTTTCCCACCATGTATCCGCGCCTCGCCGAGTTGGTGCAGCTGCTCGGCTCGAGCTCGCTCATGGCGACGCCCAGCGAGGCGGATTTTGCGGCCCCAATCGCGGAGGACATCGAGCGCTACCTCCACCTCGCGCGGGCCGATCCCCGCGACCGCGTGGCGCTGTTCCGGTTGGCCCAGGACGTCGCCGCTTCGGGCTTTGGTCACCGTCAGGTGCTCTATGAGCGCTTTTTCTTCGGTCCGCCGGAGCGGATGGCGAGCGCCTTCTTTTCGATCTACGACAAGGAACCACTGATGGACCGGGTCCGCGAGCTCCTGGAACGCGCGGAATAAACGAATTCTGTCGGCGTTGGGGCCTGGAGGTGCCGATCCTGAACGCCGGCATGGGTCTCGGCATCGCCGGGCCCGAGCTCGCTGCCGCGGTGAGCGAAGCGGGTGGCTGCGGGGTTCTGGGGCTCGGAGGCTTGCCCGCAGAGTTCGTGCGAGACGCGGTTCGCGGCCTGCGGGCCCGCACCCCGCGCGCTTTCGGCGTGAATTTGATCCTTCCGCTGATGCGCGAGGGTGCCCTCGAAGTCTGTCTCGAGGAACGGATCCCGTTTCTGGTGCTGTTCTGGGGCGACCCGGCCCCCTTCGTTGCCGACGCGCATCGGCGCGGGGTGGCGCTGTTCGCCCAGGTGGGTGACGCCGAGGAAGCGGCCCGGGCCGCAGCGGCCGGCGTTGACGGTATCTTCATTCAGGGCCGCGAAGCCGGCGGGCACGTCCGGGCGGTGCGACCGCTCGCCCACACCCTGCCCGACACCGTGCGCGCGGTGGGGGCGTTGCCGGTGATCGCTTCGGGCGGCATGAGTTCGGGGGAGCAGGTCGCCATGGCGCTCCGCGCGGGTGCCAGCGCGGTCTCGCTCGGGACGCGCTACCTGGCGACCCCCGAGGCGCGGGTGGTGTCCGAGTACAAGGATCGCGTCCTGACTGCGAAGGCAGCCGACACCGTCCTCACCACGCTCTTCGACGTCGGTTGGCCCGAGGCGCCGCACCGGGTCTTGCGCAATGGGGTCTATCGCGCGTGGGAGACGGCGGGGGAGCCGGTGTCGGGACAACGCCCTGGCGAGGGCGCGACGGTGGGGCATCTCGCACTGGCAGGGGAACGCGTTCCCCTTCCGCGCTACACGGTGAACCCGCCGGTCTTGGGCCTAGTAGGCGACCTCGACGAAGTGCCCCTTTACGCCGGCGAGTCCTGCGAGGGCATTGATCGGCTGATCCCGGCGCTGGAGCTCACTCGGCAACTCGCGCGCGAGCTGCGGGAAGCCCTGGCCGGCCCAACCACAGATTCCCCGACGCGTCCCGGCTGATGGCGGGCGGGCGATCGAGACGCAGCCCCCGCTCGTCGGCCGAAGTCCCGGTGCGCAGGTCGAAGCGATACCCGTGCCAGGGACACACGACGCAACCCGATTCTACGCGGGCCTCGCCGAGCGGGCCCAACCGGTGGGGACAGCGGGTCGCGTGGGCCAGCAGCTCGCCATCGACTTCGAGGATCCGAAATGGCCGGTCCTTCCAGGTGACGCAGAAAGGTGCTCGGGCCCGGACCTCCGACTCCCGCCCCAGCACCACGTCGGAAAACTCGCCGACGCGGGGCGCCTCGCGCACCGCCCGCAGCTCCGCAGCGCGGTGGACCATCATCTCCTCGTCTTCGTCCCACAGGCG
>CAZTOE010000067.1:0-18079 GCA_964615045.1 uncultured Spirochaetales bacterium
TGCGCTGTCCCTTCTGTGGCGACACGAGCAATCGCGTGATCGACTCGCGCCTGGCTCGGGACGAAAGCGAAATCCGCCGTCGCCGCGTATGTCAGGAATGCAACCGCCGCTTCACGACTCGGGAACGCATCGAAGAGACACTTCCCAAAGTGGTGAAGCGCGACGAACGGCGCGAGGAGTATGACCGGCGCAAACTTCTCGCGAGTTTGGTCAAAGCCTGCGCGAAAAGGCCGGTCTCGGTGGATGCGCTGGAACGCCTGGTCGACCGCGTGGAAAAACGTCTCCAGGAGTTGGGTGAGACCGAACTGCGCTCTGCGCAGATCGGAGATTGGGTCCTGCGCGAGTTGATCGCGCTGGACTCGATGGCGGGCGCCCGCTTTGCCTCGGTGTTTCGCCGCTTCGATGGAGCCGGGGACTATGCCGAGTTCTTCGCTTCGGTCGGCGCAGGCGACGGGGCGGTTCAGGCCGAGGAAGCGACGGCCGACGCACTGCCAGTCGGGCGCGACCGGATGTCCTGAGGAGCCGGGCGGGATTGGACCCGACCCGGGCGATGCGCCTCGCGCTTCGCGAGGCCCGGCGTGCCTCGGGACGCACCTTCCCGAACCCTCCGGTCGGCGCCGTGGTGTTCCGCGGGCCGCGGGTGCTCGGCCGCGGCTTCACGCAACCCCCCGGCGGAGCCCATGCGGAGGTTCGGGCGCTCGCCGCCGCGGTGCGCCGCCATGGCGCGCGAGCCCTGCGCGGCGCCTCGATGGCGGTCACCCTCGAGCCCTGTGCGCACACCGGGCGCACGGCGCCCTGCACGCAAGCCTTGATTGCGGCGGGGTTGCGAACGGTGTGGGTCGGGCACCGGGACCCCCACCCGTTTGTCGCCGGCCGCGGGGTTCGGGAGCTCCGCAGGGCGGGCCTTCGCGTGGAGTTGGGTGTGCTGGCCGAAGAATGTCGCGCACAGCACCGCGGTTTTCTGGCCCGCGTCGAACGGGGTCTTCCCTTCCTCGCGCTCAAACTTGCGGCCAGCCTCGATGGGCGCATCGCCACAGCCGCCGGGGAATCGCGCTGGATCACCGGGCCCAGGGCGCGTTCCCTGGTTCACCAACTGCGCGCGCGGAGCGATGCGGTGCTGGTGGGGGCGGGCACCGTGCTGGCCGATGATCCCGAGCTCTTCGCACGCCGGGGCGGGCGCGTGGTCCACCGGCCCCTTCGAGTCGTGGCCGATTCTCGCCTCCGCGTCCCCCTCGACGCGCGGCTCTACTCGGATGGCTACCCGGACCGCACCTGGGTCCTCTGCGCGGCGGACGTCTCGTCCCGACGGCAGCGTGCGCTCCGCGACCGCGGCGTCCGAGTTCTGACCGTGGCCCGAGCAAAGGGCACGGGCTCCATCTCGGCGAGGCGCGCACTGCGCGGTTTGGCCCGAGAAGGCGTGGGCGAGATCTTGTGCGAGGGCGGCGGTACGCTTGCGGCCGCCTTGTTGAAAGCGGATCTCGTCGATGAGCTGCTCTGGTTCGTCGCGCCTACACTGTTGGGCGGTGACGCCCGGCCGGCGCTCGGCCCGCTCGGCCTGAAGCGCCTCGCACAGGCGCCGCGGTTGCGGATTCGGCGCGAGCGGCGCTTGGGTGAAGATCGGCTGATCGAGGCAGTGCGCCGCGGGGAGGAAATTGAATGAGAGCGCTCCCGATCTCGCGCGACGCCAGCCGGCTGCGCGTGGCGATCGTCGCCTCGCGCTTCAACCACCTCGTGACCGCGCTCCTGGTCGAGGGTTGCGTATCGGAGTTCGTCGAGCGCGGCGCCGACCCCGCCGGTCTTCATTTGATCTGGGTTCCGGGTGCGTTTGAGATTCCCCAGGCCGCGCGTTGTTTGGCCAACTCGGGCCGCTACGAGGCGGTGGTCGCCTTGGGCGTCGTGATCCGCGGCGGCACGCCGCACTTCGAGTACGTGTGCAGTGCCGTGACCGAAGGCGTCCGTGAGGTGATTCGCGACACCGGTGTTCCCATAGCCTTCGGCGTACTGACTACCGACGACGTCGAGCAGGCCTGGGCGCGCGCAGGTGGTGCCCACGGCAACAAAGGCCGCGAGGCGGCCCTCGCCGCGATCGAGATGGCGCGGCTTCAGCGCCATCTCGCCGGCGGAGTGGCCTCGTGAGCCGCGCGCGCCCCGTCTCGCGGCAGCGCTCGCGGCAGGCGGCGTTACAGGTGCTCTACGCGATCGACATCGGCCGCGGTGTCGGCGGTGGCGTATCCACGGAAGAGGCCTTCGACGCCGCCTGCGCCCATTTCGAGCTGCCGGAGGGGGCCCGAGCGTTTGCCAAAGAACTCGTTCACGGAGTGATCGCCCACGGCGAGGAGATCGACAGCATCATCGCAGCGTGCGCCACCAACTGGCGCATCGACCGCATGGCTGTCGTGGATCGCAACGTGCTGCGCCTCGGCGTCTACGAACTGCGTCGGACTGGCTTGCCGGCCTCGGTGGCGATTGACGAAGCGGTCGAGTTGGCGCGCCGGTTTGGGAGCGAGCCCTCGCCATCCTTCGTGAACGGCGTCCTCGACGCTGTGACGCGGATGCCAAACTCGTCGGGAGGGGAGCTTTGACCGCGGCGTTACGGCTCGACGTGAGCGAAGCGCTGCTTTCCCGGGTGGACGCCGATGTCGCCGTGATCGGCGTGTTTGAGGACGAACGGCCGCTGCGGGGAGGGGCGGGGCTCGTCGACTGGCGGCTTTGCGGTTGGCTCTCGACGCTGGTGCGCGAAGGGCAGCTCGGCGGCGAGCCGGGCCATTGGATTCTGGTTCCCGCCGGTGGAAGACTTCGCGCACCGCGGCTCCTGGTCGGAGGCCTCGGGCAAAGCTCGGCCCTCGGGAGCGCGGATTTGCAACGCTTCGCCCTCGAGGCAGGCGAGCGCGTCGCCGAGCTGCGTGCGAGCCGCGCGGTCATCGATCCGGCGAGCACGGGGCGGTCGCTATCCCAAGAAAGCGCCGCCCTGAGCGTCGTGGCGGGTTTCGGCGAGGCGCTATCCGCTCGCGGCGCCGATCTTTCACTGGTGTGCGCGGTTCCCCCTTCGGAGAGCGTCCGGTGGCGCGTGGTGCTGGAGCAGGCCGTCGCCAAGTTGAGCTTCCGCGGCTTTTCGCTGGTCGGTCCCGGGCGGGAGCCACCCCGGCGCCCGCCGGAAGTGGCGCGACCTGCTGCTTTGCGTAGTTAAGTCACCGCTGGGGCTTCCCGATCTAGAAAGCGCAGAATTTCTACCGGAGCCTGGTCTCCGGGTCTCAGCGTCGAGGAAGTAGTGAGCCTGGTCGGAAACCTTGAGGACCTGGGCCTCGGGGAAATCCTGCAGATCATCGATCTCTCCGCCAAGTCAGGAGTGCTCTGGGTCCGTTCGGCCGAGGGTCGCGGCCGGATGCTCTTCGAGGAGGGAAAGATCCGCGGTGCTCTTCTGGAGGACGAAGACCCGGGCGATCTCCCGGGCTTCGACGATCCCGAGCGCGATGCCGCGCTCCAGAAGCGGATTCAGGTGGTGGCGTTTCGCATTCTGACCTGGACCCAGGGGGACTTCCGTTTTGAGATCGGCGCCCTTGATCCCCGGCCCGATGAAGCGCCTTGGCTGCTGGAAACCGGGCTCAATACGCAGTTTCTGTTGCTCGAGGGAGCCCGGTGGCGCGACGAAGACGGTCGGGTCGAGGCCGGGACGGACGTCCGCACCGAAGTCGAACTCGATTCTGAACTCGATGCCCGCCTCGATGCCCAGTTTCAGCCCGCCGCCGGCCTCGAGCGCTCAGCCGAGGCTAGGCCTACGCCCCCAGCGCCCCCGCTGCCGCCCGCTCGTACCCAGGCGGCCACCGTGCCCCCGCCCGTGATCGTGGCTGTCGACGCCGACCTCACGACTCTCGAGTGGATCAAGGAGGCGGTCGCGGATCACTGCTCCCGCGTCCACATTTTCCAGCGTTCCGAGGAAGCGGTGGCGCGAATTCGGCAGTACGTCCTGCGCGGAGAGCTCCCGCTCGCGCTCTTCACTGACGAGACGCCCCCGGATCCGCTGAGTGGGGCGAGCAATTGGGCGGAGATCGCCGATCGGCTGCGGACCCAAATCCCGAAGCTGCCAGTTCTGTTGCTGACCCCGGATGGGATCACGCGTCAGCCCTTTTCCGCGAACGCCCAGCCGGATGCGTTGGCGCCCCGACCGGATCCCACAACCCTTTCCGATCCTCGCGCCGAGGAGCGTCGCAACCGCTACGCCGGGTCGCTTCAGAGCGCGCTCTTCGCGCTTCGCAGCGGCGATTCCTTGGCTCGGCGCGCCCACGACGACCCGTGGCGCGGCGATTGGCGCGAGATTCGCGAGCGTTTGCGCCACGCCACGTCTCGAGACGAGATCTGGAACGAGTTGCTCGATTTTGTGGCGCGGGGTTTCTCTCGCACGGCGCTTTTTGCAGTGGGGGCGGACGAGGCCACCGCCGCCGCGCAGCGCGTGTGGGACGAGCGCGGAGTGATCCGCGCGCGCGCCCTGACGGGTCCCACCATCGCGATCGAAGACTCGGCTTGGCTTCGCAAGGTCGCGGAGGCCCGCGCTCCGCTCCACGCTGCCCCGAGCGACCCCGGGGACCGGGCGCTGGTCCATGGCCTGGGGGGCGGTGAACCCGCCAAGGCGTTTGTGGCGCCCATCGAGCGCTGCGCGGAGCTGTCGGCCGTGCTCTACGCCGATCAGGGAGGAGCCGACCGACCGCTCCCCGACACGCGCGCCCTCGAGCTGGTGCTGAAGGAAGCGGGGTTGGCACTGGAACGGCTGCCCGGTGGTGCCTCGGCGAACTGATGGAAACGCCCTGGGTAGTTCACCATCTGGAGTCGCCGGCCGATGAGACAGTGGCCAGCGTGGCCGGGAGGTCCACTGCGGCAATAGGGCGAGAAGGAGCCCCTGCATGATCGCGGCCTGTCCGAAATGCCAGACACGATATCGACTCAAGCCCGAGCAACTCCAGAGCGCGGGCGTCCGGCTCCGATGTCAGCGATGCAGCGCGATCTTCCGCGTTCGACTGCCGGCCGTGGCTTCGGGAGCGGCCGCGTCGTCGGGGGCTGGCCATTCCACTCCGGCGGCCGAAGCCCCGTCGCGCAGCCGTCCTTTGTCGCCGGCCGCGCCTTCGCCGGCAGGGGCGGCGCGCCGCGTCGTGTTGGCGGTGCCCGACTCGGATGCGTGGAAGCGCTGGGCCGACGTTCTGCAACGCTGGGGCTTGGACGTGGTGGTCGCGCACGACGGCGTCGAGGCGATCCTGACGCTCCAGCGCGACCTCCCGCAGGCCGTGGTGGCCCATGCTTCGCTGCCGCGCATGAGCGGCTTGGAGCTGTGTGAGCTGATGAAGCGGAACGAGAGCCTGCGCTCCATTCCGCTGATCTTGATCGCTTCGCGCGAGGCTGCGGAGCGACTCCGCTCCGGAGCCGCGGTGGAGGAAGAGCGCTTCGGCGCCGATGCCTATCTAGAGGAGGAAGCCGTTGCCGAGGCGCTGCGCGACCGGCTGGAGCGCCTGGGCATTGCGATCGACCCTAGGCCGCAGCCCCAGCCCTCCGCCAAGACCGGGCCCGAGCGCCCGGGCAGTAAGTCGAAGCGCTCCGAAGAACCGCGCCCCGAAACTCACCCCGGAAAGGCCTCCGACTCCCCGCCGGATGCCCGCGTCCAGGCCGAGCGGCTTGCGCGCATCGCCGTGTCTGACATCGTCCTCTACAACGAGGAGAAGTTCACCGCCGCCTTGGCGCGTGGGGACGTGCTCGGGGCGATGCGCGACGAGATCGAGGAGGGTCGCAGACTCCTGCGGGAGCGCCTGCCCGCGCAGCTTCTCGAGCAGCACGATTTCGTCGGCGAGGAGCTGCTCCGTGTCGCCCGCGCCCGGGGTGCCGACAGCTCCTCCTGACCAGCCCTCGCCCCGCCGTCGGCCTTTGCTATCCGTTCGGCCATGCCTGCGCGCCCCTCGGAGCCCCGGAAGATTGCAGTCCGGGGCTGGGCTGCGCTCCTCATCACCGCTGTGGCGCTGGGAGGTTGCGGTTACCACCTGGTGCGGACGGGCCAGCCCCTCGGCGCGGATATCGGACGAGTGGCGGTTCAGCCCCTGCGCAACGATTCCTACGAACCGGGGCTCGAAGTGATGGTGAGCGACGCCCTGCGGCGAGAGTTTCTGCGGCGAGGGGGCGTCCAGTTGGTCGACGACCCGACCCGCGCCGACCTCGTTCTCGGCGGAGCGGTTCGTCCCCTCGACATCCGGGCTTCGGCGATTTCCGCGGTGACGGCGGCGCTCGAATATCAGGTGGAGATGGAGATTGAACTCTCGGCCCAGCGAG
Source organism: uncultured Spirochaetales bacterium (assembly GCA_964615045.1). Taxonomy (GTDB): domain Bacteria; phylum Myxococcota_A; class UBA9160; order UBA9160; family PR03; genus JANQRO01. The sequence goes on from CAZTOE010000067.1 coordinate 6,304, forward strand.
GCGACGGAAGCGTCCTCACCCTTGACCCTCCGATCTTCCGCGAATGGGAACTCTATCTCGCCAGTGCTGACGTCGAAGCCGAGCGCAAGAATCGCAAGGAGGCGTTGCGCCGTCTCGCGTCGGTTTTGGCGGTGCGTGTTCACGATGCCCTGGTGACCAAGCTCAGTCCGTGACGCCGCAGGAACTTGAACAAGAGCTCGCGGATCGCCCGCCGCGCCCCGCCTACCTCGTCGCAGGCGAAGAGGCCCTGCTCCGCGAGGAAGCCTTCGCATCCCTGCGCGAGACGGTGTTGGCCGGTGCCGACGCCGACTTCAACCTCGACCGCCTGGAGGGCGACGCGACGACCCCGGCGCAGTTGCGCGACGCGATAGGGGCGTTGCCGGTCTTCGCCAAGCGGCGCCTCGTCTGGCTCCGTGAGCCGGGCGCCGCGCGCGGGAAGGCGCGCGAACTGACTTCCGCCCTTCCCGAAATCTTGGCCGAACTCGGGGACGACGGCACGACGGTTCTGGTCGTGACGAGCGGGTCGCTCGACCGCCGCCAGGCCTGGGTCAAGGCCTTCGCGAATCCGGCGGCCATCGTGGACTGCGCGCCGCCGCGGGACCGGCGGCGTTTGCTCGGGTTTGTGCGGGACGAGGCGAAGCGCCTAGGCGTCCGCATGGAGCGGGGCGCCGGAGAGGCCCTGCTCGAACGGGTCGGGCCCCACCTGCAGATGTTGCGCAATGAGCTCGAGAAGGTGGTGTTGCTGGCCGCGCCCGAGACGCGCATCGACGCGGGTTGGGTCGCGCAAGCGGCGGCAGATGTCGCGGAAGAACCAATCTGGGATCTGACCGATGCCATCGGCGAGGGTCGCAGCGCCGATGCGCTTCAGATCCTCGGCAAGTTGCTTCATGCCGGCGCACCGCCGCCGGTCGTGCTGGGCGCTCTCGCCCAGCACCTCCGGCGTCTGGCGAAGGTTCGCGACGGAGCGCGCGTGCCGGGTGCGCCGTTTGTGGTGCGCAAGCTCGAGCAACAGGCGGCGCGATACAGCCCGGCGCGCTTGCGGGCCGGGCTTCGAGCGATCCACACGAGCGACGAGATGTTGAAGGGCGCGAGCCCGGCGGCGCCCGAGTGGGTGCTCGAACGCCTCGTGCTGGGCTTGTCGGGCTAGTCGCTCAGGAGGGTCGAGCCGCGCGAGCGAGCCGTCCGACGCTTCGATCGGCGGCGCGCTTCGCGATGACGCCCCGGCTGGCAGCCTTGCGGATGGCCCGCTCCGCTTCCCGCAGGCGGGCCGGGATTTCGTCCCGGTTGCCGGCCTCGATACTCTGGCGGAGGTCCTTGATCAGCGTGCGCACGCGACTCTTGGCAGCGCGGTTTCGGACCCGTCGCCGTTCGTCTTGCTGCGCTTGTTTCTTGGCTGATTTGTGATTTGCCACCTGTCGCTCCGGCGCCTTCGCGCGCCAACTCCTGCGCGGCGCCGCAAGATAGAGGCCCCACTCCGACCGCGCCAGGCGGTCTTGGGGGCATCACTCCCGAGCCGGCCAGTCGAGCTGTGGGGAGGCCGCGCTCCAGCCCCGACACACACGTTCAGCTCGCCACGATTCCGGCCGATATGCAACCGAGCGGCAATGCGTGGTCGCGCGAGAACCGCGCTGCGGGAGGTTGCCTCCGAACATGCGGCTTCCGAGCCTCATTTGCGCCCTGCAGCTGAGCCTGTTGGCATTGACTCCGGCGGCGGGTGCTGCCATCCCGAACCCCGACGCCGGTGAAGTGCCGGTCGCGCAGGCCGGAGCTGCCGGTGCGGACGCGCTTCCGACCGGAGGAGAAGCGCCGCAGGATCCGCTCCGAGTCTTGACCCCTGGGGGAATTGACCCTTTGGAGCGCGCGTGGTTCGCGCCGGCGCAAGGCGCCCGCGACCGCGTCGATCGTCTCCGATGGGTTGCCGAGCAGGCCGGTTTCGAGAACCTCGACGCACCTGCCCAGGCGGTGCTGGCCGGTGCCCTGGGGGTGACGGGTTTAGAGCGCGCCGAGCTTGCGGTGGAGCTCTCACCGCTGCTGCCGGCCGCGCAGGCAGCGTATGCCCGCGAGCTCTGGTCCAATGGCGACCCCGGGGCCGCCCTACAGGCATGGTGGGCTGCGGCCTGCGGATTGTGGAAGCACCTCGAAGCGTTTCTCTGGTTTTCGGCCACGACGAGCGTCGTCCTCCTGGCCGCATGCTTGGGGGCCGGTGCCGGATATCTCGCCTTGCGCGGCCTCACCGCGCTCCCGCTCGCCGCCCGCGACCTGGGGGAGCTGCTCGAGCCCGCGATGCAGGGCTTCGCCCGCATCGCCCTGTTGGCCTCCCTGGTGCTCGCCCCCGCCGTCTTTGGGGAAGGGCTGCTCGGATCGCTCCTCGTTCTCTACGCGCTCGCCGTCGTGTACGCCACCCCGGCAGCCCGCAAGGCCTTGATTGGGGCCGCCGCTGTCGCTCTGCTCGCCCTCGAACCGGGCGCGCGGGGGGTGGGACGGGTGCTCGGTGCGGTCGGGGCGGACCCGCTGGCAGAAGCCACCTGGTCGTCAGAGCAGGGGTTCCTCGACCCCGTCGACTCTGAGCGGCTGGACGAAGGGTCCGATCGCGACGCCCTGGCGCTGCATGCGGTAGCGCGCCGCTATCGGCGCGCGGGCGACCTGGCGACCGCAGCGGCCCAGTTCGGTGCGCTGGTCTCCGCCCAGCCTGACGATCCGGTGCTACTCAACGACCTCGCGAACCTGCACTTCGCCCAGCGCGAGATGGAGGAAGCGATCGGCCTGTACCGCAAAGCCGCCAAGTTCTCGGAATCCCCGGAAATCTGGTTCAACCTCTCGCAGGCGCACGGGAACCGCATCGAGATCGGGCAACACGACCGCGCTCTCGACGTCGCCCAGTCGATCGACCGGGTCCGCGTCGGAGAGCTCACCCAGCGCTTGAGCGAGGCGCGCTCGACCTTTGTGGCGGATCTACCGATTCCCACATCGCGCTACCGGCAACGACTCTACGAGGGGGCCGGCGCGCCCGTCGCCGAACAACTGCGCGAGCGCTGGGCGCCGGGCCGGCTCGGCGCGCACCCCGCTGCAGCGACAATCGCGTTCGTTTTGATGACCGCGGCGGGAGTGGGGGCGCGGCGCCGTTTGGCCGTCTCCAGCTGGTGCGGTCAGTGCAGCGCCATCGTGCCGCCCAGCCCGGGCACGGGTCAACCTCCGCCTCTGTGTGAGGTCTGCCGAAACGAGCGCGAGGCGAGCTTTCGCAAGGGCATCGAGCCCCTGCCGCCGCGTCCCTATCGGATGCTCGGCCACCGCGTCCTGGGTGCCCTGGCCATGGTTTGGCCCGGCTTCGGGCCACGTTCGCAGCGCCCGCTCGCTGCGCTGGTCGGTTTGATCGGACTCTCGTTGGTGGGTTCCGCCGGGCTCTGGGGTCGGACCCTTTTGCCGGACCCGATGGCGGTGGGCGATGCCGCCCAGCTCTTTACGGCGATGACCTGCAGCGCGGGCGCCGCCCTCTATCTCACTGCGGTCGGCTTCCAGTGGCACGCGAGGGAAGGTCCCTAATGTCGATCGCACTCCACGGGAATCTGCGCGACTTCGGCATCAGTGAAGTGTTTCAGTTGATCGGCCAACAGCGCAAAACCGGCGTCTTGCGGGTGCGCGGGTCCGCCCGGGAAGTCGAGCTGCGCTTCTCCGAGGGACGCATCGTTTCGGCCGCCCCGGCCGGACAGCCGGGCGAGGCGCTCGGAGCGATGTTGGTTCGGTGCGGCGTATTGACTCGGGAGCGCTCGCAGGAGCTCGAGGCCGACCGGGAAATCATTTCGGACCCCGAGAAGTGGTTTACCGACAAGGGTGGTGTGGCGACCGACGAGCTGTCGGCGATCGAAGACCTGCTGACCAAGGAGACCCTCTTCGATCTGCTGCGCTGGGTGGACGGGTCGTTTCGCTTCTTCAGCCAATCCGTCGAGACGCGGCGCGATCCGGAAGCGCTGCTTGGCGCCGAGCAGGTGCTGATGGACGGCCTTCGCATGGTGGATGAGTGGGCCTCGTTCGCCTCCGAGGCGCCCCCCACGCACCAGGTGTTCCAGCGGCGCGGCACCCTCGAGGAGTTTAGGGCCTCGCCCTTTGTCCGGGGTACTCCGCATCCCGCCGAGGCGGAGAAGCTCTACCTGCTGATCGACGGCCACTCGCCGGTCCGGCGGGTCATCGATCTCTCGCGTCTGGGCAGCTTCCTCGCCACCCGTCTGCTGGTGGATTTGCGCCGTACGGGATGGATCGAGCCCCACCGCGGTCGTGCGCGAGCTCCCGCCGTTTCACTCCCTACCGGCCTTGGGCTGCGCACCATTCTGGCAAACACCGCTCCGCTGGTGGCGCTGGCGGCCCTCGCCCTTTTTGCCCTGCGCGGGGAGCCGGCTCCCAAGCTCGACGCCGCGACACCGATCCACCGCGACCCGCTTCGCGAGGCGCATGCCCATTTTGCCACCATGCGGATGCGGAACCTCGAGGAGATCTATCGACTCAGCGAGGGGAACTGGCCGGCGCGTCCCGAGGTCCTCTCCCTGTGGGCGGCCCGGGTCGGCGCGTTGACGCCGAGTGAAACTGCCGCCTACTATTTCGAGGTCCGGGAAGAAGGCCCGCTAATCTTGGCCCCCGAGCCCTAAACGCCGCCCTGCGCCCACGCCGGAGAGCATTCCTGGCTCAAGCCGCCAGCACGCGACAGACCCTCGTTTTTGACGACAACCGCCTTGCCGCAGAACTCTATGGCGAGGGCGACCGCACGCTGCGCATCCTCGAGCAGGAGTTCGAGATCGACGCTCATGCACGGGGCAACGAGGTGCGCCTCGTCGGCGCTCCCGAGCGCGTGGCGATGGCGCGCAAGGTGCTGGAAGAGCTCTACGGATGGGTTCGGTCGGGTAGTGACATCCGCCCGCGTGATGTGATCGCGGCGGCGCGGATGGCGGCGAATGGCCCCGACGTGGACCTCGCCCAGGCCTGCGAAGATATTCTCGCCTCGGTCGGCGCGCGGCGCCGGGTGCGGGCCAAGAACCTTTCCCAGCGCCGCTACGTGGAATTGATTCGCCAACACGACTTGGTGTTTGCGATCGGTCCCGCTGGCACGGGCAAGACCTATCTGGCGATGGCGGCGGCGGTCGCTGCTCTCAACCGTCGCGAAGTCGCCCGGGTTGTCCTGACGCGGCCCGCGGTGGAGGCGGGCGAGAAACTCGGCTTCCTACCGGGCACGATGGCCGAGAAAGTGCACCCCTACCTGCGTCCTCTCTACGACGCCTTGCACGAGATGATGCCCTACGACAAAGCGGACAAGATGGTGGAGCGCGGGGTGATTGAAGTCGCCCCGTTGGCCTTCATGAGAGGACGCACCCTGAATGACGCCTTCGTGATTCTCGACGAGGCGCAAAACACCACGCCGGAACAGATGAAGATGTTCCTGACGCGCCTGGGCTTTGACTCCAAGGCGATCGTGACCGGGGATACGACGCAGATCGATCTTCCGCCCGAACGCGCCAGCGGCTTGGTGGAGGTCGAGCGGATTCTGGCGGACGTCGAGGGCATCGCTTTCATGCACTTCACCGACGCCGACGTCGTGCGCCATCCCCTCGTTCAACGCATCATCCGCGCATACGCCGACGACGAGCCCGCGCGCGAAGGCGGGGCTCCGTCCGACACGTCCCGCCAAAGGGACGCGTCGGCCGAGGATGGCGACCGGTCGCCTTCTCGCTGACGTGGCCGTTCGCCTGTCAGGTCCTCCCCGCCGCCGCGGCGGGCCACGCTTCGACCGCGACCGCCTCCGCTCCCGCGCGCGCCGCACGCTCCGCGAGTTGGGTCTCGGGCGCGCAGAGCTGTCGCTGCGTCTGGTCGACGATGCCGAGATGCGGGATCTCAATGCCGCCTTTCGCGGGCGCGCTTCGACCACGGACGTCCTCGCCTTTCCGCTGTTAGAAGGCGACCACGCCGGCTTCCGTGGCAATCTCCTGGGCGACGTCGTGATCTCGATCGACACCGCGGACCGCCAGGCGCGCCGTGGGCGCCGCAGGTTGGACGCGGAGCTGCAGCGTTTGTTGATTCACGGCGTTCTTCACCTGGTGGGCCACGATCATGAGGAGCCCGCCCAAGCGCGCCTCATGCGCGCCGAGGAGCGTCGCCTGACTCGGCTCTTCACGCAGGCCGACCCTTGAGCCGGCCTTCGCGGAGCTGCCGAAGCACTGCGCTCTGGGCGGCGGCGTACGCCTTGACGACGTTTCTGGCCTTTCCCCACGCCGTCGGGTCCGGGGTAGTGGATCTGGGTTGGTTGCTCGGCTGGTTGCCCGCCGCCTTCCTCGCTCTGGCACTGCGGGGCGCGACCGCCCGCCGCGCCGCGTGCGTAGCATTTCTGGCCGCGTGGCTGGCCCATTTCGGCGTTTTCCACTGGATCTATGTCGTGACGGTTCGCTACGGGCACGCTCCCGTTGCCGTCGGCGTTCTCGCCAGCGCAGCGCTCGCCCTGTACCCCGCGTTCTTCTTCGCGGGGTTCGGAGCCGTCTGGGCGCGGCGCAACGCGGGTCCGATGCCGCTCTTCGCCGGCGCGGCACTCTGGGTGGTCCTCGACCACGCGCGCAGCTTTGTCGCTACGGGGTTCCCCTGGGCGCTGCTCGGCTACACGCAACACCAGAACACGGCGCTGCTCGGTTGGGCCTCGGTGACCGGGGTGTACGGGTTGACCTTCTTCGCCGCCCTCGGTGGCCTGGCGCTGGCCGCCGCGTGGCGCGGCGAGCGTCGTCGCGCGGCGTGGGCACTGGCCGTCCTGGTGGCTGCGCATGGTGTCGGTTGGATCCTCGGCGCCGCGGGGGATGACCCAGAGGTGGGAGCCAGCGTCCGGGTTGCCGTCGCGCAAGGCAACATCGACCAGGGCAGCAAGTGGTCGCCGCAAGCGGCCGAGCAAACGCTCGCCGTGTACGAGGCCCTGAGCCGTCGCGCCGCCGATCAGGGTGCGGAGTTGATCGTATGGCCCGAGACCGCGGTCCCCGGGTCTCCCGACGTGAGTGAGGGTTTGCGTCAACGCCTCGAGTCCTTGGCCGCCGAAACCGGTGCCAGCCTGGTGGTTGGAGCGGTGGGGTGGGAAGGCTGGGGTGACGATGCCCGCGTATTCGACAGCGCGTTCGTATGGACCCCGACCGGTGAGGGCCCGCCGCGCTACGACAAAAGCCACCTCGTCCCGTTCGGCGAATACGTACCGCTGCGCGCCGTGCTCGGTCGCTGGCTCGGCGCGGTCGCGCGAGGGATTGCGCCTCTCGATGTGGCGGCGGGGGCGGCGCCTCGATCGCGGACACTGGTCGGCCCGATGACCGTGGGGACGCCGATCTGCTATGAACTGCTCTTCCCCGATCTCGTGCGCCGTTTCGTCGATGATGGCGCCGAGTTCCTGTTGGGTTTGACCAATGACGCCTGGTATGGCCGGACCGGAGCGCCCCACCAGTTCATGGCGATCACAGCGTTGCGCTCCGCGGAGAATCGGGTGTGGACCGCTCGAGCGGCAAACACGGGGGTGTCGGGATTTATCGACGCGCGAGGTCGGGTGCGGGCCGCCAGCCGGATCTTTGAGCGCGCGGTGTTGGTGGCCGATGTTCCGCGCCGGCCACGACCGGTCGGAGGGTCCTTCTACACCCGCCATGGCAACCTTTTCGCGATCGGGTGTTGGATTGCCGTGGCGTGGCACTTCGGCGCCGCGCGCTTCGTGCGCCGTGGTTTGCGGCGACCAGGGGGGAATCGATGAGCGAGAGCCAAGCGGAGGGCCAGGTCGAAGGCCAGCTTCTGCCCGCCGAGCTGGGAGAGCGGTTGCGTGCGCTGCGCGCCCGACTCGAAGAGCTCCGGGGGCGTCTTTGACGTCGACGGATTGAGAATACGCGCCCAGCAATTGGCCGAAGAGAGCTCTGCGCCCGAGCTGTGGGAGGATCGTGAGCGCGCCGAAAAGCTCCTGCGCGAGAAAGGCGTCGTGGAGAGGGAGCTCGCCTCCTTCGACGCTCTGGGAGCCCAGCTTGAAGACGCCGGGGTGTTGCTCGAGCTCGCCGAAGAGGAAGAGGATCCCGAGACCCTCCGCGAGGTCGCGGAGCGGATCGCGGCGACTGAGGGTGATCTCGACGACGCCGATGTTCGACGCTTGCTCGGCGGCGAGCACGATCGCTCCGCTGCGATTGTATCGATCAACGCAGGCGCCGGGGGCACCGACGCCTGCGATTGGGCCGAGATGCTGCTTCGCATGTATCTGCGCTGGGCTGAAGACCACGACATCCAGAGCGAGATTCTCGACTCGCAGCCGGGCGAAGAGGCGGGCCTGCGCAGCGCCACGGTGACGCTCAGCGGCGACTACGCCTTTGGGCACATGAAGACCGAGGAAGGCGTGCATCGGCTGGTCCGCATCTCACCCTTCGACGCGCAAAAGCGGCGTCATACGGCCTTCGCATCGGTTGCCGTATTTCCGGAGATCGACGATTCGATCCAGGTCGAAATCGACGAGAAAGATCTGCGGGTCGATACCTACCGTGCGAGTGGAGCGGGCGGCCAGCACGTCAACAAGACCGAGTCCGCGGTCCGCATTACGCACCTCCCCACCGGGATCGTGGTGCAGTGTCAGAACGAACGCTCCCAGCACAAGAACCGCGCGCAGGCGATGAAGGTGCTTCGCGCGCGCCTGTATGAGGACGCCCGTCTCAAGCAAGAAGAGCGGCTCGAGGCAATGCGCGGCGAGAAGATGGAGATTGGCTTCGGGAGCCAAATCCGTTCCTACACCCTCCACCCGTCGCAACGGGTCAAGGATCACCGCACCGATTTGGAGATTGGCAACGCGCAGGCCGTTCTCGACGGAAAACTCGACCCCTTCATGCGGGCAGCGCTGCTCCGCAAGACGGTGCGCAAGGAGGGCGCGCGGTGAGCGATGCGGAACGGCGCGCCCGCCGCGAGCGACTCGAGGCTCTGCGGGCGAGTGGGACCGATCCCTTTCCGGCCCGCGTCGGCGAGATCGAATCCGTTGCCGCGGTCCGGGAGCGGTTCGGAACTCGCGACGGTGCCGAGCTCGAGGCTGATCCCGTCCGCGTCGCGGTCGCGGGCCGCGTCCGGTCGGTGCGTTCCTTCGGCAAGCTCGTGTTCTTCACCCTCGGCTACGACGGGCAGAACCTCCAGGCGAGCGCTCGCAAAGGGGAGATCGACGCCGATCTCTTCGCGATGATCCGCGGCCTCGACCCCGGCGATTTCGTGCGGATCGTCGGCTCGCTCTGGCGCACCCGTACCGACGAGCTCACGGTCGCGGTCGAAAGCCTGGAGTTTCTCGCCAAGGGACTGCGACCCCTCCCGGAGAAGTGGCAGGGGCTACGCGATCAAGAGACCCGCTTTCGCCAGCGCTATCTCGATCTGTTGGTCAACCCCGAGACGCGCAATGCCGTGGTCACCCGCTCGCGCACGGTCCGGGCGATGCGCGAATTCCTCGATGGGCGCGGATTTCTCGAGGTGGAGACGCCGGTGTTGCAGCCGCTCTACGGCGGGGCCGCCGCGCGGCCCTTCACCACCTTCCACAACACCTACGATCAGACGCTCTACCTGCGCATCTCGGACGAGCTCTATCTCAAGCGGTTGATCATCGGGGGCCTCGAGCGCGTGTACGAGATCGGCCGTGATTTCCGCAACGAAGGGGTGTCGCGCAAGCACAACCCAGAGTTCACGATGATGGAGTGCTATCAGGCCTTTGCCGACTACCGCGACATGATGGATCTCTGTCAGGTGCTTCTTCAGCACGTCGTCGCCGCAGTCCTCGGCGCGAGCGACCTCGTCTATCAGGGGCAGACGATCGAGTGGGGCGGATCATGGCCACGCCTTCGCCTGTGCGACGCCTTGCGCGAAGCGTGCGACATCGACTTTCTCGCGGCCCCGGATCTCGAAAGCCTGCGAGCCGCGGTTCGCGAGCGTGGCCTGCCCTTTGCCGACGCCCCGAGTTGGGGCAAGCTCGTCGATGAACTCGTGAGCGAGTACGTCGAACCGAAGCTGGTCCAGCCGACTTTCCTCGTCGACTATCCCGTTGAACTTTCGCCGCTCGCCAAGCGCTCCCCCGAGGACCCGCGCCTGGTGGAGCGCTTCGAGCTCTTCGTGGCGGGAATGGAACTCGCCAACGCCTTCAGCGAACTCAACGACCCCGACGACCAGCGGGCGCGCTTCGAGCGGCAACGGGAGGCGCAGCGCTCCGGAGATGACGAAGCCCACCCGCTCGACGAGGATTTTCTGCTCGCCCTCGAGTACGGCATGCCCCCGACTGGGGGGCTGGGGATCGGTGTCGACCGTCTCGCGATGGTGCTCGCCGATATGCCCTCACTGCGAGAAGTATTGCTCTTTCCGCACATGAAGCCCGATGCGGGCGGTGAGGCTTGATGCTCGATTTCGGGCGGCTGATCTGGGAGGCCGTGGGTCACGCGGGCGGAGGCCTCGCCCTCGCGCTGATCGTGTTTCTCGCGGCCACGCTCGCGGTGCTGACGCTTTTGTTTGCGGCGGCCGCGGCCGTGGTCCTTTCGCGTTTTGCGCGCCTCGCGACGCGCCCCGTGAACGCGATCGGCGCCGCGCTGATATGGGCGTTTGCCGTGGCGCTGGTCGGCCTCGATCTGACGACTGCGGGCCTCCTCCAGGATCCGCTGGGGGTTCGCGAGGTCTGGTCTCAAGTCGTGCCCGCAATCGTTCTGGCCGTCGTTTCGGCGACCGCGCTGTGCGCGGCGGCGCTGCGTTGGCTCCCGCCGCGTGGGCTCGCTCTCGGAGCGATCGCCGCGTTGGCCGTCGGAGGGGCGCTGTGGCTGGGAGCCACCGGCCGGGGAATGGTCGCCTGGGTCCCCGCAGCCCTGCTCTTTGGGATGGCGGCCTGGCGGCGACGGGACGTCGTCCCGCTGGTCGTTGCCGGTACCTGGCTGGCGCTGGCCCCGCTGGTCTCCACCTTGGGCTGGGGTTGGCGGCAGCCGCTGGCCATCGCGGGGCAGGGCGTCGCGATCGGACTCTTCGGACTCGTACTGCTCGGCCTTGTACCGCTGGCGGTCGCAGGCCTGATCGATGCCCGCGGGCGCGCCGAATGGTTCATCGCGGTGCGCTATCTGGTCGCAAAGCGACGCCAGACCTTCATCTCGGTGATCACTGCGATCTGCGTCGCCGGTGTTGCGGCTGGAGTCTGGCTGATCATCACGGTGCTCTCGGTGATGAATGGCTTCGAACGGACCTGGCGCGAGGAGATCATCGGCAACCGCGCGCATTTCACGGTGCAGAGTCTCGAGGGTCCATTCGAGAACTACGCCGAGGTCATCGAACGCCTGACCTCGATCGAGGGCGTCGTGGCCGCGTCGCCCTTTCTCGACGCAGAGGGGATGGTGCGGGGCGCGAACGGCGGCATTGCCGGAGTGCGCATCCACGGGGTTGATCCCGATCGCATCGCGGAGGTCACCGACCTCCGCGAAGATATGCTCGTCGGCTCCCTGGACGCGCTGCGCGACGACCCCGAACTGGATCCCGGCATTATGGTGGGGAGCCGCCTGGCCGCCGCGCTCGGTCTCGGAGAGGGAGCGCCGCTGATTCTGATCTCGCCCTTCGGCGGACCGCCGACCCCGTTCGGCTCCGCGCCGCGCCTGGTCCGCTTCCGGGTGACAGGCATCTTCGAGACGAGTTTCTTCCAGTACGACGAGGTGTTCACCTATGTCAACCTCGCCGCCGCTCAGGCGTTTCGCCGCACCGGGCGGCCAGATCGCCGAGCATGGCGATGGCTGTTTCCGACATCGTCGCGGGATCCGTG
>CAZTOE010000068.1:0-9901 GCA_964615045.1 uncultured Spirochaetales bacterium
CGCACGAGCAAAAGGTGGTCGGCATTCTCAGCGCCTTCGATCTTCTCAAGCTCGTGGAAGGCCATCGCTTCACGGCCAAAAATTCCCCGACGGAGTCGAAGCGCAAGGGATCCAAACGAAGCTGAGCACAGGCGCAGCTCTGCGAGAGTCGCTACATCCTGGGCTGTCGCAAGCCCCTGATCGGCGGCGAACTGGCCCTTTGGCTTGCTCCGGTTCTGGCACCAGACCCAGGAGCCCAACCCAGCAGACTGCGATTTTCTGGGGTAGTCTCCTGGAGATTCACGCGAGGAAAGTGCGATGCGATTTGGCGTATTCTACGAACTCCAACTGCCCAAGCCCTGGGACGAAGATTCCGAGTATCAGCTGGTCAACGAAGCCATCGAGCAGGTGCAGCTCGCCGACCGGATCGGCATCGAACACGCCTGGGCGGTCGAGCACCACTTTCTTGAGGAATACTCCCACTGCTCCGCGTCAGAGGTCTTCCTCTCCGCGCTGGCGGCCAAAACCGAGAAGATTCGTCTGGGCTTCGGGATCCGCCAGGTGATTCCCAACTACAATCATCCGTCGCGCACCGCGGAAGCCGTGGCCATGCTCGACCTGATTTCCAATGGACGGGTCGAGTTCGGGATCGGTGAGGGAGCGACCCGGCTCGAGCTCCACGGCTACGACATTCCCTCCAAGCGCAAGCAGGCGTTGTCGTTCGAGGCGGCCGAGCAGATCGCCAACATGATGGTGATGGAGCCCTACCCGGGGTACGAAGGCGAGGGCTTCTCGATGCCCTGCCGCAACGTGCTCCCCAAACCCCGACAGAAACCCCATCCGCCAATGTGGCTGGCCTGCACCAACCGCAAGACGATCGAGATCGCGGCCCGCAATGGGCTCGGGGCGCTGGCCTTCACCTTCGTGGATCCCGGCGAGGCGCGGACCTGGGCGGACACCTACTACTCGATCATCAAGTCCGACGAGTGTGTCCCCCTGGGCCACATGGTCAACCCCAACATCGCGATGGTCGCGGGCTTCTCGCTGCATCACGACGCGGAGGAGGCCTATCGCCGAGGCATGGATGGCTTCGCCTTCTTCCGGTACGCGATCAATGCACTAGTCGCCAACGACACCAAACCGGGGCGCAGCACTCTCTGGGACGAGTACGTCGCTCTTCGCGATCGCGACCTTCCCACGATCGGCGCGCCCGGAATCGGCACGCCCGAGGACTATCGCAAGCTCGTGCAAGAGTTCGACAATGTGGGCGTCGACCAGATCATCTTTCTCCAACAGGGCGGGAAGAACCGGCACGAACACATCTGCGAGAGCCTCGAGCTCTTCGGCAAGGAAGTGTTTCCGGAGTTCTCGGCCGCGCGCGATGCCAAGGAAGCCCGCAAGGCCGAGGAGCTGGCCCCTTACATCGAGGCGGCATTGGCCCGCAAGCAGTGGATGCGCGAGCTCCGCGACGACGAAATCCCGGTGGTGCCGGCGTCGCGCGCTCGCGAGACCTTCTACCATCGGGACTGAGATCGGCCGACCGGTCTGACCGTGCCGGATCCCCGGCGGTCCTAGCGCCAGTCGTCGAGAACGAAGACTCCCGGGCGACTGAAACCGGGCTGGTTGGGCCGATGCATGGAAATGCCGGTGATGGCAGTCCGGAAACCCCGGGCCAGCAGTTCCTCGTAGGCCTCCTCCCGGGCCACATTCACGCCGGCCACGAGGCGGACGGAGTTCTGTGCTGCGAAGACCTCGCAAGCATCGATCAATCGGGAAAAATCGCGCGCCGTGCATGCCGCGGCGAACTTGACGTAGCAGCTCCCGCTGCCGGCCTCGGTTCCGGGTCCGACGTGGCAAGCGGCAAATCCGATGAGCCGGCGGTCGTCCCACACCAACAGGGTGTCGCCGAGACCGTGCTCGCGAATCGCTTCGATTTCACTGCCGACGTCGAGCCCGGAGTAGATCGCTTCGGTGAGCCCGCGGCAGGCCGCGAGCGCCTCGGCGCGTCGTTCCTCCTCCAGTTCGGAGTAGCGTGCGATCCAGTCCGCGGCGCGGTTCGGGGGGACGACCTTCTCCAGTAAGAGCGTCAGCGCCCGGGGCCGGAACCCGAACTTCTGGTAGAGCCCGATGTGCTTCGCGCTGTGTGGAAACGTAAAGAGCCCGGCGAGGGTTACCCCCCATTCTTCGAAGAGCCCCAGGATGGGCTCCATCAGGGGAGTTGCAAAACCGCGCTCCCAATAGTCCGGCCGGATGCTCAAGGGTCCGAAGAAGCCGAAGCTGCCCCAGCGGCTGGCGATGTTGGTCCCGACCAGCATGCCGTCGAGCTCGCCGGCAAAGACGCGACTCGGGCCCGCGCGCCAACGCGAGCGGACGTAGGAGGCGTCTCCCCCGAACTGCTCGGGATCCGGTAGACCGACGAAGGTCCCAAAGGCTCGACGCATGATGCGGTCGGCCTCCTCGACCCGGTCCTCGCTGAGAAGCTCGATCTTCACGTTCCTGATGGCTCGTATCCGGGTGGCGGCGCGGCGCTTCGGCGACTCCATACGACCTCTCGGGTCGCCCCGAGGATACCGGAGAAAGGGCGCCACCCACCGCGTTTTGAGCGCCGGTGCGGGCCGGGCGCTCTCGCTTGCCCGGTTGCGCGTCGGAGAGTCAAGGCCGACGCTCGCCCGGGCATGCAGCTCACTTTTCTCGGCACCTCGGCGGGCGTTCCCACCCGCGAGCGTGGGCTCTCGGCGGTGGCGCTGCGACTCGACGACGGCCGCATGTGGCTGGTCGACTGCGGCGAGGGCACACAGTTTCGGCTGCTCGCGAGCCCGCTTCGGCCGTCGCGGCTGGAGCGCGTCCTGCTGACGCATCTCCACGGCGATCACTGTTTCGGACTTCCCGGCCTCCTCGCGAGCCTGGGCCTGTGGGGAAGACGTGACCCGGTGGAAGTCGTCGGACCGCTGGGGCTGCGCGAATGGCTCGAAACGACGCTGCGCGCGAGCGCGACGCGCCTGGCTTTTCCGCTCACCGTGCAAGAGCTCGACCCGGCCGGCGGCGCCCTCGAGGCTCGGGCCGGCATCTCCGGGGAGGCGCGGCCCCTCGTCCATCGCGTGACTTCCTTCGCCTACGTGCTGCGCGAGGCGGCGCGGCGCGGGCCGTTGAACGTGGAACGCGCGCACGCGCTGGGCGTCACTGAAGGCCGCCTGCTCGGGCGCCTCGCCGACGGCGAGATCGTCGCTCTCCCCGACGGGCGTCGGGTCGGGCCGTCGCAGGTCCTGGGCCCGGCGCGACCGGGCCGCACCCTTGTCCTGTGTGGTGACTCAAGCGACTCGTCATCACTCCACGGTCTCGCGCCCGGCTGCGATCTCCTCGTTCACGAATGCACCTACGATGCCTCGCGCGCGGACAAGGCGCGAGAATGGAGCCACAGCACCACGGCCGATGTCGCGGCGCTCGCCTGCGTGATGCGTCCGCGCTGCCTGGTGTTGACCCACGTGAGCGGCCGCTACTCGGTGGCCGGCGCTGCCTTTGACGCCCAGGCGCTGCGCCGGGAAGTGGAAGAGCGCTGCCCCCACCAGCGGGTCGTGATGGCGGAAGACGGCCTGACGGTCGATGTGCCGCTCCGCTGAGGCGAACCCGGAGCTCCGCCACAGCCGTTCCGCTACCGATCTTCGCGAGGCGCCTGCGCCCGGGCGCAGCGCGCGCAAGTGGCGGCGGTCGGCAGCGCTTCGAGGCGCCCTTCCTCGATCGGGTGGCCGCAGCGTTCGCAGCGCCCGTAGCTCCCCGCCTCGAGTCGCCCGAGCGCCGCGTCGATCGCCTCGAGCTGCCGACGGCCGGCGGCGTCGAGGGCGTCCAGCGTCTCGTCGTTCTCGCGCTGCGGCACCTGCTCGTCCCAGTCGCGGTCCAGGGGATCGCTTTCGCGACGGCGATCGGCGCGAATCCGACGCAGGCGTTGTTCCCACTCGTCCCGCTGGACGCGCAAGCGGTCGCGGAAGATCTCGACCCCGCTCATCGGCGCTCCTTTTCGCGCGCGCTCGTCGCCGTCAAGCATCGGGGTTGCCGAGGTGGATCGTGATGGCGCGGCGCGCGAGCTCGCGCTTGAGGATCACAAGAAAAGGGATCGTCAGCAACGTGAAGAAGAGACTGACGTAGACGAAGAGTTGGAGCACCAAAGTGCGCGTGTCGCTCGTCTTGGCGATGTCGAAGACGGAGCCGCCAAAGGCGTCGATCAGCCACTTCATCTGCGGAACCATCAAGAGCCGGTAGAGTGCCGCTCCCACGACGCCCTCGAACATGTTGGTGACGTTGATGAGGGACATCAAAAAGGCGTAGCCCACCCCCGCGTGCTCGATCTTCACGGTCTCTCCGGCGATCGTGAGCGGGATGATGAATGCGGGAATGGTGGCGAACCCCAACACGGACTGACTGATCAGCCGAAACCACTGATAGCGGTTCCACTCCGGCAGCGGGTTCAACCAATCGGGGAGCCCGACGGATACGTAGCGCCACCAGGCGTGATCGGGATCGAGGTACAGAAAGAAGCTCAGCGGGAACGAGATCACGGCCAGCGCGACCATGGCGTAGAGGTATTGCTGCCAGGCGATGCCGCGAAAGCGGCGAACCACCCACATATAGGCAAAGATCGAGGCGAGAAAGGAGACGCTTCCGACCGATAGGATCACACCGAAGGAAAGCGCCGAAAAATCCCGGACGTCGATCAGGTAGCTGCGCTCGATGTATCCGATCGAAGGACTGAAGCGCCAGAAAAAGATGAAGATCATCAGGAGCCAGACTGTACGGTTCTCGCGTCGGAACGCCCGGAAGCGGCCGCGCGCCCCCAGCAGCCATTGGGTGGCGGCCGAGCCCCAACGCCGCACCCTCACCCCCCGAGCCACCCCTGCGGACCGGGAGCGACGGGGAGTATCCGCGACCCTCGGCTCATCGATGTTGCGCAGTCCGACTCCTGCGGTGAAGAGTGGCGGAAGGCCGGTCAGGAAGAAGACCACCCAAGGCTCAATTGCCCCCGCCTCCACCCGCCCCTGCATCCATCCCCCCAGCATCAACGCGCCAGCGTTCGAGGTCGCGAGGACGGCCCACTGGAAGTTCACGAACGCGCCGACGCGGTGTAGCCGCCGACCCCAGGTCACCATGAGCGCGTCGCACACGACGTCGACGAACGCGTAGGTCGCAAACGCGAGATTGAACCCGATCAGGTAGACGATCGGGATCCGGACGTGGGCGAACGCCAGGGCGGCGTTGAGAATCCAGAACACGACGGCCAGGCAGGCCATCAGGACAAACCACGATTTGCGGTGATAACCGAAGAGCGGCACGCGATCCGAGATGAAACCCCAGAGCGGCTTGACGAACCAACCGCCGTTGCGCAGGGAGTCGAAGAGCTGCCCCCCGGCGTCCCCCATGCCGAGGGTGTATTTGATGAAAAACAGAATCGGGACTTCGACGAGGCTGGTCGTCCCTTGCACGAAGTACGGTGTTCCGATGACCCACCGGAGTCGTGCGAGGGAGCGACGGTCGTGATCGCCTTCGGCGTCCTGCTGCATCCGCCCATCCTAACGCTGCTCTCGACTTCCCCGCTCCGGCGCGGGAGACTCCCGGGGTGGGCGAGCCGATCCGCGTAGCCGTGCTGGGAAGCGGGCAGATGGGCTCGGAAATCGCACGCCTGGTGCTCGACAGGCCGGGACTGGCGCTGGCGGGCGTGTTCGCGCGCCGCCGCGAACGCGCGGGGCTCGACGTGGGGACCGCTATCGGTTGGGGCCGGGAGCTCGGCGTCCCGGTCGAGTCGGAGCTCGCCACGCTCCTTGCGCGGCGCCACCCCCGCGTGGCGATCCATGCAACGTGCTCCCGGCTCTCGAACGCCGAGGAAGAAGTGACACAGTGCCTCGACCGCGGGGTTCACGTCATCTCGATCGCCGAGGAACTCGCGTTTCCGGCAGCGGTCTCGCCCGCTTGGGCCACGCGGATGCGACGCCGGGCGCAGAAGCGCGGGGTCGTCCTACTGGGCACCGGAGTAGGCAATTCGAGCGCCTTGCCGCTGATCGCGGAGGGGGGATGCCGGCGCGCATCAACCACGTGCGAATCGGCGAGGCCATCCTCTTGGGCCGTGAGACGGTTCACCGCGAGCCGTGGCCGAATACCTTCGCGGATTGCTTCGTGCTGTACGGGGAAATCATCGAGCTCAAGGAGAAACCCTCGGTCCCGATCGGCCCGCGCGGCGAGAACGCCTTCGGTCAGCGGCCGGAGTTCGAAGAGCGCGGCACAGTGGCGCGAGCGCTCGTGAACCTGGGCCGCGAAGACGTCGACGTGGGGGGGCTCACGCCCCGGGACCCCGGCATCCTGGGCGCTTCGAGTGATTGCTTGATCGTCGACGTGACGGGGGCGGCCCGGGAAACCCGCGTCGGGGCAGAGCTAGCGTTCCATCTGAACTACCCGGCGCTGCTCGCCGCGATGGATTCCCAGTATGTCCAGAAGCGCTTTGTCGGCGCACGGGCGGCGCGCTAGGTCATGGGCGAGCTGCGACATCCCACCCGCGCGTACCTCCACTGGGACCGGCTCGCGCACAACCTGCGCCTGCTCCGGGAGCTCGTCGGTTGGCGACCGCTCTGGCCCGCCATCAAGGCCAATGCATACGGCCACGGCGCTGCCCTGGTCGCGCGCCAGCTCGTCGCGCTGGGCTGTGACACCCTTTGCGTCGCACACGCGGAAGAGGCGCTGGAGCTCCTCGAAGCCGGCGTCCGGGCGCGCTTCATCACCCTCTCCGCGGCGCTTCCCGAAGCGAGCGATACGTTCGCGGAGCACGACCTCGAGCCCGCCGTGTGTACGCGCGAAGCGGTGGACGCGCTCTCGCGCGCGGCGACGCGCGCGGGCAAGCGAATCTCCGTCCACGTGAAGATCGACACTGGCATGGGGCGGATCGGCGTCCGCCCCGAGCAGGCGGCCGGGTTCCTGGCGCATTGCCGCGGACTCCCGGGGCTGCGGATCCGGGGCCTCATGAGCCACTTCCCCCGCGCCGACGAGGCCGACAAGTCGTTCAGCGAGGCGCAGCTCGAGACGTTTGCCGGCGTTCGGGAGAAGACGCGCGGCATGGGCATCGAGTTCCATCACTTCGCCAACAGCGCCGCAATCTTCGATCTACCTGGGAGCCACCTCGACGCGGTGCGTCCGGGGATCTCGATCTACGGGTTGGCCCCCTCCGCAACGATCGCGAACCCGCGCGTCCACGAGCTCCGGCCAGTGCTCGAATGGCGCAGCCGGATCACGTTCCTGAAGGAAGTGCCCTCCGGCGTCGGGCTGAGCTATGGACATACCTACCGGACCGCACGCCCCTCGCTGGTCGCGACGATTCCGGCCGGCTACGGCGACGGCTTGCGCCGCAACCTGTCGAACCAGCTCGAGGTGCTGGTGCACGGGCGGCGCTGCCCGCAGGTGGGAACCATCACGATGGATCAGTGCACGATCGATGTGACGGCGCTCCGCGGACGCGTCGCGCTCGGAGACGACGTGGTGCTGATCGGCGCCCAGGAAGATGCGGCGGTGACCGCCGACGAATGGGCGGAACGGTTGGGGACGATCAACTACGAGATCGTGACCGGCATCGCGAAGCGGGTGGCGCGGATCGCTGTGAGCGACGGCAATCGGAACGAGGCGTGATACGATGCAGCCAAAGGGGGTGTCCATTGGCAGCCAAGAAAACCACTCGCAAGAAGACGACCCGCAAAGCGACGACGAAAAAGGCCGGTCGCAAGAAGGTCGCGCGACGCCGCGGAACGCGGGCGGCACTGGGCGAGGAGCTTCCGAAATCGCTGCAGGCGTTCGGGAGACAACTGCGGCGGGATCTCAACGCCATCGAAAGGCAGATCGAAACGGCGAGCCGGGGCACCCGCCGGAGCCTGGCGCGCATCGTGCGAGACGCGAGCCATCAGCTCGGAGTCCTGGAGACGCGGGGCCAAAAAGAATGGCGCGCGCTGTCGACCAAGGCACGTCGCGAGCTCGACAGCATCCTCCGCCGCGTCCGCCGGGCGGCTCCGACACGCGGCAAGCGCGCCTAGGCGCCGGCGCGGTGCCGTTTCGCGGGCCGCTGTGTCGGCGGTGGAGGGCGGTAAAACCGGGTCCCCACCGGCCGTAATCACGCGAGCGGCCCAGCGCCGATCGCCGGGCGGGCAAGCGAGCGAGGAGTGCTGTGCAGATCGGGGTGCCCAAGGAAATCAAGGACCGCGAGAACCGGGTGGGGTTGACCCCGACGGGCGCCGCAGAGCTCGTGGCGGCCGGACACGAGGTCATCGTCGAACGCGGTGCAGGCGCCGGGTCGGGGTTCAGCGACGAGGAATACGCCCAGGCGGGTGCCCGACTCGAGACCGCCGAGGCCACCTGGGCCACCGAACTGGTCGTCAAGGTCAAGGAGCCCCTCGAAGTCGAGTACACTTTCCTGCAGGGGCAGTTGATCTTCACCTACTTCCACCTGGCCGGCGTGACGCCCACCCTGACGCACGCACTCCTCGACACCCGGACGACGGCGATCGCGTACGAAACGGTCGAAGATGCGGCCGGGCGGCTGCCGCTTCTCGCTCCGATGAGCGGCGTGGCGGGCAATATGGCCGTCACGATCGGCAACTACTATCTGGCCAAGTTCAGTGGGGGACGCGGCATGCTGCTGGGCCGAGTCCTCGGCCAGTCCTTTGGCAAGGTGCTCGTAATCGGGGACGGAGTGGTCGGCCGCCACGCGGCGCGGACGGCGGCTGGGTTGGGCACCCGGGTAGTGATCGCCGGTCGCCATCGCGACCGTGTCCCGGAGCTGCGGGGTGCGATCGCGGACGATCTCGAGTTCGTCCTCTCGGAGCCCAATGCGATCGCGGCGCAGACACGGGAAGCCGACCTCGTGGTCGGTGGCGTTCTGTTGCGCGGTGGCCGCGCTCCGTACGTCGTGAGCCGGGCGATGGTGGCGGCGATGCAACCCGGTTCGGTGATCGTCGACGTGAGCATCGACCAGGGAGGATGCGTCGAGACGGCGCGCCCCACCTCCCACTCAGATCCGGTGTTCGTCGAGCACGGCGTGACGCACTACTGCGTGACAAACATGCCGGGTGCGTACCCGCGCACGTCGACGATCGCCCTCACGACGGCAACCCTCCCCTACGCGCGGCGCCTGGCCGACCGCGGCCTCGAGGCCTTGCGCGATGACCCCGCCTTCGCCAGGGGCTTGAATACCTACCGGGGACGAATCACGTGCCGGGCCGTCGCAGAAGCGCTGGGAAACCTGGACGGGTACCAGGCCTTCGCGGCACTTTGAGAGGAGCAGTCCGATGATTCGCGCCATTCATCACACCGCCATCTCCACCGGGGATCTCGAGCGCTCGCTGGCCTTCTACCGAGACCTGTTGGGCTTTCGCGAAGTCACCGCGTTTCGCTGGAAACAGGGATCGAAGTTCGCCGATCGGATCACGGCACTCGAGAACTCCGCGGCGCGGGTCGCACTGCTACGGCTCGACAACGCCTTCATCGAACTTTTCGAGTACAGCGCACCCGAACCAAAGCGGGGAGGCCCGCGACGGCCGGTGTGTGATCACGGAATTACGCATTTGTGCGTCGAGGTGACCGACATCGACGCCGAGTACGCCCGGCTTCGTGATGCCGGCATGGCGTTCCATTGCCCGCCGCTCGACGCCGGGGTCGGTGCGCGGGCCACCTACGGCCGGGATCCCGACGGCAATGTCGTCGAGCTCCTCGAGATCACCGAGGCGGGGAGCCCCCTCGCCCTCGCGGGGCGCGAACCCTAACGGGCCGACCCTGCGCGACGGGCGACGCGCTCCGGGCCGGCTGAAGGCTTGCGGACCGGAGGAGAGCCCTACCCCACCCCACTGTCGAGCCGGCGCATCGGCGTCGCATTCGATATTCATTGGGTACAGCCGGCGGAGGATCC
>CAZTOE010000068.1:9911-18020 GCA_964615045.1 uncultured Spirochaetales bacterium
CCCGCCGAGGGAGGTTTCTATAGCAGCCGCCGAGAGGTAGCGAGCGCGTGTTTCGAACCGCCGAACTGGGCCGGAAAGTCACTAAGCGGGCGTACAAGGAGCGGGCCACGGCTCTTCGCGAAGCCCTCCTTGAAGCCCAAAACGCGTTGCGCAACGAGGACTTCCCCGTAGTGCTGCTCATCGGCGGTGTGGATGGCGCCGGCAAAGGCGACGTGGTGAACGCCCTCAACGAGTGGCTGGATCCGCGCTGGCTCGTGACGCGGGCCTTCGATCACCCCAGTCAGGAGGAACGCGAGCGCCCTCCGTACTGGCGCTTTTGGCGCGCGCTTCCCCCCAAGGGCCGCATCGGCCTCCTGCTCAGCGCTTGGTACTCGGCGCCGCTGGTGCAACGCGCCCACGGCGGCGACGAGAGTGCCTTTGAAAACGCACTGCAAGAGATCGTTCAGTTCGAGCAGCTTCTCGCCGACGACGGCGCGCTGATCCTGAAATTCTGGCTCCACCTCGGAAAGAAGGGGCAACTGAAGCGCTTCAAACGTCTCGAGCGGGATCCTTTGCAAGCCTGGCGCGTGAGCGAGCGCGATTGGGAGAACTGGCGTCGCTATGACGAATTCGTCCAAGCCGCCGAGCGCATCGTGGGGAAGACGAGCACGGCCGACGCCCCCTGGCACATCGTCGAAGGCGTCGATCCCCGCTACGCGAGCCTCCGGGTGGGTGAACTCCTCCTCGGCGCGATGCTCCGCCGCTTGGGAGAAGGTCCGCCGGCGGCCCCGAATGCGCCCCCGGAAGCGAACGACCCGTCTTTCTCGATCCCGCCGGAGCTCATGGCCGTGGCGGAAAACGGGGCGAGCGGAGGCCCCACGCTGCTCTCCGCGCTCGACGCGTCGAAGTCCGTTTCGAAGGCGGACTATCGCGCCCGCCTCGCCGCGCTCCAGGCCCGCATCAACCGCCTCCAAAAGGTCGCCCGCGACCAGAAGCTTTCCACGGTCCTGGTCTTCGAGGGATGGGATGCCTCCGGAAAGGGCGGCGCGATCCGGCGCATCAACGCGGTTCTCGACTCTCGCGCGGTTCGCGTGATTCCGATCGCTTCGCCCACCGACGAAGAACTCGCGCATCACTACCTCTGGCGTTTCTGGCGCCACATGGCCCGCGCGGGCCATGTCACGATCTTCGATCGGAGCTGGTATGGCCGCGTGCTCGTCGAACGCGTCGAGGGGTTCGCCGCCGACCGGGAATGGCGGCGCGCCTACGCGGAGATAAACTTCTTCGAGCGTCAGCTCGTGGAGCACGGCATCGTGCTGCTCAAGTTCTGGCTGCACGTCACCAAGGATGAGCAGCTCCGGCGTTTCAAGGCGCGCGAAGAAACACCCTTCAAGCGATGGAAACTCTCCGAAGAGGACTGGCGAAATCGCAAGCGCTGGGACGACTATGAGATTGCCGTACACCAGATGGTGGAGCGCACCAGCACCGCCGTCGCCCCCTGGATCCTCGTCGAGGCCAACAACAAGCGCTTTGCCCGCTTGAAGATTCTCGAGGAGATCTGCGGCGCGCTAGAAGCCGCACTCCCGACGCCGGACAATTCCCTGCCGACCAGCCAAAAAGCGAGTCACTGATGAAGCCGGATGACGTCCCCCGAAAAGAGCAGCCGGAAGAGCTCCAGCCCGAGACGTCGGCCACTGCCGGGGTGCGGCTCGGCGTGGCCGAGCCGATCCCCGCGGTGGGCGGCGAGGTCGACCTGTCCAGCTCGGCGTACTACCTGAATCGGGAGTTCACCTGGCTGTCCTTCAATCAACGTGTGCTCCACGAAGCGGAAGACGAGCGCACGCCGCTCCTCGAACGCATCAAGTTCCTGGCCATTGTGGCGTCCAATTTGGACGAGTTCTTCATGAAGCGCATCGGGGGGCTGAAGCAGCAGACCGGGGCTGGCATCCAGGATCGAACCGTCGACGGTCGTTCGCCGCAGGAGCAACTCGCCGAATGCCGCCGCCTGACCCGCGACCTTCAACGCCGCAAGCGCGAGCTGCTTCCCAAACTCGTCGCCCAGCTCGCCGAACACCGGATCCTCCTGGCGCACTACGAGCAGCTGGACGACGAGGACCGCCAGTGGCTCCGGGACTACTACATCCGCAACATCTTCCCGCTGGTAACGCCCCAGGGCATGGACCCCGCCCACCCCTTTCCCTTCATCTCGAATCTCTCGCTGAACCTGCTCGTCACCGTCCGCCCTCCCTCCGACGAGAATGAATCGCTGACCCGCATCAAGGTGCCGGTGGGCGCAGGGATTCCGCGCCTGCTCCGCCTGAAGGACCGCGACGTCTTTGTCCCGCTCGAGCAGGTCATGTCCCACAACCTCGACCTGTTGATTCCGGACATCGAAATCGAGAGCTGCGAACTGTTTCGCGTGACGCGCAACGCCAACACCGAGCGCGACGAAGAGCAGGCCGATGACCTCTTGGCGATGATCGAGACCGAGCTGCGCGACCGGAAGTTCGCGCCCATTGTACGGCTGGAAGTGGCACGCGGGATGTCGCTTCTCCACCGGGGCATGCTGGCCGCCGAGCTCGGCCTCGACGAGCAGGAGGATGTCTTCGAGGTCGAGGACATGCTCGGCGCCGCCGACCTGATGGAGCTGGCCGGCTTGAGCCGCCCCGAACTCCAGGACCCCGGTCACCGCCCGATCGACAACAGCCGCCTGACCAGCGAACGAAATATCTTTCACATCATCCGGGATGCCGGATCGATCCTCCTCCAGCACCCCTACGAGTCCTTTTCGTCTTCGGTCGAGCGCTTCTTGCGCGAGGCGAGTGTCGACCCCAAGGTGCGCGCCATCAAGGCGACGCTGTACCGAACTTCCGAGGAAACCAACGTCATCAATCACCTGATCGACGCCGCCCGCAACGGCAAGCAGGTGACCGTGGTGGTCGAACTCAAGGCCCGCTTCGACGAGAGCGCCAACATCCGCTGGGCCAGCCGACTCGAGGAAGCCGGCATTCACGTCACCTACGGCGTCGTCGGCTTGAAGACTCACACGAAGGTGATTCTCGTGGTGCGGCAGGACTACAGCGGACTCACGCGCTACGCGCACGTCGGGACCGGAAACTACCACGCCGGTACGGCGCGTCTGTACTCGGACTACGGACTTCTCACCTCCGACGACGTGCTGGGTCGGGACCTGACCGAGTTGTTCAACTATTTGAGCACCGGCTACAAACCGAAACGCCACTACACCAAGATCCTTCCGGCGCCCAGCTTCTTGAAGAAGGCGCTCCTCGAAAAGATCGACCGCGAGGTCCGGCAGCACTCACCCGCTTCCCCGGGACAGATCCAGATGAAGATGAACGGGCTGGAGGACGCCGAAGTAACCCGGGCGCTCTACGAGGCGTCGCGGGCGGGTGTTTCGATCGACCTGATCGTGCGCGATAGTTGTCGCCTGCGGCCGGGGATCCCGGGTGTCTCGGAGAACATTCGAGTGATCAGTATTGTGGGCCGCTTTCTGGAGCACGGGCGGATCTTCTACTTCCGCAACGGCGGCGACGCCGAGTACTACATCGGGTCGGCGGACTGCATGAAGCGGAACCTCGAGAGCCGCGTCGAGGTGGTCGTCCCGGTCGAGGATCCGCGCCTGCAGGGCGAGCTTCGCACCATTCTCGACACCCAGCTGTCCGATCAGCGCAGCGCCTGGGACATGCAGCCCGACGGCACCTACATCCAACGGATGCCGCCGTCTGGCAGCGATGCGAAAAACTGCCAGGAGATCTTCATCGAGCGCGCCGAGAAGCGCTACAAGAAGGCCACACGCCTGCGCAAACGCCGACCGAAAGGCGTGGCGCGCCGGCAGTCGCAATAGCGGGACCCCGACAGCCGATCCGCCCCACCCACGCTCCCTCGCGGAGCCATGGGTTTGCAGAACAAGGGGTTTGCATGAGGATCGCCGCATACGCGACCGCTGCGTTGCTGTTGGCTCTGCCGATCGCCTCCGGCGCCGCCGCGGCGAATCCCGCGAAAGCCTCCCTCCACGGCCGCGTCGTCGATGCGAAAGGGGAGCCGCTGGGCGAGATCTTCGTCACCGCGCCGACCCGCATGGACGTCGCCGGCACCGGGCCCCAAGACTAACCGACGATCGCCCGACTCCGACGAAACAGGCATTCTAGACTACCCTGGTCGTCATGAATCGATGGTTAGCGATCGCTCTCGGAGTTGTTCTTCTCTCCCCCACGCTCGCGGTGCGCGCCGAGACGCCGAGGGTCGATTTCGCCAGCGTCCTCGCCTGGGTGGAAGCCAATCGGGACGCCCTGCCGAGCTTCGCTCCCGGCGACGTGCTGACCCGCGTCGATCTCGACCGCTTGCGCCCTTTCGTCCCTCCGGTCCTGATCGACGCCTTTGACTTTCCCGGCTTCGAGGCCACGATCCAGGCGACCGGGCCCTACGAGCCGCACCCGGTCTACCAGCAGGCGACGATGCAGTACAGCGGTCAGACCCGGCTGGCGGAAGATCGCAGCCTCGAGAACTACGTGGCCGGGCTGCCGTTCACCGCCGAGCGCATCGCCGCAGCACCCCCCGAAGACGCCGCCTACATGGTCGGCTGGAACCAGGTCTATCGCTGGCAGCACTACGGGTATGCGTCCGACCGGATCCACCAGGTCTTCCTGCGCGGCGGCGCCACCGGCGGGCGCGATCACCCGGCCGTAGAACACGCTCTCGAGGGCGGCGGACTGGTCGAGCGGCACCTCATGCAGCGCTATCAACGCGTTTACCTGAGCCACCTCGCCACCCACCCGGACGAAGGCTACGCCCTCGACGTGGATGCCGCCGAACGCCTCCAGTACATGGACTACATCGGCTACACCCACCCGTTCGAGATGCGCGGCAGCACCGTGGTCGTCGAGCGCGCCCTCGATCCCCACGAAGAGGACCAGGTCAACGCCTACCTGCCCACCGAGCGCCGGGTGCGGCGCCTCTCCTCGAAGGAACGCGCCGATAGCTTTCAGGGTTCGGAGTTCACGATCGATGATTTCGAGGGCTTCTCGGGCCGCGTGCTCGACTACGATTGGCAGTACCACGGCCGCAAGAGCGTGCTCCACGTCGCCGACGCGTTGCACGAGCCGCTGGTCTTCTTCGGACCCGACAGCAGCATCCCGCACAACCGTTGGCAGCTCCGGCCCTGCTACGTAATCGAACAGCGCCCGCACTACACAGAGCATCCCTACGGCCGAAAGCTACTATTCGTCGACGTCGAGACCTACAACATCCCGCTGACCGTGATCTTCGACCGCGACGAGCGCGTGTGGAAGTTCATCTACAGCGTCTACGAATGGCCCTACGAGGGAGCGGCGCCGGAGGGCGCAGCACCGGGCGATACCGTGAGCCGCTGGCGGGCGGGCGTCGCGCTGAATGTGCAAAACGGCATCGCGACCCTCGTCTGGAGCGATGTCACCGAAAACCCCGACGTCAAGGCTTCAGAGGTCAAACGCCTCTTCAGCATCTCCAATCTCACCGGCGGACGCTGAGCCGCGCCGGCCGGAATGACCCACGCAGCGGAGGAGCACCCCGTGGAAAGCAAACTTGTTTCGATCGAGGGCCGAGAACCCGCGACCCCGGCCCACTGGGGTTGGCCGGAGCTCGTCGCGGGACTGAATCGGCTCTTGCGGCTCAAGACGACGCCGATCGGGATGAAGCTCTTCGAGAGCGTCGCCGAGATGGAGGCCATCCCCCGGGTGCGCCGCCCGAAGGACATTCACACCACCGACCAGATCGTCGCCCAGGCGGCCCGCCTCGGCTGGACCGTGGGCATCACCGCCGACGACCTCGTGGGCCAGCAGTGCGGTGCCGTGATCGGTTTGATGCCCCAGGATGAAGCGTGGCTCTCGGGCGAGCAGATGAAGGGCGTCTGGTACGAAACGCTGGAGGACTCCGCCGCCCACCAGCACGCGATGGACTGCGTGCCCCACGGCCGCTACCACGCGATGGTCGTGTCGCCGCTGGAGGCGGGACGTCTCGATCCACCCGACATTTGTCTGGTCTACGCCACGCCGGGGCAGATGATCCTTTTGATCAACGGACTTCAGTGGTCGGGCTACCGGAAGCTCGAGTTCGGCTGCGTCGGCGAGTCGGCCTGCGCGGATTCGTGGGGCCGGGCGCTCGCGACGCGCCAGCCGAGCCTTTCGATCCCTTGTTTCGCGGAACGCCGGTACGGCGGCGTGCTCGACGACGAACTCCTGATGGCGATGCCGCCGGCGTATCTCCCGGTAGCAATTGCGGGGATGGAAGCGCTCTCGCGCAACGGCCTGCGCTATCCCATCCCGCAATACGGCATCCAGAGCGACGCGCGGGCCGGTCTCGGATACAGCTACGCCAATCGCGGGTGAGGGAGAGCGCGCGAACGCACCTAGGACGATCCGGCCCCAGCTCGTTCAGCGCACACTACGCGGATGCGCTCGGCGGGGATACGGAGCTGGGCCAGCAGATACGTCTTGAAGGAAGTGCGGAACGGCTGCGCGGCGATGGCCCGCTCCATGCACGCAAGCCAAGCGTCGCGCTCCGACGCGCTGACATCGAGATGACGGTGGGCGTCGGGAATCGAAATCGGGCCGTACTTTTCCTGATAGCGCTTGGGCCCGCCGAGCCACCCGCAAAGAAACCGCGCCAGCTTGTCGGTCGCCATCGAGAGATCCGGCGGGTGCATGGCGCGGATCTCCCGCGCTTCGGGGAGCGAATCCATCTGGGCATAGAACGCCTCGGTCAGCCGCCGCAGGCCCTCCTCGCCGCCAGCGGCCCGGAACGAGGCATCACCGGTCCCGTAGGCGGGCTCGGCCTCCTTCAGGGGCAATGTCAACTCCCGGGTTTGGACAGCGACCGCTGCGCGACAGACGCGGGCGCGGAGCGGCTGCTTCCCTCGACCGCGCAATCATAACAAGTCCCGATCACTACACGCGCGCGAGCGCTTCCGCGCCGTTGCCATCGGAGCTCCTCGCGCGATTGCGACTAGAGCCGGTAGACGCGGGCCGCGGTGTCGTGGAAGAGGTGGGCCTTCTCGTCCGCGCTCGCGCCGGCGGCGATGCGCTTGAAGGCGTTCCAGAGCACGGGATAGGAGCAACCGCGCTTGTCGACCGGGAAGTTGCTCTCGAACATGCAACGCTCGGCGCCGAACTGCTCGATACACCAGAGGATGTCGGAACCCCAGGCGTCGGCCAGCTCCTGCGACGTCGGCGGCAGCTCGCGCTGGTGCCAGCCGAGGCCGTAGATCGCCATGCCGATGCCACCCAATTTGAGGCTCACGTTGGGGCATGCGGCGAGCTGCTGCATCGGAGGCCGCCAGGCTTCGCGCACCGCTTCGCGACGACCGGCGTAGGGTCCGATGCCGAGCGGTCCGCCGAGGTGGTCGAGCACAATCGGGATGTCCGGAAAGGCGCACGCCAGAGCCACGAGATCGGGCAGCTGCGGATGAAAGAGCCAGGCGTCAAAACAGAGGCCCATTGCGCCGAGCGTGCGGAATCCCTCGCGGAACGCGGCGGTTCCGAGGAGGCCCTGCACGGGTTTCGTGTGGGCGTTGCGAATCTCGTCGCTGGAATCCCAGGCCGAGGCGTGGCGGATGCCGCGGAAGCGACCGTCTCCGGCTTCGAGGTGGGCCGCGAGCACCGCCTCGACCTGAGCACCCAGCGAGAGGTCGGCGAAGCCGACGATGCCAGCGATCGTGGCCCCCGCGGTGCGCGCGCTCGCCGCCGCGATAGCGGCGACGAACTCGGTCTCTCCGACCGGGCGCAGGGCTTCGGACCCGTCGGGGCGATACGCCGAGGCGCATTCGACGAAAACCGTCGCGACGACGTTGTGCCCCGAACCCGTGTCGGCGTGCAGTTCCTCGAGGAGGTAACGATCCTCGGGATAGTCCCAGAGGTGGTGATGCGGATCGCAGATCGGGAGTTCCGGATCGAGCACCGCCTCGCGCGTGGACGCGAGCCAGGCGGCTCGGTCACGACTCACGAAGCGCCTCGTCTGCCGGCGTGAAGCGGGGCAGTGCCCCGCCCGCTTCGGTCTCGTCGAACACGACGGTCACGGGCAAGCCGATGGCCACCGCCTCCGGATCGCACCCCACGATGTTGGTCAACACGCGGGGCC
>CAZTOE010000069.1:0-992 GCA_964615045.1 uncultured Spirochaetales bacterium
TACTGGGGCGAGCTCGAGGCCAGGGGCGAACCTTTCTACAACAACACCCTCCCGCTGGTCTGCCAGGTCTGCCAGGTCCCGGTGTTCTTCACGGAGCCCGACGATCCGTACACCGCCTGCGTGCGCGAACTCGACCATGGTGGCATGCGCTTCACGTTCTGTTCGGACGGGTGCCGGGACATCTTCGACCACGAGCCCGAGAAGTACGTCCAGGCGTATATCCCACCCCAGCAGATCTATCAGGGCAACGCCGGCGGCGCCCGCGACATCTTCGAGTACGCCGCATGGCTCCACCTCGAGCGCGATGTGGACACCGGCGGGTATGCCAACTCCCCGGATGCCCGAAACTGGGCCGCCTGGACCCGGCGATCGCAACCGAAAGGGGATGCGGCGGCTTAGGGCCTCCGCCGAGGGATGGGCGTCAAACATCTGGGCGAGTATGCGTTCGAGCCCGCGAACCGCGTCGAGAACTACGGCGGCGCGATCAATCTCTATATCGTGTGGGACGGACACCTTCTGTTTGTCTGTCCGTTGGCGTTGCCGGTCGATCCGGCGATGCGCTTCCGGGACTTCTTGACGGGTATCGTGCAGCCCTGCTACCGGGCGCATCCGGACGCGGCCGACCTCGATTGGGATCGCGTCGAGTGGACCTACGAAGACAAGCCGTGGGCGCCGGATCTCGATCGAAGCCTCGCAGAGAACGGCGTGCGTCACATGTCCTTTTTGCGCTTCCGCAGCCCGGCGACGGCGCGTTTGCTGACGAGAGGCCTGTAGCGCGGCCCTCGCCACCCGTAATGGCGCCGGCGGGGCAATCGCCGTAGTCTTGCTGTAGCCAGGCGGGGGGAGGGCGCGCGGTGAAGTTCAGCTTGTTCTATCTGCCGAGCTTCCACGAACCAGTCCATCGCGACTCCCCGACCCTCTTCCGCCAGATCCTCGACGAGACCGAGCTCGGGGACCAGATGGGCCTCGACAAGGTCTGGTGCGCGGAGCAC
>CAZTOE010000069.1:1002-1306 GCA_964615045.1 uncultured Spirochaetales bacterium
GTGACATCCCCCACCCCTGCGTGTTGTTGGCGGCGATGGCCCAGCGCACGCGTCGGATCCGGCTGGCCACCGGCGGAGTCGCCGTGCCGCTGCATCGGCCCCTCGAGCTGGCGGAACAGCTGGCGATGGTCGATGCGATCTCTGGAGGCCGGCTCGAGATCGGTGTCGTTCGGGCCTTTCTCGCCTTTGAGTTTGATGCCTACAACGTGGATATGGGAGAGAGTCGCGCCCGGTTCGAGGAAGGGGTCGAGATGATCCGGGGCCTCTTCGCCGCTGGCGCAATTCGCGTGCAACCGGGTGTTGC
>CAZTOE010000069.1:1316-17854 GCA_964615045.1 uncultured Spirochaetales bacterium
GATCGCTACAGCTTCCAGGGAAAATTCTCGCAACTTGAGGACGTGGCGTTGCGCCCGCGACCCGTGCAACGCCGCCCGCGTCTGACGCTCGGAGCCGTGATGAGCCGCGAATCCTTCGAGTTCGCCGGCCACCACGGAATGAATCTGATGGTGGTGCCGTACGTCGCGCCGCTCGAGTATGTGAAGGCCAATATCGAGGTGTATCGCGACGCGCTCCGAGCGGCGGGACACGATCCCAGCGATTACAACATCATGGCCCACTGCTTTTACTACGGCGACGCCGATCCCGCCGTGGCCAAGGAAGTGCCGCGCGAGGCGATGCTGAACTATCTCGCGTCATTCCGCGACGCGGTCTCGGCCGACAGCTGGTCCAAGGACTACCCGGGTTACCAGGGCCTGGCGAAGCAGATCGAGTCTCTGATGGACTACGAGCTGATGTACAGCGAGCGGACGCTCTACGCGCATCCCGAGAAGTTCCAGCGGAGCGTGGAGACGCTCGCCGGCGCCGGCGTCACCGAGCTCGCGCTGAGCGTCAATATGCCCGGCATTCCCCACGACAAGGTGATGCGGTCAATGGAGTTTCTCGGGGAAAAGCTCATCCCCGCCTGTCGCTGAGGCGCTTTACCGTTCCCGTGCGAAGGCTCGTCGCGCGGTCGAAAGCCCCTGGAGCTGGGCGGCCCGTTCGCGCAGGAAGCCGGGTCCGCCGAGCAGTTGTCGACTCAGTCCGATGCGTTTGAACCAGAGGTGGAGGTTCTGTTCGTCGGTGTAACCGATCCCGCCGTGCACTTGCGTGGCGAGGTCGGCTAGCCGGGTGCCGACCTCCGAAATGTGCGCTTTGCCGTGGGCGATGGCGGCGGCGGCGTCTTCGGGGAGCGCGTCGAAGGCATGGGCCGCGTACCAGACGAGCGAACGCGCGGGTTCGAGATCGGCCACCATTTCGGCGCACAAGTGCTTCACCGCCTGAAAGCTCGCGATGGCGCGTCCGAATTGGCGTCGGTCCTGCGCGTAGGCCACCGCCTGATCGAGCATCGCCTGGCAGGCGCCGAGGGTGTCGGCGGCGAGCGCGGCGCGGCCGGCGTCGAGGACGCGTTCGATTGCGAGCGCCCGGCTTTCCGGGCCCCCCAAGACGGTGGCGGGCTCCACCGCCTCGAAGCGCAGTTCCGCGAGGCGCCGGGTTCGGTCGATGCTCGACAGGGCTTCGATCGTGAGTCCGGGGGCTTCGCAGGACACCCACGCGAGCTTGTGGTCACGGGTGGCGACCAACGCGAAATCGGCGCCCGGAAGATCGAGCGCAAGGAGCGCCTTCCCGGTCAGCCCTCTGCCGTCGAAAGCCACCTCGGCGTTTTCGCGGCGCTGATAGCTCTCGGTGAAAGCGATCCCCACACGGATCTCACCGCTCGCGAGGCGCGGTAGCCACTCCTTCTGCTGCTCGGGCGTGCCGGCTTCGCGCAGCGCTGTGGGGGCGAGCACCGCGTTCGCCAGAAAGGGCGCTGGGGTGACGGCGCGACCGAACTCCTCCGCGACGAGCGCGGCATCGAGGAGCGCGAGTCCGCTGCCGCCGTATTCCTCGGGGATCAAGACGCCGGCGGCTCCGAGCTCAGCGAGGCGGCGCCAAAGCGCGGCCAGTGCCTCGGGGCCTCCCTCGGTGAGTTCCCGCACCCGGGGCGTCGGCACCTGATCCGCCAGGTAGCTTCGAAACGTGCTTTGCAGGAGTTGTTGTTCTTCGGAGAGCCCGAAATCCACGAGCTAGGCTCCCGCCGCCACTTGGGGTTCGCGCGGCATCCCGAGGCCGCGTTCGGCGATGATATTCTTTTGGATCTGAGCGGTTCCGCCTCCGATGATGAGACCGAGCGAGAGCATGTGCTCCCGCTGCCAGGCACCGTGGGAGCGCTCGTACTTTGAGCCGTAGTAGAGCGGACCGAGCTCGCCCATCACGTCGATCGCGAGCGCGGCGATATCGTGATTGAGCTGGCAGCCCTGAAGTTTTACCACCAGGCCCGCGACACCGGCAGCGTCGCCGCGCAGCGCAGAGGTCAGAAGGCGCATCGAGTGGTACTTCATCGTCCAGGCGCGAGCCTGGAGGCGCAAAAACCGGTCGCGCAACACAGGGTTTTGGATCGCCGGGGCTCCGTTGAAGGTCTCTTCCTCCATCAGCGCCCGCAGCCGGTGCAGCAGGTTCTCGGTGTAGCCCGCGTTTCCCAGCATATTGCGCTCGTGACGAAGCGTGGTGTTCCCGATCCGCCAACCCTCCCCGCGCGACCCCACGACGCTCGTCTGGGGAACCCGGACGTCGGTGAAGAACACCTGGTTGAAGAGCGCCTGCCCGGTCATCGTCTGGAGGGGTCGCACTTCGATCCCCGGCGTTTCCATCGGGATGAGCAGATAGCTGATCCCTGCGTGCTTCCGAGGCCCCGGCTCCGTGCGGATCAGGGCGAACATCATGTCCGCGAAGTGCGCGCCGCTGGTCCAGATCTTCTGGCCGTTGATGACGAAATCATCGCCATCTTCCACCGCCGACGTCTGAAGACTCGCCAGATCGCTCCCGGAGCCGGGCTCCGAATAGCCCTGACACCATACTTCCTCTCCGGTGAGCGCAGAGGGGATCCAGCGACGTTTTTGCTCCTCGCTGCCGTGTTCGAGAAGGGTGGGGGCGAGCATGCTGGCGCCGCTGCCACCGTAGCCGCTGGGGACGCCCGCGCGGGTGAACTCTTCGCCCACGATCACGCTTTTCAGTGGATCGGCCTCGCCTCCGTACCCACCGTATTCGCGCGGAATGGTCCGGGCGGCGTAGCCGTGTTCGATCAGTGTGCGTTGCCAGGCCACCTGTTCGCGCGTCGGGCGGCCTTCTTCCCCGGGGCCGCGCTTGGGGATCCGGTCTCGCTCGGCCGCGATGAACGCTCGCACCTCCTCCCGAAAGCGCTCGTATGCGTCACTGTAGTTGAGATCCATCGATCCTCCGACGTCTCGATCCCCCTGCCCAAAGTCCGCGGATCGGAGCATGCGGATCGGCGCACGGGCCTGGGGCAGGTCCGATTCTACCCGCCGCCGGGCCCAGGGGCCCGGGCCGTGGCACGCCCGCCGGAGGCGTCCAGCCGACGCATGGGGCAAAATAGAGGGACACCGAAAGCGGGGGAATCCCATGAGCGGCTACACGATCATCGATGTCGATACCCACGTCACCGAGGTACCGGATCTCTGGACCAGCCGGGTGCCCGCGTCGATGCGCGACTCCGTGCCCCGCATCGACGTCGATGCCAAGGGACGGCAGTGGTGGTTTCTGGGAGACCGACGCATCGCGAACCCGGGTCTCACCGCCACCGCAGGCGTCGGCGACATGAAGAATTGGCCGAACAGCTTCGAGGAGATGCATCCGGGCGCCTACGACGCGCACGAGCGGCTCAAGTACATGGACCGGATGGGGATCTGGGCGATGGTGATGTATCCCAATGTCGGAGGTTTCGGCAACCAGGAGTTCCTGAAGCTGAAAGATCCGCTGCTCAAGCTCACCTGCGTGAAGACCTACAACGACTGGCAGACCGAGTGGGCGTCAGCCGATTCGCGGCGGCTGCTTCCGATCGCGTCGACGCCATTCTGGGACGTCGAGGCCACAGTGCGCGAAGTCCAGCGCTGTGCCGAGATGGGTCACCGTGGGATTCTCTTCACCGGAGAGCCCGAGTCCTTCGGCCTCCCCGTACTCGGGGATCGGCACTGGGACCCCTTGTGGGAGGCGGCTGTTGCCCTCGATCTTCCCGTCAGCTTCCACATCGGCTCCGGCGACATGGGAGGAGGTCTCCGGCGCGACAAAGTGGCGGCCTACGGCCGGATGGCCACCTTCGCCGCGCTTTCCGTCGACGTCTTCCTGCGCAACGGCATCCAGTTGAGCGACCTGCTGATCTCGGGCGTGTTGGCCCGATTTCCCGAGATCAAGTTTGTTTCGGTCGAGAGCGGCATCGGTTGGATTCCCTTCGCCCTCGAGGCGCTCGACTATCAGTTTCTCGGCAATCGCGTGCCGGAGGAGCGACCCGAGCTCGATTTGCTCCCGTCGGAGTATTTCGCGCGCAACGTCTACGCCTGCTACTGGTTCGAACAGATCGCTCCGCGACGGCTGATCGACAAGGTCGGCGTCGACAATATCCTGTTCGAGACCGACTTCCCCCACCCGACCTCACTCTACGGCGACGAAGTCCACGAGCGGATCCGAACCGGGCTGGACGACTGCGAGCCTCAGGTGCGACGCAAGATCTTGTGGGAGAATGCCCAGAAGCTCTACAAAGTGGAGGCACCCACCGCCGCGGACGAAGCGAAGCGCGAGGCGTCGATCGGCCACTAGTTGCGGCCCATTCCATGTTTCGTGTCACCGTGATTCCCGGCGATGACGCCGCGCCCGAGGCGATGGCGGCAACACTGCGCGTCCTCGAAGCCCTGGCGCTCCCGATTGAGTGGGACCGCGTCGAACCCGGTTCCGAGTTGGCGCGGATCGAAGCGCGGGAGCGCGCCCGGGCTATCGAGGTCCGCATCGACGCTGCGGATTCGGTGCTGTTTGGCGCCACCAACGGCACGACTCCGGGAATTCTTCACATGCGGTGGGGCCGCGGCACCTTCGCCAACGTGCGCCCGATCCGGTGGCGTCGGGGCTTTCGATCACCCCTCGTGTCGCCCGAGGGCATCGACTACGTGATCGTGCGCGAGAACCTCGAGGATCTCTACGTCGGAGTGATGGGCGATCTCCGCGACCTGGTGGAAGCCGGTTTGCCGGGACCGCGCTCTCGAATGCCGAGCGGTCGGGAGGGGCGCTACGCCGCCAAGGTGATTACGCGCCAGGGTACCGAGCGCGTGGCCCGCTTCGCCTGCGAGCTCGCGATGCGGCGGAGCCGCAAGCTCACGGTATCGGCGAAGACCAACATGCTCCCCGCGACCGACCGCTATTTCTGCGAGATCGCCCGGGAAATCGCGCAAGAGTACCCGGGGATCGCGTTCGAGGCGTTCATTGTCGACGATATGGCGAGCCGCTTGGTGTCGAGGCCCTCCGAACTCGATGTGCTGTTGCTCCCGAACCTGTACGGAGACGTGCTGTCCGACGAGGCCGCCGCGACGCTCGGGGGTCTCGGCCTCGCTCCGAGCGGGTGCTACGGCGACGATTTCGCATACTTCGAATCCGCCCACGGCACGGCGCCGGATCTTGCCGGCCAGCATCGGATCAATCCCACGGCCACCTTGCTATCGGCCGTCATGTTGCTCGAGCATCTGAAGCTGCGCGAGCCGGCCCGACGCCTCGACGCGGCCATCACGGAGGTGTACGCGGCGGGCCGAGCCCTGACGCGGGACCAGGGCGGGGACGCGTCGACCGAAGAGTTTGCCGACGCGGTGATGGCTCACCTGGCCGGTCCGCCCCCGAACTGACGATGGAACGCCGCCATCCGGCACAGGCCAGCACCGCTGCCCACGCCGCGTCTGCCCCGGGCAGGCGGGGCCTCACTAATCAGGACATCGCGGACCGCCTTCGGGAAGCGGCCCACCTGCTCGGCGCGCAGGGTGCGAGCCCGTTCCGGGTTTCGGCGTACCGCCGTGCCGCCGATACCGTCGCGAGCCTGCGGGAAGAGGTGGCCCGCGTCCTCGATCGGTCGGGAGTGGCCGGTCTCATCGAGCTCCCGGGGATCGGCCGCTCGATCGCGCTGGCGATCAACGAAATGTGTCGCACCGGGCACTGGGTCCAGCTCGACCGGTTGCGGGGCAGCGCGGACCCGGAACGACTGTTTCAGGTCTTGCCTGGGGTGGGACCTGCTCTCGCGCAGCGCCTGCACGAAGAGCTCGGGGTAGAGACCCTCGAGGCGCTCGAAGTGGCCGCCCACGACGGCCGCTTGGAAAAGCTCCTGGGGATCGGGCCGCGGCGCGCCGAGATGATCCGGACGTCGCTGGCCAGTCTGCTCCGCCGCGGGCGGCCGCGGCCGACCGGCGCCAGTGTCAAGCAGCCCCCGGTCGCGTGGATTCTCGACGTCGACCGCGAGTACCGCGAGGAGGCCGCGGCGAATCGCCTGCGCAAGATCGCGCCCCGGCGCTTCAATCCGAGTGGAGAGGCGTGGCTTCCGGTGCTCCACACCCAGCGGGGTCCGTGGGAGTTCACGGCACTTTTCTCGAACACCGCGCGCGCCCACGAGTTCGGCCGGACCCGCGACTGGGTAGTGCTGTACTTCCACACCGATCACGACGCCGAAGAGCAGTGCACCGTGGTGACCGAGCGACGCGGCCCCGCGGCGCAAAAACGCGTCGTGCGCGGACGCGAGGCCGAATGCCTGGCGCACTACCGGCTCACGCCGGATCCGTTGCGCGACCGGCCGCCGCTCCGTGCTTCCGAGGGCGGGGCTCCAGGGGACAGCTCGCGTGCCCGCGGCTGCTGATCGCGCCGCGCCAGAGACCTCGAGCGGCTGGAGCGCCGCTGCCAGCCCACAGAAGATCGCGAGTGGATCGACGGTACGAGGGTGTCGCTCCCCGATTGCTGCGAGTCGTCGATGTGACTCACACGCGCCTCGAGGGCGCAGCCGGCGGTTGCCAGGGATGCTGGCCCTGTACCGCAATGGCGCGGACCGGATCACGAAGACTCGCGATCCTGAGCCCCTCCCGCCGCGACCGCCAGGGCCCGCAACGCGTCGGTTTCCGAGATCAAACCGACCAACCTCCCGTCGTCATCCACGACCGGCAGCGCGCCGACGCGGGTGTCGGCCATCCGATCCGCCGCCTGCGAGAGCGCATCCTGAGCTCGGATGGTGTGAGGCGCGGGAGTCATGAACTCACGGACGCGCTTCGCATGGGTTTCCGCGGGCCACTCCGCGTTGGTTTCGGGCGCGAGGGGCCCCAACCCGGGAAGGGCGGCGCGCAGGTCGTTCAGTGAGAGCATCCCCACTACCTTGCGGTCAGTGTCCACGACGGGAAGGTGCCGGATACGACGCTGCGCCATGGTCGAAAGCGCTTCGGCCAGCGTTGCCTGTAGGTCGATCGCGGCCGGGTTGCCGCTCATCCACGCTTTGACGGAAACAAAGGCCACGGGCGATCTCCTCGGCGTTGGGGGGCAGTCTAGCGCCGAGGCCGCCGGTAGGCGGCGGCGGGATGGCGATCGGGCAGTCGGGCGCTTCCAAAGATTTTCTGCCGCAGCGGACCGGGGCCGTATTCGCGCTGCACGAGACCGCGCCGCTGGAGAATCGGCACCACGGCGTCGACAAAGTCGACAAAGCTTCCGGGGGTGACCGAGTACACCAGATTGAATCCATCGACCCCGGCGGCGTTCCATTCCTCAAGGGCGTCGGCGATCTGCTCCGGAGCGCCGGTCAGAAATTGACCCGCGAGTTGTGCCCTGGCCAGATCCCGGAAGGTCCGAGACTTGTCCGGGGCGGACTCGATGAGGCCCTTGGCCACACCCTGCATCGCTTCGCTATCGAAGGTCTCGAGCGGGCGATCGGGATCCATCGCGCCCAGATCGACCCCGAGGCTTCCGCTCAAATGGGCGAGCGCTGCCTCGGAGCTCAGTTGATCGAGATACTCCGCCTCCTTGGCCCGCGCTTCGGCCTCGGTGCCGCCGATCACCGGCGAGAGGCCCTGAAAGAAGCGCAGGTCATCGGGGCGGCGCCCGTGGCGAGCCGCTCGTCCGCGGATGTCGCCGACGATGCTCGAGGCGCCACGCAAGCTCCGCCGCGAGGTCACGATGAAGACGCATTCCGCGTGTTTCGCCGCGAACTCGCGCCCCCGCGTAGAGGATCCGGCCTGGAAGAGCAGCGGCGTACGCTGAGGGGAGGGCTCGCAAAGGTGGGGGCCCGCCACCTGGTAGTACTTTCCGGCGTGATCGATGGCGTGGATCTTCGCGGGATCCGCATAGATCCCGCGCTCGATGTCGCGCAGCACGGCGTCGTCCTCCCAACTGCCTTCCCAGAGCTTGTAGGTGACATCGAGATACTCGTCGGCGCGGTCATAGCGGTCGTCGTGCGGCGGCAACCCTCCTTGGCCGAGGCTGGCGCCGGCGTTGGGCAGGTACGAGGTCACGATGTTCCACGCCACCCGTCCGCCCGTGAGGTGGTCGAGGGTCGAGATCTGACGCGCGAAGGTGAAGGGGTGGGCCTGCAGGACCGAACTGGTGAACGCGAACCCGAGCTGCTCGGTGACGTGGGCCATCGCGGGGATCAAGAGCATTGGATCGTTCGCGGGGATCTGCATCCCGTGGGTGATCGAGGTCTCGGGCCCGCCGCGATAGGTGTCGTACACCCCGATCACATCGGCGAGAAAAAGGGCGTCGAAGCAGCCCCTCTCGAGCAGCTGGGCAAGGTCCAACCACGGTTCAAGACTCGCGTACTCGCGCTGACGGGTGTCGTCTCGCATCCAGAGCCCGTGCTGGATGTGCGAGAGACAGTTCATCGAAAAGGCGTTCAGGAGGAGCCGACGCGCCGCTGCCAAGGGGTCGCCCGGTTCAGCGCTTGCCGACCAGGCCTGCGTCTTCGGCACAGACCCGTCCGAGGGCGGCCCAATCGAGATCCTGGTAACCGCGCGCCAGCGCGGTGAGATAGCGGTCGCGCACCACGCTCGCGATCGGCATCGGGACGGTCTCGCTCTGTGCCGCACTGAGCGCCAAACCGACATCCTTCAACCCGAGCGCGAGCTTGAAGCCGGCGGGTTCGTAGACATCGCGGGCGACCATGCCCCCATAGTTCTGGTAGACCGGGCCGGGGAAGATGGTCTGCGTCAAGACTTCGAGAAATTGCTCCGGATCGATCCCATAACTTCTCGTCAGCGCAAAGGCTTCGCCGAGCGTCTCGATCGCGGACGCCAGCATGAAGTTCCCGCCGATCTTTACGATGTTCGCCGCGACGGGATCGCGGCCCACGGTGAAGGTCCTCTGCCCCATCGCCTCGAAGGCGGGTTGACAGCGCGAGAGCGCGGCATCCTCGCCGGCCGCCACGATGAAGAGCTTCGCGGCTGCGGCTGCCGGGGGTCGGCCGAAGACGGGCGCGGAGACGTATCCGCGCCCCGCCGCGGTGTGCGCCTCGGCCAGGCGTCGGCCCATCGCCACGCTGATGGTCGCCATGCAGGCATGGACGGCCCCCGGCGCGAGGGTCGTCAGGAAGGCGTCGCCCCCGAACACGATCTCCTCGATCGCGCGATCGTCGGCCAGGACGCTGACCACGAGCTCGGCGTCCTCGCAGGCGTCGCGCACCGTATCCGCGACGCGAACGCCGTCGGACGCCAGCGCTTCGGCACGCTCGCGGGTCCGGTTGAAGGCGGCGACTTTGTGACCCGCTTTCGAGAGGTTGCGGGCCATGCCGTCGCCCATCGCCCCGACGCCGAGGAATCCAATTCGCACGTCCAAACTCCTGTGCGCCCGACCCTCAGGCCGGCAGCGCGGGATCTCGTCCGAGCATGTCCGCCAACAGGGGACGAAACTGGCTGCGCTCGATGCGTTCCTCAAAGCCGGCGCGTCGCAGGCGGTGAAAATACTCCTCGATCTGCCGGATCTGCATGTGGCCCACGACTTCGCAACCCGCCTTGATCTGGGCGGGTTGGGTGCCCTTGCCAGCCAATACGATCATGCATTCGAGGAGCGAGGCATCGAATTGTCCGATCGTAATCCGCTCTGCCTCGTCCAGCGCGATGTGGAGATCCGCGAGGCGGCCCGGATCGTGGTCCACAATCCAGCGCAGGTGCTGCAGCCCGTACGAGACGTGGCGCGCTTCGTCCTGCATGACGAGCTGAAACATCCGCTTGTCGATGGGGGTGGGCGAGATGAACTCGCTGAAGCGGAACATCGTGAGCACGTTTCCCTCGGCCAGGAGGTGCATGAACGCGCTGGCTTCGCTGTAGGTGTCGCCATCGAGGATCGCCTTCAGCGAATGTTCGGCCTGGGGCATCGCTTCCATCAACCCGATGCCGCCGGCGAGCGCACGCTTGCGAAAGACCTCGGCGTGACGCGCCTCATCCATCGCCTGGGTCGCGATGAAATGCTTCACCTCGTGGAACTGATTGTTCATCCGCCACGCCCACTTGGCGGGAAGGTCCGTCGCGATCAGCTCCACCTCGGTGAAAAAGGTGCAGAGCTGGGCAAAAGCGACCTCGATCTCCTCCGGGCGTTCGTAGTTCGGGAGCTCGTGCCACGGGATGTCGGTGGTGGCATTCCATTGCCGACTCATCGCCTCTTCGGTGAACGAGGCGACCTTGTAGGCCCAGACGTCGCTCTTCTTGTTGAGCTCGGGAGAGAGATCGGCCTGGTGCTCCACGTCGACGCGGGCGCCCCGGGGTGCGGCGCTCCGCGGGCCCCGGGGAATCTCCGGCAACTCGTCGAAGCCGTAGCTCCCGTGGTTGAGATCGAGGTAGGTAAGGCCGCGTTTGGGGTTTTCCGCACGAAACTTGCGCTGCTCGGTGCCGCTGTCGAGCCAGTCGAGCTCGAGATTGCCCCGGCGCAAGTCGCGCATGCGCAGCAGAAAGTCGTCGTTGTAGCGATAGTCGTCGATGGTTCCGTAGAAGCCCATGGCGAACTCCCTTCAGCCCCGCAGGATTCGGATGAAATCCGGCACCGGGCTCCGCGCCGGTCGATCGGGTAGTCCGGCGGCGGCGCAACGCGTGAAATATTCGTTCGCGGTCCGCGCGTAGAACGCGACCACGACATCGAGTGAGCCGTTCAACAGGATCAGCGGCTCGATGACCTCCGACGCCCCCAGCATCCCGACGAGACCGTTCTCGACCAGATCGAGATGCTCGTGGAGGACTTCGGCCTCATTCGGCCGGGCGGTGATGAGGCCGCGAACGTGATCGATCCCGTAGGCCAGAAAGCGGCTGGCGTCCTGCGCCAGTCGCGTGCCCAGGAAGCCATCGGCGGCCTGGGTCGCGTGAAACTCAAAATGGCGACCCAGGGCCTGAACCCAGGAGAAGAGCAGCAGGTTCATCGAAGCCGACGCCATCGGGTAGGTGTCCGATTCGAAGATCATCTTGAGGAGTTCGCCGACTGCCGGCGAGTCGATGCCCAGGGATCCCGATCCGTAGAGCGCGCGCTTGCGGAAGGCCTCGGCGATGCGCGCGCCATCGATCATCTGGACACAGAGGAGGTATTTGACTTCGTGAAATTCCTGGTTCATGTGCCATTCCCAACGAGCGGCCACGTCGCTAGCCACAAGACCCGCGGAGATCAGCACCGTCGCGAGCTGCCGGCGCGCGAGCTCGCCGCGATCGATGGGGTCGATCGCGTCGAGGGTCGCCCAGGGAACGGCGTGGGAAGGCGCCCAGTGGCGCGATTTGCCTTCTTCGAAGAGCGCCGCGGCGCGATCCGACCAGATTTCGCT
Source organism: uncultured Spirochaetales bacterium (assembly GCA_964615045.1). Lineage (GTDB taxonomy): Bacteria > Myxococcota_A > UBA9160 > UBA9160 > PR03 > JANQRO01. The sequence goes on from CAZTOE010000069.1 coordinate 12,626, forward strand.
CTTGCGGTTGAGAGTGTAGCCGAGGGAGGGCAGGCCCTCGGGCAGGATCGCCCCGCGCGGCGCCATCGAAAAGTTGTGCCGAACGATCTCCGGCAAGCGCGCCGCGGCGTAGGCACCGCGGTCGATGTCGTCGAGAGTCAAGCCGCGGCGCGGATCCCGAGGACCGTAGGCAGCCGGCTCACCGCGGATGGCCATCCAGTCGAGATCGAGGTCGCCGGCCATCCGACGGGTCGCCGCTTCGACGATGTGCGCATCCTGGGAGTAGTCCTTCGGTGCGACGTAGGACATCGTTAGCGCAGCTCCAAGTCGAGCGCGCGAGCCTGATCGAAGAATTCTTGCAGCGACGCCATGTAGCGGAAGAACTTGTCATAACCCTCGGCGTCGTCGTACTCCACCTGAATCACGTCGCCGATGTGGGTCAGCGTGTTGAGGGTGTGGGCCGCATCGGCGCCCGAGTTCTCGCGAATCGCTCGCACCATCTCGATCCAGGTCTCGAGACTACCGGCGAGGACGAAATCAAGCGCTTCGTCGCCATCCCCTTCGCCAACCGCGGTGCATTCGTAGACCTCGAAAGCCACCCGAAAGAGCCGATCTCCAATCCGCACGCCGAAGGTGGTGTCGCAGTAGCCGAGTCTTTCGAAACGATCGGAGGCCTCCTTGGTGCGTTGCTGCAGTGCCTGGAAGAAGGCAAGAGAGGGGAAGGGAGTCGCCATCGGACCTCCGGCGGTTTCGCGAGCGAAACCACAACCGGCAGAGTTTCGCCCGCCTTTCGCCGGGCGGCAAGCGGGGTCCCACTGGCGGCGACGCGCGGTACGTTCTGCGCTGGAGGCGCCGCGATGTTGCAGGAGGTCCGCGATCTTCGCGCGGAGGGAGACGAACTTGAGGCTTTTCTCCAGACCTTGGAGGCGGAGGTGTGGCAGCGCGCGACGCCGTTCAAGCGCTGGACAGTCTGGGACGTGCTCGCCCATCTTCACTTCACCGATCGCGAGGCCTTGCTGGCACTTCGCTCACCGGAGGCGTTCCGCGAATCGGCGCAGCGGATGGTCGCGGCGATGCGAGCCGGGACGGAGTTGATTGCATACACGCGCGAACAGCTCGGTCCTCTCGATCCGAAGGTTCTGAGGCAGCGCTGGTGCGAGACGCTGCGGACCCTCTGCGATGAGCTCGGCACCCGCGACGCCAAGGCGCGACTGCCCTGGTACGGACCCGACATGGGGGTGCGGATGTTTACCACCGCGCGCCAGATGGAGGTGTGGGCCCACGGCCAGGACATCTACGACCTACTTGGGCGCGAACGCACCGATACGGACCGGATCCGAAACATCGCCGTGATCGGAGTCAAGACCTTCGGCTGGACTTTCGCCAACCGCGGTCTCGAGGTCCCACGCGAAGTCCCCTACGTGCGCCTCACGGCTCCGTCGGGCGCGCTCTGGGAGTGGGGCGATGCCGGCACCCAGCAGCGGGTCGAGGGCAGCGCCGTCGACTTCTGTCACGTCGTGACCCAAGGTCGCAACGTCGCCGAGACCGGGCTGCGGGTCGTCGGTGAAACCGCCAAGCGCTGGATGGCCATCGCGCAATGCTTTGCCGGCGCGGCGGCGGATCCCCCGCAACCCGGGGAACGCACCGGAGGAGTGACACCGTGAGGACAACGCTCGACTGGTATGGCTGCGCCACCTTCCGACTGCGCACCGCGGGTCTCACCCTCTTTCTCGACGCCTATATCGATCGCGTGGACGGGGCGCCGGGGCCGGGACTCACGGCCGACGCGATCGATGCGTGTGATTGGATCGTCGTCGGTCACTCGCATTTCGACCATCTCTACGGGGCCGAGCGGATCGCCCGGAACACCGGCGCGCGCATCATCGGAAGCTACGAGACCGTGCGCATCATGGAGGCCCAGGGCGTTCCGCTCGCGCAGATGATCTGCGTCGCGGGTGGGGAGCGCATCGATCTCGGGCGCGGGGTGTACGTGAGCGTGTTTCCGAGCCAGCACTCGTGCGTCTGGTCGCACCACAAAATGAGTAGCCCGGGCGAAGTGTGCATCGGCGACTTGGGCGTGACGTACCAGGAGCGACAAGAGCGGTTCGGAAAGCTTCTCGCGTACTTCGGCACCCTCGGCACCGAAGTCCGGGAGCATCTGCGAGTCGCAAATCAGGGCGATCGGGGCGATGGCGGCGCGCTCGTCTTCTATTTCGAAACGCCCGACGGCTCGCTGTTCTATCAAGACACGTCGGGCCACTGGTCCGGCATCCTCCGGGAACTGCGCCCCGATGTCGCGATCCTGGCCGCGGCCGGGCGCGGCAACGTCGATGGCGAGCCCACTCAGGGGTCCCTAGCGCAGTTCGTGGCGCACCAGGCGGACTTGCTGCGGCCGCGGCGGGTCGTCCTCAGCCATCACGACAACTGGTTGCCGGGCTTCTCGATCGACACCGATGTAAAGGTGATTCGCGATGCCCTGGCGCGCGCCGCTCCCCGCGCCGAGCTCGTCGAGCTCGGCTACTTGGACGCCGCGCCGATTTTGCCGTGCCGATAGCGGCCGCCAGCGCCGCCTCCCTTCACTCGACCGGGTAACGCCAGGGTGCGGCCGGTTGCTTTGCGTCCCGATCGACGGTCCACTGCGGTAAGGCGATGCCGTCACCGAGGTCGCGAAACACCACCTTCAGCCGACTGCCGATCCCGACCTGAGCCACCAGCTCCGGCGGCGCGAGTTCGCCTTCGGTCGTCACCAGGTTCCCGACCATGCGAATGCCCTCGAATTCGGTGGGCTGCCCGCGCTGTTCGTCGAGCTCTACGAGCAACAGCAGGTAGGGCGTAAACGGGCGAAAGGCCGGCTGGATCGCGTGGTGGACCTCGCCATAGGAATAGAGCGTGCCGCGGCCCGCGACGGGCTCCCAGCGGCAGTCGGGGCTCGCGCACCAGGGGCAGGCAGTGGTCGGGGGGTATCGCATCAGCCCGCAATCGCCGCAGCGCTGCAGGCGCAGTTCGTGGCGGCCGCAGTAGGCGTAGAAGCTCTGGTTTTCCTGATCGAGGTCGTCGACCTCCACCGGCATGCCGAGATGCGTTCCTTCGAGCGCCATCCTCAACCCCGCGCCATGACCATCGCCGATCCGATCCCCGGTGTGCCCCACCCAAGATTCGCGCTCAGCTCGGCGTCCTTCACCTGTCGGCATCCGCCCGCCGTATAGTCGTAGCTGTGCCGACGCTTCCCGTCGGGACCGACGGGGCAGCTGTCGTCGACGTCACCCCGCAGCTGCCGAACGTTCTCGATCACCATGTTCACACCGTGGGTGTATCCCTCGCACAGATGGCCCCCGCTGGTGTTGTTGGGGCGTTTGCCGCCAAGTCGCATGATCCCGGAGCTCACGTATTCGCCCCCCTCGCCCTTCTTGCAGAAGCCGTAGTCTTCGAGCTGAAGCATCGTCGTGAAGGTGAAGGCGTCATAGGAACCCGTGAGGTCGATATCATCGGGGCCGACCCCGGCGTTGGGCCAGAGGAGCTCTTTGGCGTAGTGGCCAGCGACCGTGGAGATCGGCCCCGCCTGGTAGTGCATGTCGGCGCGCGGCTTACAGCATCGCCCCACCACCGACTGGATGACCGCCGGCGTGTGGCGACAATTCCTGGCGCGCTCAATCCGCGTGACGATGAGGGCATTGCCGTTGTCGGTCTCGACGCAGCAATCCAACAGGTGGAGCGGCTTCACGATGATGCGGCTCCCCAGGACATCCTCGACCGTCACGCGATTCTTGTAGTACGCCTTCGGGTTGTTGGACGCGTGCTCCGAGTGGATGACCTTGACCATCGCCACCTGTTCCGGCGTAGTCCCGTAGTCGTACATATGGCGCATGAAGGTTTGGCAGAACATCTGGCCAGCACTCATCAGGCCATAGCCGCGCGAGAAGAGTGAATCGCCCGAGAGCGGGGTGGTGGTGCCTCGGGTCCCGGTGCCTCCGATGCGCACCTGGGAATAGCCGTTCATGGCGCGGTAGATCGCGACGGTGTTGCACATCCCAGCCTCGATCACACCCATCGCAATTCCGACGAGCGCCTCGGTGCTCGAGCCACCGCCGTAGACGTCCATGTGAAAGTTCGGTCGAATGCCCAGGTCCCCCGCGATCGTCGGCGAGGGGGTCGAATCGTTGTAGCTGTACGACAGCATGCCGTCGACGTCGGCCGCCGTGAGACCGGCATCCGCGAGCGCCGCGCGAATGGCTCGGGTCGCGAGGGCGCGCGTCGTGGTGCCTGAGCCGCGCAGGTACCCGGTCTCCCCCACGCCGACGATGGCGTACTTTCCCCGGAGCGATTTCGGCGAGTCGGTGACGAGTTCCGCCATGGGCGCGTACCCTCCTCGGCTGGATCTTGCGGACCAGAAGGGGGGCATCATAACACCGGCGCCGAACGCCCCGCCCCGAGGCGAGTCACCCAGGAGGTCCCCACTTGACCAATCGACAGATCTTGATCGCGGAATTGCCGCAAGGGCCGCTCGAAGAGCGGCATTTTCGGATGCGCGAGGCGGCGCGTCCCGAGCCCGCCCCGGGTGAAGTCTTGACCCGGACGATTCTGCTGTCGCTCGACCCCGCCAACCGGGCGTGGATGCAGGGCGCCACCTATCGCGCGCCGGTGCGGGCGGGAGACGTGATGGCGGGTTTCACCCTGGCGCAAGTGGTGGTGTCCCGCGATGCCCGTCTTCCGGAGGGAGCGATCGTAGAGTGCGAGAACGGCTGGCAGGAGTACGCCTGTCACCCGGTCGCCCAGCTCGCGCCGCTCCGGCCGCGCACCGCGCTCTCCCACCACCTCTCGGTGCTGGGGATTACGGGCCTCACCGCGTATTTCGGGCTGCTCGAGGTCGGGAAGCCGCGCCCCGGCGAGACCGTTTTGGTGTCGGCGGCGGCCGGCGCTACGGGCAGCGTGGCAGGACAGATCGCGCGCATCGGCGGCTGTCGCGTCGTCGGGCTGGCCGGCTCCGATGCCAAGTGCGCATGGCTCACCGGTGAACTCGGGTTTCACGGCGCGATCAACTACCGAACCCAGAAACTCCCCGCGGCCTTGAAGGCAGAGTGTCCGGCCGGCATCGACGTGTTCTTCGACAACGTCGGCGGCCCCGTCCTCGACCTGGTGCTGGCGCGCATCGCGCGCGGCGCGCGCGTGGTGCTGTGCGGCCGGATCTCCGCATACAACCTCGAGGAGCCGCCGCCGGGCCCGAAGAACTACTCTCGGCTCGTGGCCCAGCGC
>CAZTOE010000070.1:0-17677 GCA_964615045.1 uncultured Spirochaetales bacterium
CTGTTGCGCTTTCCCTCGGGTCACCCCGGGTCGCCGTTAGCGACCTCCCTGCCCTATGAAGCCCGGACTTTCCTCCCGCGGGCGGTGTTTGCCCGCCGGCGATCCCCCGTCCACCTCCGGTCGAGCCAGCTTAGCAGTGCCGCGCCGTCGACTGGGGAGGGTGGCGGAAGGGTTCGGGAGTTAGTATCTATTAGATACTGAAAATTTGATCGATCAGGCCGATCAGCAGGAAGGCAATGGATCACGATTCCCAGCAACGTCGCACCAAAGGTGGTGGGCCCGGACGCAGTCGCTCCCCTCGCGAGGCCGAACCGGTCCTGCGGCCAGGCCAGATTTTCGATCCGGTTGCACGCGCCCTGGACCTCGTCGGCGACCGCTGGACCCTCGTACTCGTCCGCCATCTCCTGGCCGAGCCCCGCGGCTTCCAAGAGCTGCGCCGCCGAACCGGCATCGCACCCCGCGTGTTGTCGCGCCGACTCCGGCAACTCGTCGATGAGGGCTGGATCACCACGGTGCCCGATGGCGCTCGCCACAAGTATGCGGTGACCGAGCGCGGCCAAACGTTGCAGCCCCTGATCGCCGCTGCGGCGCGCTGGTGGGTCCACCACGCGATGGAAGATCACGTCGTCCGCACCGGCCCGTTTACCGAAACCTCGGCGCAGTCCATCCTCGAGTCACTGCCGTTTTTGTTGCGCGACGATCGCGCCGCCGGCGCCGATGTGACCTTTGAGATCCGTCTCACCGGAGAGGGGGGCGGGGTGTGGACCGTGCGCATCGAGGACGGGTTTTGCTCCGTGACGCGCGGCTTCGCCGAGCGCGCCGACGTCCGCTACACGGCCGAAGCGCGCCTCTGGTGCGCCGTGGCCCTCGGGTTGCTCGATTCTCGCGAGGCGCACAAACGCGAGCTCTTGACCAAAGATGGGGGTCGCGAAGCCCTCGACGACTACTTCCATCAGATTACCCGGCCCGAGGCCGGGCAAGGCGTGGCTCGACCGCTGGCGGGCACGCGCAGAGGAGAACCGTCGTGATTTCATTCGAACCGACCGAGGAACAGGCCATCGCCCGCGAGGTCATGGCCGAGTTCGCTCGGGAGACGCTGCGTCCGGCCGCGCGCGAGTGCGACGAGGCGAGCACGCTTCCCGAGCCGCTTCTCGACGCGGTTTGGGAGTTGGGGCTGGTGTCCACCTCGATTCCCGCCGCCTACGGCGGAGGCGACGAGGAGCGTTCGCCGCTGACCCAGACGTTGATCCTTGAGGAGCTCGCCTACGGCGACGTCGCGCTCGCGGCGGCGGCCCTGGCGCCCGCCCTGTTTGCCTTCCCCGTGGTGGAGTTCGGGAGCGAAGCGCAGAAGCGGGAGCTCCTGCCGCTCTTCTGCACCGATCGCTATCACCCGGCCTCGATCGCCTGGATCGAAGCGGGGCCCGCGTTCGACCCCTTTGCGCTGCAGACCAAAGCGGAGCCCAAGGGGTCGGGCTACGTCCTCTCCGGGGCCAAGACCTGCGTCCCGCTGGCTGACCGCTCCAGCCACTTCTTGGTGTTGGCCCGCAACGGACACGGCGGAGGTTTTGGCGGGGCCGAAGCGTTCATCGTGCCTCGCGATGCGGCGGGCCTTTCGATCTCCGCCACGGAGCCCAAACTCGGACTGCGTGCGCTTCCCACCGCACGCCTCGACCTCGACCGCGTCGAGCTGCCGGGCGAAGCGCGGCTCGGCGGTGAGGCCGGGTGCGATCCGAAGCGGCTGCTCAACCTGTCGCGCACCGCGCTCGCCGCGGCGATGACGGGCTTGTCGCGCGCCGTGATGGACTACGCGCTTCCCTACGCGAAAGACCGCGAGGCCTTCGGGGAGGCGATCGCCAAGAAGCAGGCCATCGCGTTTCGACTGGCCGACATGCGGATCGAGACCGAAGCGATGCGCTGGGTGACGTGGAAGGCCGCCAGCCGCCTCGAGCGTGGGCTCGACGCTACCCGCGAGGCGCAGCTCGCCCGGTCCTACGCGGCCCGCCAGTGCATGACGATCGCCGACCACGGCGTTCAAACGCTCGGCGGCCACGGGTTCATTCGCGAGCATCCCGTCGAAATGTGGTACCGCAACGCCCGCACCCTCGGTGTCCTCGAAGGCACCCTCTGCGTTTAGGAGCTCCCCGTGATCGACTTTGAACTGACCGAGAAAGACCGCGACATCCTCGACCAGGTGCGCCGCGAAGCGCTCGTCTGCCGCGGCTATGCGCGCCATTACGATGAGCACGAAGAGGAATTTCCCCCCGATGAGCTGCCGGAGGCCAGCGAGTTTCCGCCGGTGCTGAACCGCCTAGGCGAACTCGGGCCCGACGACACCTCGCTTGGCGTCATGAGCATGCTGATCGCAGCTGGGCAAACCTGGGGCGACTACTCGCTCCGGATCCGCCGCGGCAAGGGCGGCCTGGGCAACGCGGCGTTGCGCGCCGCGGGAACGCCCGAGCAGCAGGCCAAGTGGGGAGGGCTGACCCTTGCGATGGCCATCACCGAGCCTGGTTGCGGCTCCGACCCGTCGAGGGTCGCGATGACCGCGGAGCTCGACGGCGAAGAATGGGTGTTGAACGGTGAGAAGATCTTCGTCACCACCGGCTGCCGCGCGGACGGTGTCGTGGTGTGGGCGACGCTCGATCGCAACGCTGGCCGTGCCGGCATCAAGTCGTTCCTGGTCGAAAAGGGGGCCCCTGGTTTCGTCGTCGCGGGCAAGGAGCGAAAGCTCGGGATTCGCGCTGACGACACCGCCGCCTACGTGTTCGAGAATTGCCGGATTCCGCGCGGGAATCTGCTCGGGGGGAAGGAGGAGGTCCCGAAAGAGAGTTCGGGCGGCTTCCGCGGCGTGATGAAGACGTTCAACATGACGCGGCCGGCGGTGGCCGCGATCGGGCTCGGCATCGCCGAGGCGGCGCTCGACTTTACCCGCGACGCGCTGCGCGAGGCGGGCGTCGAAATCGAGTGGGGGCCCGGGCTCGCGGCACAATCGGCGCTGGCGCAGCGCTTCCTCGAGCTCGAGGCGCTCCACGAAGCCGCGCAGCTCACCGTGCTGCGCGCCGCCTGGCTCTCGGACCGCGGCGCGGCCAACAACCTCGAAGCGTCGATCTGCAAGGCCAAGGCCGGCGCCGCCGTACGCGAGATCACCCAGGGCTGCATCGAGCTGGTCGGCCCCCTCGGAATCTCGCGCGACCACCTGCTCGAGAAATGGTTCCGCGACGTACGGATCACGGATATCTACGAGGGCACCGGTGAAATTCAACGCCTGATCATCGCGCGCCAGATTCTCGGCTATTCGCGGGACGAGCTGCGCTAGCGGTTACGGGAACGCGAATGACACCTTGACGCTGGTGTGGCTCGCTTTGCCCGCCGCCGTCGCGAGGGCTTCGGGAAATTGCTCGATCGGAAATTTCGCAGGAACCACGCTCCGCAAGTCAGCGCGCCGCTCGGACAAGAATGCTACCGCGCGGGCGAAGGTGGCACGTCGCGATCCTTCGAAGGACTCATTCCCGTAGAGAAACGAACCGACGACGCGGATTTCACGCAAGACCATCGGGCTCCAGTCAACGTTCCTGGGAATGGCCGGCAGGCCCAGGAGCACCAGTGTGCCCCCCGGCCGCAGCATGCGCAGGCCCTGGTTCAAGCTCGTAGTGTTCGTCACGGAGTCGAATACCCGCGCGGCGCCGCCTCCCAACACCGACCCCCCGCTGCTGAGCGAATAGACTCGGGTTCCCAGGCGCTGTCCGAGCTGCTCGATGGGGTCGCCGGCAAGGTCGATGACGTGGTCCGCGCCAAGAGTCCCCGCCATCTCGGCCTGAAACGGGTACTTGGCTACCGCGCCAATCCGACAAGTCGGTTGGGCCGCCCGCAACGCCGCAATCGTCAGAAGGCCGATGGTGCCGGCGCCCAGGACGACGACCTCCTCGCCGGGCTCGGGCAGATGCTCGAGCACGCCGCGCAGGCAGATGCTGAAGGGCTCGACGAGCGAGGCTTCGTTGTCGTCGATCGCATCCGGAATGCTGTGCAGCCGCGCCGCGGGCGCCACGAAGTACTCACCCCAGCCGCCGCCCACTTTAGGACAGGTCCCGATCAGGTAACCCGGGGGCAGACGCCCGTCGGTGAAACGTTCGCAGCGGCTCGGGTGCCCCGCGGCGCACCCCGCGCACAGATCCGGGAAACCCCGCTCAGGGCACGCGAGGGTCGGATCGACCGTGACGCGCTGCCCGGCGGCGAACCCCTTTGCGCCCGGACCCACCGCTTCGATCTCTCCGAAGAGCTCGTGCCCGGGCACGAATGGCAAGCTGAAAAAAGGCTCCGCCGAAGGCATGGGTTTGTTCTGCAAAAACCCGAGGTCGCTGCCGCAAATTCCCGCCACGCGGCTGCGCACGACCACCCAGTCGGGCCCGGGAAAGTCGGGGACGGGGAGTTCGGTGAGATGCAGACAGGGGAGGGCGGGCAGGAGCTCGTGCTTCGCCCCTCCGGCCTGCGGTTTGGCTTCGAAGACGACGGCGCGCATGGGGCCACTATACTCCCGCCCGCCGAAAAGAGAGGAGCGTCATGAATCTCGAATTCTCCGAGGACCAGAAGTTCGTCCAACAGACCGCCCGAGAGTTCCTGAGCGAACACTCGGGTCTCGAGGTCTGCCGGAAGGTGCTCGAGACCCTCGAACTGCAGCTCGATGCCGACCTGTGGAAGGGCGTCGCCGAGATGGGCTGGTTGGGCGCCGCCGTGCCCGAAACCTACGGCGGAGCCGGGCTCGGCCATCTCGAGCTCGTGCTGATCGCCGAAGAAGTCGGTCGAGCCTTGGCCCCGATTCCGTTCGCCTCTTCGGTTTATCTCGCGACCGAGGCGTTGATGCTCGCCGGCAGCGACGCGCAAAAGGACAAATACCTGCCGCGCCTCGTCTCGGGGGAGTTGATCGGAACCCTGGCCCTCGCCGAGGGCGCCGGGGAGCCTGAGCTGGCCTCCCTTGCTGCGGAGTTGAAAGGCGACGAGATCTTCGGGGAGAAGCTCCCCGTTGCCGACGGCGAAAGCGCTGGCCTCGCCGTCGTGGCCGTCCGCGAGGGCGGGAAGCCGAGCCTGGCGCTGGTCGAACTCGACGGCAGGGGCGTCGCGCGCAGCGCGCTCGAAGCCATCGATCCGAGCCGCCCGCTGGCGAAGCTCCGCTTTGAGGGGGCCCGCGCCGAGCGACTCGGTGCCGCGGGTCAGGGCCGTGCGCTGCTCGAACAGATCCTCGATCGCGCAGCGGTCATGCTGGGCTTCGAGCAGATCGGCGGTGCCGCACAGGCTTTCGAGATCACTCGCGAGTTCACGCTCGGGCGCTACGCCTTCGGCCGACCGATCGCATCGTTTCAGGCGCTCAAGCACCGCATGGCCGACGTCTACGCCGCGGTCGAGGTGGCGCGTTCCAACGGCTACTACGCCGCTTGGGCGCTCTCGTCGGGTTCCGACGAACTTCCCGTCGCCGCTTGCAGCGTGCGGGCATCGGCATGCGACGCCTTCGAGCTTGCCACGCAGGAGATGATCCAGATGCACGGCGGCGTCGGGTACACCTGGGAGTACGACTGCCACCTCTTCTACCGCCGGGCGCAGGGGTTGGCCGCGATGCTGGGCCGCGCCTCCCATTGGCGCGAACTGCTGATCCAGCGCCTCGAAGCCCGCGACGCCGCCTAGCGCAAACTCTGACGAACCGGAGATCCGCCATGAATTTCGACGATACCCCCCAAGAAGCCGAGTTTCGCGCCAAGGCCCGCGCCTGGCTCGAGAAAAATGCCAAGCCCCGCGATCCGAACGAAAACCTCCCCAACCCACTCGGCGAACGCGAAGACGATGCCGCGGTCGCGGCTGCCAAGGCTTGGCAGGCGAAGAAGTTCGACGAGGGCTGGGCGTGCCTTACCTGGCCGGTGGAGTACGGCGGCCAGGGCCTCGGCCGGATGGAAAACGTGATCTGGAATCAGGAGGAAACGAAGTTCGATACGCCTCCGAACATCTACACGATCGGCCACGGCATGTTGGGTCCCACCATCATGGCCCACGGGACGGACGAGCAGAAGGAACGCTACCTGCGCGAAATGGCGCGCGGCCAGGAAGTGTGGTGTCAGCTTTTCAGCGAACCCGATGCGGGGAGCGACCTCGCCGGCCTGCGCACGAGCGCCACGAAAGACGGCGATGGTTGGCTGCTGAACGGCCAGAAGATCTGGAGCACCGGCGCGCACTTCTCCGACTGGGGCATGATCGTGACGCGTTCCGATCCCAACGCGGCCAAGCACGCCGGTCTGACTTACTTCATTGTGGACATGCACGCTCCCGGAATCGAAACGCGGCCGATCAAACAGATCAACGGCGCTTCGGGCTTCAACGAGGTGTTCTTCACCGACGTGCGCGTCCCCGATCGCAACCGCCTCGGTGCGGTCGGCGATGGTTGGCGCGTCGCGATCACCACCCTGATGAACGAGCGGGTGGCGATCGGAGGCGGCAGTTCTGCCGGCACGCTTCGCAATCTATTCAAGCTCGCGCGTGAGGCCCGCCGCAACGGCAAGCCGGCGATCGAGGATTCGGCGGTACGGCAGAAGCTTGCCGAGTTCTACATCAAGGCCAAGGGGCTGCAGTACACCAGCTACCGCACCTTGAGTGCGCTCTCGCGCGGCGGGACGCCGGGACCCGAGGGCTCGATCGGGAAAGCCGTGGGGGCGCCGCTCGGCCAGGAGATGGCCAGCTTCGCGCTTGAGCTCCAGGGAGCGTTTTCGGGGGTCGCCGATCCGGGTGCCGGGTTCCACGAGGGTCTTTGGCAGGATCTCTATCTGGGAATTCCCGGTATGCGCATCGCGGGCGGAAGCGATGAGATCCTGAAAAACATCATCGCCGAACGCGTGCTGAAGCTGCCGCCCGAGATCCGCGTGGACAAAGACAAGCCGTTCCGCGACATCCCGACCGGCACCCAGAAGTAGGCAAGCGAGGCGCGCTTTGCGCGCCTCGCGCGCAAAGCGCCGTAGGCGAGCGAAGTTCATCGGGAGGGGAGATAGGATTGGCGCGCTTTGCGCGCCTCGCTTGTGCGAAGTCAGTCCGTTGCGGGCTCGGCGAGCGATGCGATCCCGCCCACACGGTCTCGCATCCAGGCTGCCACGGCGACGGCATCGGACCGCGCCGGAAGCGCTACCCGGAAGCGACCCGTGGGAGAGGGGCCCGACACGATGTTTCCGCCCACCGCGCGCAGCGAACGCTCGATGTGAACGGCCTCGACGCCGGGCCGAAACACGACTTCGATCAAGATGGTCGGGGCTGCTGCTCGGCCCGCCGTCGCCATGTCTTGTGGTTGGTGTGCCCCTCTCCCCACTACCCCCGTCTCGATGATCCCCCCCATCCCCCCCACCTGGTCGGCGGTGGTTCCCGCTTCGGCGTGGGGCCGAACCAGCTGGCCGCCGAGTGCCCCGACGCCGAGCAGGAGCGGGACGGCGGCAACCCACGCCCAAGGCCGGGCGCGGGGCGCCACTCGCTCCGGACGAGGGGGCGTGGTTCGGAGCCGATCGCGCTCTTCACCCGCCTCGATGCGGGCCAGTACGTTCGAAAACAGGCGGTCTTGGTCGGGAAGCCCTGCCGTTGGAACCGGGCCACCGGCGATCATTTCGAGCTCGCTCCGGCAACTGGCGCACTCGGCTGCGTGCGCCTCGATGAAGCCGCGATCGTCGTCGTCGAGCTCGGGGTACCAGGGAATGAGGGCGAGGATGGCTTCCGGACAGGGCGGCGGCGGCGCGCCGGATCTCACGACCGGCCCCTCCGCGGCCCTGGGCGCCTCGTGTGACCCCGCGGCCTCGCGCGAGCGCCAGAAGCCAACGGGACGACGGTTGCCTCTCGCGAGCGATGGCGGTCTGGCGCGACGCACTTGAAATGGGTGATCCCGAAAACCCAGGTCGATGCCGTGCACTGGCCCTGGAACCGCTCCGCGTTGCGCCAGATCTCGCAGAACACGTCCACCACCACTTCCTCCGCGATTTTCGCATCCCCCAGCCGGCGCTCCGCAAGACGGAAGACCGGGCCCGCATAGCGCTCAAAAAGGTTCCCCAAGGCAGCCCGCTCGCGAGCGCCGATCCGCTTCAGGAGAGCACGTTCGCCGAGCTCACCCACGCCGAGCTCGCCGTTTTGTCCGCCGCCGCCTCGCTGCTGCATGCCGCCCCGCTCGGTCGGCCGCCGCCAGCCGTCTCAGGGTATGTGGCGCGCGCGCCACTCAGGTTTCGAACTTCGCCCCTTGGGGCCAACAACAGCCCATCTCAGTCGAGTTCGGGTACCGTCCGCGCGTCACCACTTGGCCGCGGTCGAGTCTCCTGGGCTGGGCCGCGGTCGCGGCGGGATTCCGAGGCGAGCGCCTCCTGAGCGGGGAGAGGATTCACCGTGAAAGCGATCGTGATGGATGGGCCCGGCGACGAGTCGGTGCTGCACCTCGGGGAGGTTGCCAAGCCCACCCCGAGCGCCGGAGAGCTCCTGATCGAGATTGCCGCGACTGCCGTGAATCGGGCGGATCTCATGCAGCGACAGGGGCTCTATCCGCCCCCGCCCGGCGCCTCGGAGATTCTCGGTCTCGAGTGCGCGGGCACGGTGGCGGCGGTCGGCGACGACGTTTCGGGATGGTCGGTCGGGGATCGCGTCATGGCGCTCTTGCCGGGTGGAGGCTACGCCGCCTATGTGACAGTCGACGCCGGTTCGGCGCTGCGGGTGCCGCCAGGCATGTCTCTCGAGAAAGCCGCGGCGATTCCCGAAGTCTTCCTCACCGCGAGTTTGAACCTGTTTCAGCTCGGGGGGCTCCGGGAGGGCCATACCGCTCTGGTGCACGGAGGCGGCAGTGGCGTGGGCACTGCGGCGATCCAACTCGCCAAAGCCGTGGGCGCGAGAATCTTCGTGACCGCCGGGTCGCCCGAGAAATGCGAACGCTGCCTGGCGCTCGGCGCCGATCGGGCGATCGACTATCGGCGCGAATCATTCGCCGCCGAGGCGCGCTCGGCAACCGACGGTCGGGGCGTCGACGTCATCCTCGACCCGATTGGCGGTCCCTACCTGGAAGACAACCTGGCAAGCCTCACGATCGGAGGGCGACTGGTCCTGATCGGGCTCATGGGAGGGGCCAAAGCGGAGCTTTCGCTGGCGCCGGTTCTGATGCGCCGTCTCCAGGTAATCGGTTCGACGCTGCGGGCGCGGCCAGTGGCGGAGAAGGCAGAGATCGTACGCGCCTTCCTCACCCGTTTCGGAGCCCACCTCGAGAGCGGCCGCATCAGGCCGATCGTCGACCGAGTGCTCCCCCTCGCGGAGGCGGCCGAGGCACACCGCACCATGAAGCGGAGCGATCACTTCGGAAAAATCGTGCTGAAAGTGGCCGGTGGCTAAGCCATAGCGCCTCGGCACGGCGCCCGGCGAAGCGACTAGGCAGCGGGGTCTCATCGGCTACGTTCTCGCGCCCTTCGCCGCGAGGAGAGCCAAACCATGCCCCAAGAGCGCACCCTTTCCATCATCAAGCCCGACGCCGTCGAGAAGAATGCGGTTGGCGCGATCCTACAAACCTTCCAGGAGGCGGGGCTGCGCATAATCGCACTGAAAATGACCCAGTTGACCGAGCGGGAGGCGCGTGGCTTCTATGCGGTTCACAAAGAGCGGCCGTTTTTCGACTCGCTGGTCGCCTTCATGACCTCGGGGCCGGTGGTGGTGAGTGTGCTCGAGGGTCCGGATGCGATCGCGAAGAATCGCGAGCTGATGGGAGCGACGAACGCTCAGGAGGCGGCACCTGGGACGGTCCGGGCGCGCTTCGGGACGGACGTGGAACGCAATGCGGTGCACGGCTCGGACGGACCCGACACCGCCCGCGTTGAGATCTCCTATTTCTTCAACGCCAGCGAGATCCAGGCCGCGGTCGAGGCGCTCGCGTAGCGTCGCGCACCCCGCGCCGGGCCAGCTCCCCGGCCGACGTGGCTACGAGTAGGCCTTCGCCAGCAGCAGCAAGACCCCGAAATATCCGACGGTGAGCCAGAGCTTCTGGCTGCGAATTGCGCGACTCATTTCCCTCCCCAGCTTTTCTCATCCTTCGTCTCGAGTGCCGCTTCGCTTGAGGGTCTCGGGGTCCGTTGCTGCGGGGGCGACCTCAGTCCGCCGATCGCCGCAGAAAGGCCGGGGTCTCGCGATCCTCCTCGTCCTCGTCGCGACGGCGCAGGAAGGTCGGAACGTCCAGCTCATCCTCGAAGGGAGACATGAATCGTTCCTCCGCAGGAGCGCTTCGCTCGCCGGTCTCACGCCTCCAGCCCTGAGAGGATGGAGGCGGCGTCGATGGCGTCGAGGCCGTCGCCGGATCGACCGTGGGCGACGGCGGCGATTTGCTCGCGCCCACTTCGGGGCCCAGGCCTGGATGGGTCGGTGCCTCGGTGGCCGGCGCCGGCTCGCGCAGAGGCTCGGGGTCACGCCGCAGCGGTGTCACGTTGGCGAGGTCCGCAAAGCTCACTTCTCGGCGCGGGCGCTCGCGCCGGTGGTCGTCCTCGAGACCGGTGGCGATCACCGTCACCCGAACCTCGTCCTCGGCCAACGACTCGTCGATCACGGCTCCGAAGATGATGTTCGACTCCTCGTGCGAGGCCTCCTGCACCAGGGTCGCGGCCTCATTCACCTCGTAGAGGGTCATGTCCGAGCCCCCGGTGATGTTGATGAGGACGCCCCGGGCGCCCTCGATCGAGACATCCTCGAGTAGCGGGCTGGAGATGGCCGCGCGGGCCGCCTCGACGGCGCGATTCTCGCCCCGCCCGACGCCGGTTCCCATCAGCGCCATACCCATTTCATTCATGATGGTGCGGACATCGGCGAAGTCGAGGTTGATCAGACCGTGCACCGTAATCAGATCCGAGATTCCCTTGACCGCCCCCAGCAAGACGTCATCTGCCAGGGTGAAGGCGTCCTTCACCGCGGTGTTGCGGCCCGCCAAGGCCAGGAGGCGTTGGTTGGGAATCGTGATCAGGGTGTCGACGACGCGGTGGAGCTCGTCCAGACCCGCCTCGGCATGGCGTTGCCGCACCCGACCCTCGAAGGTGAAGGGCTTGGTGACCACTGCCACCGTGAGGGCCCCGACCTCCCGCGCGACTTCGGCGATGATCGGAGCGGCACCAGTCCCGGTCCCACCGCCGAGACCGGCGGTCACGAAGACCATGTCGGCCCCGATCAGCTGCTCCCGGAGGCGGTCGCGCACTTCGAGAGCCGATTGACGCCCCTTCTCGGGATTTGCGCCACACCCGAGGCCTCGCGTGACCTCGGTGCCCAGCTGGATGCGCTGTGGTGCATTGCTGAAGCGCAGCGCCTGGGCATCGGTGTTGGCCGCCATGAATTCAACGCCCGCCAGGCCGGCGTCGATCATGGTGTTGAGGGCGTTGCCGCCGCCCCCGCCGACGCCGATCACCTTGATGACGGCCTGAAGGCGTCGCTCCTGCTCGAACTCCAGGAGACCTTGCCCGGCGTCCGGCGCCTCCAGCTCGACGGCCACCTCACCTTCGAGCTCGTTCCTCCCGGCTCTCGTTGCCTCGAGCGGGATTCCCTGCTCCTTGGAGCCAGCTTGGCGGTCGGTATGGTGATCGGCCGGCTTGTTGAGTTGTTGCGTGTCGCGCGGACGCGCGTCGCGATCCCTAGGCGCCATTGCTCACCCCCCAGTTTGCAGGCGCGTGTATGTACGGAGCCCCAGTCTAACAAGAACCGTTCGAAGTTCAGCGGCGCTCGAAACGTTTTTCTTCCCCGGAGTCAGAGTTAATCGAAGTCGCCGTAGAACCACTCGCGCATGCGCTGCCGCACGCGGCGAAAGATCGAGTCGTCGCGGATGCGGAAGCGGCTGTGGGTGCGCTGTCGCGAGCGCGCTGCTCCGTAGAGCACCAGGCCCACACCGGTGGCGTACATCGGGTCGCGCACGACGTCCTGCAGGCCGCCGACTTGGGTCGGGTGCCCCAGGCGCACCGGCGCTTCGAAGATCTCCTCGGCCAGGTCGGCGATCCCACAAAGCGCCGAGCAGCCCCCCGACAACACGACGCCGGAGGGAATCCGCTCGTCCATCGACGCTTTGATGAGCTCCTGGCGGGCCAGGGCGAGGATCTCGTCGGCTCGCGGCTCGATCACATCGCAGATCAGCTTGCGCGACACTTCGCGCGGACGGCGGCCGCCGACACTGGGGACCGTCAGGATGTCGTCGCTGCCCAGGAGCCGCGCAGTGGCGACGCCGAACTTCTTTTTGATCCGTTCCGCCTCATCGAAAGGGGTGCGCAGCCCCACTGCCAGATCGTTGGTGATGTGGTTGCCGCCCAGCGCGAGTACCGAGGTGTGGGCGATCGAGCCCTCGTTGAAGACCGCGATGTCGGTGGTGCCACCGCCGATGTCGATCAGGCAGACCCCGAGTTCCCGCTCGTCGCGGGCCAGGACGGCCTCAGCCGAGGCGAGGGGCTCCAACACGATGTCGATCACGTTGAGGCCGGCCTTGTTGGCGCACTTGACGATATTCTGGGCGCTGGTCACCGCGGCCGTCACGATGTGGATCTTGGCTTCGAGGCGGACCCCGCTCATGCCGAGGGGCTCGCGGATGCCGTCCTGGTCGTCGATGATGAACTCCTGGGGGATCACGTGGATCACCTCCCGGTCCATCGGGATGGCCACCGCCTTGGCGGCGTCGATCACCCGCCGCACATCGCTCTCGGCCACCTCGCGGTCCTTCACCGCCACGATCCCGTGGGAGTTGAAGCCGTCGATGTGGCCCCCGGCGATGCCCGCGTAGACCGACGAGATCTCGCAGTCCGCCATCAGCTCCGCCTCCTCGACGGCGTGCTTGATGGAGTCCACGGTCGCGTCGATGTCCACGACCACGCCCTTGCGCAGCCCGCGCGACGGGTGGGTGCCGATGCCCACCACGTCCACGCCGTTCTCGCTGCGCTCGGCCACCACGGCGCAGATCTTGGTCGTTCCGATGTCGAGCCCGATGATCAGGTCGTCCTTGCGTGCCACGAACTCACCCCCTCTGGTGGACGCCCGGTGTCACCCGGTGCGTCCGGTTCCGGACGGAGCCGCGCGCCCGCGCGTCCCCGTCGCCGCGTCCCCCTCCGGGACGGAGCCGCTTCGGAGGATCACCTGCTCTCCGAAGCGCACATCGATGACCGAGGCCGCCGCCGTCTCCGGCAGGCGCGCCTCGAGGAGCCTCACCAGGCGGTCGAGCCCGGGGCCGGGCTCGCCGGCGCCGAGCAGCACGTCCACGGGCCCCGCCGGTCCCTCCAGGACCAGGGCCGGGAGCGCCTCCGGCGCGTCGCCCCCGAGACGCACCGCGCGGACGCCGGGTAGCTCCCGGCGCGCGGCCTGCTCCAGCAGCGCCAGGCCCTGGCGCAGCACCGGGTGCGCCTCGCCCGGGGCCAGCGTCGGCACGCCGCGCAGGTCCGGCCAGGAGGCCGGCGCGTCGGCCGGGGCGAAGGGCGTGCCCGAGGCGTCCACCCACCAGGGCGTCTCCGGCTCGCCGAGCCAGACCACCGCGCGCGGCTCGCGTTCCTCGACCGCCACCAGCAGACGGCCGGGCGGCAGGGCGGCGACGCGCGCGCTGGCGATCCACGGGTGCGCGACCATGCGCGCCACGATGGCGTCCAGGTCCAGCTCGCGGAAGGGCGTGCCCGGACGCACCGCAGCGGCCGCGACCAGCTCGGCGACGGGCACGCGCCGCGCCCCGGAGATCGCCACCCGATCCACCGCCAGCGGCTCGCGGCCGAAGCGCGAGGGCCAGTGGGCGGGCAGGGCGAGGCCCATCAGCACGCCGACCACGCCCGCCGCGGCGAGGGCCAGCGCACGGGGCACGCGCAGCGCGCGCGGGGCGCGCCGGGCCACCCGTTGTCGTCGCGGCTTCATCGCTCCCTCCCCCACACGCGCACCTCGGGCTCCAGCAGGATGCCCGTGCGGCAGCGCACCTTCGCGCGCGCCTGGCCGATCAGCGCCAGTACGTCGCTGGCCGTCGCGCCGCCCCGGTTCACGATGAAGTTCGCGTGCAGCGCGGAGATCTCCGCCGCCCCCACGCGTTGTCCCTTGAGGCCCGCTGCCTCGATGAGCTGGCCCGCGAAGCGCCGCGGGGGGTTCTTGAAGACCGAGCCGCAGGAGGGCACGTCCAGCGGCTGGGTGGCGGCGCGACGCGCCAGCAGACGCTCCACCTCCGCGGCCACCGCCTCGGGAGCGTCCGGCTCCACCCGGAGCAGCGCGGCCACCACCACCGAGCCGGGCGCCAGGCCCCGCAGCCCGCGATAGCGGAAGCGGAGCCGTTCGCGGCCCAGGTGGCGGCGCTGGGCCCCGGTCGGGCTCACCACCTCGATCTCGCGCACCACGTCCTTGGACTCCCGGTCGCCGATGCCGGCGTTCATGGCGATCCAGCCGCCCAGGCTGCCGGGGATGCCGGCCCCGAACTCGAGCCCCGCGAGCCCGCGCTCCCGGCAGAAGCGCGTGAGGGTGGCGTGGGAGACGCCGGCCTCCACGCGCAGGCCGCCCCCGGGCCGTTCCTCGATGCGCCGGAAGCGCGCCAGGCGGATCATCACGCCGTCCACGCCCTCGTCGCGGACGATCAGGTTGAAGCCGCGGCCGAGCACTCGATGGGGCAGGCGGTGGGCGGCGCACACGCGCAGCAGGCGGGCCAGCGCCTGGCGGTCCGCGGGCGTGGCGACGGCGTCGGCCGGGCCGCCGACGCGCAGCGAGGTGTAGCGGGCCATGGGCACGTCGAAGGCCACGTCCTCGCCGAGCGCGGCGACCAGGGCCTCGCGGGCCGAGGCGCCGATCACCGCTGGCGCTCCTCGAGGGCCGCCAGCAGACGCGGGCCCAGCGTGTTCACGTTGCCCGCACCCAGGGTCAGCACCAGGTCGCCCTCGCGCAGCTCCGGCAGGAGCGCCTCCACCACGCGCTCCAGGTCCGCCACGTAGTGCACGCCCCGGTGGCCGCGGGCGGTGATGGCCTCGGCCAGGGCCGAGGCCTCCACGCCGGGCAGCTTGGGCTCGCCGGCGGCGTAGATGCCGGTCACGACCAGCAGGTCGGCGTCGTGGAAGGCGGTGGCGAAGTCGTCGAAGAGGTCGCGCGTGCGCGTGTAGCGGTGCGGCTGGAACACCACCACCAGCCGGCCGGAGTGCAGGGCCCGCGCGGCCGCCAGGGTGGCGCGGATCTCGGTCGGGTGATGCCCGTAGTCGTCCACCACGCGGATGGCGCCCACGGCCCCCTTGGTCTCGAAGCGGCGCTCCACCCCGGCGAAGCTGGCCAGGGCCCCGGCGGCTTCGTCGAAGCCCACGCCGAGCTCCGCGGCCACGGCCAGGGCCGCCAGCGCGTTCAGGACGTTGTGCCGTCCCGGGATCGGCAGCTCCACGGAGCCGAGCCGCTGGCCGCCCCGCTGCACGCGGAAGCGCATGCCCCAGTGAAGCGCCTCGGCGTCGCGCGCCACCCACTCCGCCTGGGCCGAGAAGCCGTAGGTGGTGTGCCGTCGCGTAAGCCGGGGCAGGATGGACTGCACGCCCGGGTGGTCGAGGCAGAGCACCGAGAGCCCCCAGAAGGGCACCCGGTTGGCGAAGGCGACGAAGGCGTCGAGCACCGCCTCGAAGCGGCCCCAGTGGTCCAGGTGCTCGGGCTCGATGTTCGTGACCACCGCGATGACCGGCGCCAGGCGCAGGAAGGAGCCGTCGCTCTCGTCGGCCTCGGCCACCAGCAGCGGACCGCCGCCGAGCAGCGCGCCGCTGCGCTCGCGGCCCCCGAGCAGCACGCGTCCGCCGACCACGGCGGTCGGGTCGAGGCCCACCGTCTCCAGCACGTGGACGATCAGTGAGGTGGTGGTGGTCTTGCCGTGGGTTCCGGCCACGGCGATGCCGTCCTTCAGGCGCATCAGCTCGGCCAGCATCTCGGCGCGCGGGATCACCGGGATGCCGAGGCGCTCGGCCTCCACCACCTCCGGGTTGCCGGGGCGGATGGCGCTCGACACCACCACCACGTCCGCCCCCGCCACGCCCTCGGCCGCGTGGCCCAGGGTCACGTCCACGCCCAGCGCGCGCAGGCGTTCCACGGTGGGCCCCGCCTGGAGATCGGAGCCCGTGACGCGGTAGCCCTGGTTGCACAGGATCTCGGCCAGGCCCGACATGCCCGAGCCGCCGATCCCGACGAAGTGGACGCGGTCGATGCCGCGGAATCGTCCCGTCATGCGGAAGCCTCCCCCGACGTCGTCGGCGCGACCAGCGCGCGGCAGGCGTCCACGATCGACCGCGCGGCGTCGGGGCGGGCCAGCCCCTCCGCTCGCTCGCCCATGCGGCGCAACCCGGCGCGGTCCGCCTCCAGGGCGCGGAGCGTCTCCAGCAGATCCGCCGTGATCGGGCGCCGCGAATCCAGCACGCGGGCGGCGCCGGCCCGCTCGAGCTCGCGGGCGTTGGCGAACTGCTCGCCCCCGCCCACGTGCGCCAGGGGCACCAGTACCGCGGGCCGCCCCGCCAGCGTGAGCTCGGCGATGGAGAGCGCGCCCGCGCGGCACAGCACCAGATCGGCCCAGCGGTAGCGCCGGGGCATGTCCTTCTCGAAGGCGATCACCTCGGCCTGCACGCCGGCCCCGGCGTAGGCCGCGGCCACCCGCTCGCGGTCGGCCTCGCCGGTCTGGTGGACGACGCGCCAGCGCGCCGGGTCGAGCCCGGCGGCGGCCTCCATCATCGCCTCGTTGATCTGGCGCGCCCCCTGGCTCCCGCCGAAGACGAAGAGGTGCAGCGGCTCGCCTTCGGCCCGCCGCTCGGCGTCCGCGCCCGCTTCCTGGGCCCCGCGGCCCAGCGCCTCGCGGAGCGGGACGCCGGAGACGACCACGCGCGGGTCGTCGGGGGTGCGACGCAGCGCCGTCGCGGCGGCCTCGAAGCCCACGAAGATGAGGCGCGCGAAGCGGGCGAGCCAGCGGTTCGCGGCGCCCGGCGCCGCGTCCGTGTTGACCAGGGCCAGCGGAAGCCCCAGGCTGCGCGCCGCAAGGGCGCCGGGCGCCGAGGCGTAGCCGCCCACGGCCACCAGCAGGTCGGCGCGGAAGGCGCGCAGCTCGCGCCGAGCCGCGAAGGTGGCGCGCGCCAGCGCGAGCAGCGCGGCCACCCGTTCCAGCGGGCCGCGTCCCACCAGCGGCCGCGCGTCCAGCGCCCGCAGCGGGAAGCCCGCCTCGGGGACCAGGCGCGTCTCCAGCCCGCGGCGGGTGCCGAGGAAGAGCACCTCCTCCCCGGCGGCGCGGATCGCCTCGCCCAGTGCCAGGGCCGGCGTGACGTGGCCGCCGGTGCCGCCTCCCGCGATCGCCCACCGCACGCTCATCCGCGCGCTCCGGCGGGGGCGCGCCCGCCCTCCGCGGCCTGGCTGCGCGCCACGCCGACGATCGCGCCCAGCGCCAGGCAGGTGACCAGGAGCGAGGTGCGGCCGTAGGAGAGCAGCGGCAGCGTGAGGCCCTTGGTGGGCAGCAGCCCCATCACCACGGCGGCGTTGAGCGCCGCGGGGAGCGTGATCAGCAGCGTCATGCCGAAGGCGAGCAGCATGGCGAAGCGCTGGCGCGCGCGCAGCGCGATGCGCAGCCCGGCCACGGCCAGCGCCGCGACGGCGCCCAGCACGACGAGCACGCCCACCAGGCCCAGCTCCTCGGCCACCACCGAGAGGATGAAGTCCGTGTGGGCCTCGGGCAGGTAGA
>CAZTOE010000071.1:0-17665 GCA_964615045.1 uncultured Spirochaetales bacterium
CACCTCATGGGCCACTCGATGGGTGGGATGATCGCCGCCGAGATGGCGTGCATCGCGCCCAACGATTTGAACAAGCTCGCGCTGCTGTGTCCGGCGGGGATCTGGCTCGACAGCCATCCGATTCCCGATCTCTTCAGCCTCATGCCCCACGAGCTCCCGCCGCTGATCGCTCACGATCCGGCGGTGGCCATGAAGCTCCTGGCCGGCGCCGCCGAGCTGGACTTCAACAACATGGAAGTGCTGAAGCAGTTCCTGATCATCAACGCGCGCCAGCTGGGGACGGCCGGCAAGATCCTCTTCCCGATCCCGAACCGGCGGCTCTCGAAGCGGCTCTACCGCCTCCGGGCCCCGACGCAGATTCTCTGGGGCG
This sequence comes from uncultured Spirochaetales bacterium, assembly GCA_964615045.1. Lineage (GTDB taxonomy): Bacteria > Myxococcota_A > UBA9160 > UBA9160 > PR03 > JANQRO01. Next base: position 371 of record CAZTOE010000071.1, read on the forward strand.
AGTCAGACAAGCTGATCGTTCCCGAGTACGCCAAGCGCTGGAAGGAGCTCCTCCCCCACGCCGAACTCGTGACCTTCCCGGAGTGCGGACACATGCTCCCCTACGAGAAGCAGGACGAATTCATCGCCAAAGTGAGCGCCTTTCTGGCCTGATGCAGGCCGAGGCTGGAAGGCCAGGGCCCGGGAAAACCCGGGCCCGAACGTTGCGGAGGACGTCATGAAGTTCACGTGGTTCCACCTCATGCCCTGGCCCGATCTCCCCGACAGCTTCCGCCGCGAGAATCGCTCCGTGTGGGTCGACATTCCCAACACCCTCTACGACCCGGAGCGCGGGCATCACGTCTACCACGAGTATCTCGACCAACTGGAGTACGCGGAGGCCCTCGGTTTCGACGCCCTGGGTGTGAACGAGCACCATCAGAACGGCTACGGCCTGATGCCCTCCCCGAATCTGATGGCCGCTGCGCTCGCGCGCCGAACCAGCAAGGCGGCGCTCGCGGTGATCGGAAACTCCCTCGCCCTGTACAACCCGCCGATCCGCGTCGCCGAAGAATTCGCCATGCTCGACGTGATCTCGGGCGGCCGCCTGATGGCCGGCTTTCCGGTCGGTTCACCGATGGACACCAACTTCTGCTACGGCCAGATTCCTGCGCTAACGCGCGACAAATACGCAGAGGCCCACGAGCTCGTGATGAGGGCCTGGCGGGAGGATGAGCCCTTCGCCTTCGACGGGAAATACAATCAGCTCCGGTGGGTAAACTGTTGGCCGAGGCCGATCCAGCAACCGCACCCGCCGATCTTCATTCCGGGAGGCGGCTCGATCGAAACTTGGGACTTCTGCGTCGAGAACGACCACAACTATTCGTACCTGTCCTTTAATGGGTACCTCCGCGGCAAAGCGCTGCTCGACGGCTATTGGGACTGCGTCGCCGCGTCGGGGAAGGACGAGTCTCCGTACCGCGGCGCCTTCGCCCAGATCGTGTGCGTGGGCGAGACAGATGCCGAAGCGGAAAAGCTCTACCGGGACCACGTGGACTACTTCTTCAACCGCTGCCTCCACGTGCACACGCCCTTCGCCGATCCGCCGGGCTACCGCACGGTAGACACGATCAAGATGGGCGCCCTCAACCAGTACAAGCCGCTCACACTGGACGACCTGGGTGAGATTCCGTGGCGCCAGCTCCTCGACGACGGCAACGTCATCGCGGGGAGCCCCGAGACCGTGCGCGAACGAATGGAAGATTTGATCAAGACCCTCCACGTGGGACACGTCTTCTTGTTGTTCCAGATCGGCAACATGCCCGACGAGCTGGTGCGCCACTCGTCGAAGCTCTTCGCCGAGAAGGTGATGCCGCCGCTGCGCAATATGTGGCCCGAGTGGAAAGCCGACGACCGCTGGTTCCCGAAGATGATGGAAGGCCGCCGTCCCATGGAGGAGCGGCCATCGCTGGCGAGGGTCTAGGCCAAGAAGACGCCCGGCTGGGACCGCCTCAGCTGCGGCCGTGAAGCAGCTCGCGCATCAACACGGGCAATAGATAGGACGATTCGTCGCCGGCCCGACGCAGATACTCTGCGTAATCGAGTTGCTCTAGGGTAATGTCGGGGTCGGGCTCGAAGAAACGGTCCGGCAGATCGAGCTCTCGCGCCCAGTCGACGAAATCCTGCCGCACGGTGCCGGCCGTGGTTCGGTCGTATCGGATCACGCGAAGGGGCAAGCTGGGTTCGCTGTTCGTCATCCAGACTTCGCGGCGGCCGCGGCGATCACTCAGACGGTAGTGGGTCGAGGACCCCCCGGGCGTCTCCTCGGTGCCGACCTTCTCGGCCCCTTCGGCGATGATCAACGCCGCGTCGCTCGCGAAGGGCCGCTCGTCGGGATGCTCTCGGTCGTATCGCACGGCGCCCGGTGCGCGGCGGATCGCGATCCCGCGGCGCTTGACGGGATCGATGACGGTGTAGAGCTCGCCCTTAACGAGGGTGATCAGCGGCTGTGAGCGAATCACCGTCTCCATCCGCACCTGCCGTCCCTTGGACCAGAAGTGCTCGACGCGCAGCGGCGTGTCGCCTGCGGTAATGCGCTCCGCATACCAGGTTTCGGACGCCGGGGCGGGCGCCGCAGCGACGCCAGCCGCAACGGCAAGCATGAGAATGAAGAATCGGCGCATTGGGGCGTCGCTCCCGTCGTCGTTATTCGGTGGAGAGCTCGATGGCCCGGCCTTCCATCCAAGGCGGGATCCCCTGCCCCAGCAAGCGCAGTATCGTCGGCGCGACATCCACCGTGCGCATCGCGGACGGTCGATCGGGCGCGACGGGCTCACTTTGCGGCTGGACGCCCCGCCCGACGGCGGCGAAGAAGGCCTCCATCGAGGGCTCTTCGGGAGAGTAGCCGTGCGATCCGCGAAGCTCCCGTTTGAGGAAAAATCGCTCGATGGCGCCCAGGGCGCCGCGCCTGGAGCCCGCGCTCACGATCCCGACACCCACAGGCGCCATGACGAGGATCTGCCCGAAGCGGAGATGAGCGTCGTCGACGCCGGGCCGGTCGCCGCGACGCCACGCCTCGAGGCCCAGGGCACGCGCAACCGCGAGAACTCGGTCCGTGCCGACGCCGGATCCACTCAGCCACACCGTCGCGAACCCACCGCCGCCGTAGACCGTCGCCGCGATCCCCGCTTCTCGAAGCACTAGCGCGAGATCGACGGTCTCATGCACCTCGGTCATTCCGTGATCGGAAACGAGCAGCAACGTGGTGTGGTCCCAGAGATCGCGCTCGCCGATACCCAGCAAAAGCCTCTGGAGCGCCGCATCTTGCCGGAGTAGCTGGCTGCGGGCGAGGGGTGAACCGGGGCCCTCGCGGTGGCCCGCGGCGTCGGCGCCTCGGAACCAGGCCGTGATGAGGCGGGGGCGCTCTTCGGGTGTCGCAGTGAGCCAGGTGAGAATCTGGTCGACTTTTTCAGCTTCGGGAACCGAGGCATCGAAGCGCCGCCACTCGGCGGGCCCGCGTCCGCTTCGCCAGTTGCCCTCGGATCCCACCCAGTGATAGGCGGCGCTCCGGATGCCCGCCCCGGCCAGCAGCGACCAAAGTGGCTCGACTTCGATCCAGGTCGGATCGCTCTCTTTGCGAAAGGGACCGCGCTCGGGATCACGAAAGCTGTTGTTGACGATGCCGTGGACGGCGGGCCGCACACCCGTCACCAACGAAACGTGGTTCGGGAAGGTGTTGGTCGGAAAGACGGGCACCATCGCCAACGGCCCGATTCCCTCGCGGGCGATTTGTCGAAACGCCGGGAGCTCTCGCACGTCCTGTGGTCGGGTCCCATCCAAGGAGATCAGGATCACGATCGGGGGTGATGCCGCTGCGAGCGTTCCCGCGGCGACTAAGACTAGACATGCAAAGCGTGGGAACCAGGCGGAACGGGGTCGGCCCTGGATCAAGCGCGGAGCCCCTTGAGAAGCATGTCACACAGTCCGCCGAAATCGCCGTTGCTCATGACCAGCAGCACGTCACCGGGAGCCGCGGCGTCGAGGAGATACGCCGCGACTTCGCCGGCATCGTGGCATACCTGGGCTTCGCGCCCGCGGGCGCGCAGGGCGTCGACCACGGCTCCGCTGTCGAAGAATTCGGTGACTTCCCCTGTGGCGCTGTAGAGCGGTGAGGGCTCGACGCGGGGAATCGCGATCTGGTCGGCGCCGCCGAGCGCCTCGGCGTAGGCGGTCTGGAAGAGCGCGCGGCGGCTTGTGTTGGAACGCGGCTCGAAGGCGACGAGGAGGCGGCGGCCCGGGAAGCGTGCCCGCAGCGCCGCGATCGTCTCGCTCACGGCGGTGGGGTGATGGGCAAAATCGTCGATCACGGCGACGCCATCAATTTCGCCGCGCAACTCCTGGCGGCGGCGCACGCCGCGAAAGCGGCCCAACGCCTCGACGCCAGCTTCGACGGGAACTCCCAGAGCGGCGCTGAGCGCGAGCGCCCCGAGCGCATTCTCGACGTTGTAGGTGCCGAACAAGGGGATCGCGACGGATCGGGCCTCCGCTCCCGGACGGTGGAGGACGAAACGGGTACCGGCATCCCCGGGCTCGATCGCCTCAGCGCGCCAGCCCTCGCCGGCGCCCAGCCCGTACCACTCCACTGCGCAATGCGCTTCGCGACACACGTCGCGGAGCGTCTCGTGATCGGCCGCGACCACCGCCCCGTCGTGCGGCATACCGCGCAGCAGCGCGCGGAAGGCGTCCTTCACATGCTCTAGATCTCGATAGATGTCCGCGTGGTCAAACTCGAGCGACGTCAGCAGAAGAGTACGCGGGAGGTAGTGGAGGAATTTCGGCGTCTTGTCGAAGAAGACGGTATCGTACTCGTCTCCCTCGACGACGAAATAGGGGCCCGCCCCGTCGCGGAAGGGCCCCTCGAAGTTGGTGCTCAGCCCGCCCACGAGAACCGACGGGTCGCGACCGGTTTCGAGCAGAAGCGTCGCAACGAGGCTCGTGGTGGTGGTCTTGCCGTGCGTCCCCGCCACCACGACGGAATGTTTACCCGCGATGGCGAGTTCGTAGAGGGCGTCGGGAAACGAGCGAATGCACAGTCCCGCGTCGAGGGCCGCGCGCGCCTCGGGATTGTCGGCGAGCACAGCGTTCCCGATCACGACGAGGTCGGGTCTCGACTCGAGCACATGGTGTGCCGCAAACCCCAGCGCGACCGGAATCTTCCAAGCCTCGAGCGCTTCGCTCATCGGCGGGTACAGGGCGCGATCGGATCCCGTGACCCGGATGCCCCTGCCTTGGAGGAGTCCGGCAAGTGAGCCCATTCCAGTGCCGCCGATGGCGATGAAGTGAACGTGACGGAGCGGCTGCGGGATCGGCTGTTTCATTGCGCCGACCCCGACGTGTTCGCCGCGGCGACCAGGGCTCCATAGATGCCGGCTCCGCTGCCGTCCTGCTCCGGGTGCCACTCCACGCCGACCAACCACCCGTCGCCCTCCCACTCAATGGCCTCAATCACTTGATCGCGAGCTACGGCGGCCACGCGAAACCCGGGCGCGACTTCGCTCACTCTTTGATGGTGGGAACTCGCGACTTCACAGCCCGATCCGATCCACCCAGCGAGCCGGCTTCCCGACATGGTCTCTACGGCGTGGCGCACCACGCGTCCCGACCCCCCGTGGTCCACCCCAGCGCGGGACTGCGGAGACGCGGCATCTCCGGCGACCAGGCGTCCGCCGAAGTGGAGGTTCAGCAGTTGCATTCCGTAACACACCCCAAGCAGTGGAACGCCCGAGTCCGCCGCCGCATCGATCAACGCGCGATCCCAGTCGACGCGTTCGGCGCACTCGGCATCGCGCGGCGGCGGCGCGGCGCCCTCCCCGAAAGAGTCCGGTAGCCAATCCCCGCCCGTGATCACGAGCGCCCCGCAGCGGCGAGCCACCTCACCGGGGTCGGCATCCGGGGTGAGCAGCACCGGGCAAGCACCCGCCTCCCGGAGCGCGCGAGAATAGCTCCGCTGAACGTAGAGATACTCGATGCCGGGGCGGATCCGCGCCCCGGCATCGATCGAGATCGTGATTCCCACTGTCGGCGGCGCCAAGTCGATCCCCCAACCGGCTACCCGGCCGCGAAGGCTTCGTGGATGAGATCGTGCACTTGGGGTCTCAGCTTGAAGGGACTTCGCTTCGCGACCAGGTGTACGCGGTTGGTCAGCATCACGACGATCAGCTCGCGCTCCAGGTCGATCCAGAGCGAGGTGCCGGTGAACCCCAGGTGACCCACCGAGGATCCCGAGAAATACCGTCCGGAAGTCGAAGCGCCCGGAGAAGGCGTGTCCCATCCGAGCGCCCAACTGGTGCCGGCGGGTGCGCCCTGTCGGGTCAGAAAGGCGCGCAGAGTCGCCCCGGGCAGCAGATCGCTGCGCCCGTGCCAGACGTCGAGCACGATCTGCCCGAAGTGCATCACGTCCGACGCGGTCGAGAAGAGTCCCGCGTGCCCCGCGACTCCCCCCATCGCCCAGGCGTTGGGGTCGTGGACCTCGCCCCAGAGGATGCGGTTGCGCCAGGGGCAGTTCTCGGTCGCCGCAGTGCGCCGGCGAACCTCACCCGAAAGCGCGGGGGCCCCGTCTCCCAGGGGGATGAAGCGGGTCTCCCGGAGCCCCAGCGGACCAAAAATACGTTCCTGGCAGAACTGGTCGAAGGGGCGGCGCGACACCTCTTCGACCAACCAGGCGAGCACGATGAAATCCAGGTCGCCGTACACCGCCGCTTCGCCGGGCTCGTGCACCAGCGCGGATCGCGCAATGCGATCGAACACCGCCTGCTTCGCCGTGGCGGTACACAGGACACGCTCGCCGGTCTTGCGCTCGCGCTCGGCGAAAGCCTCATAGAAAGGGCGCCAGGGTTTGAGTCCCGCGGTGTGGTTGAGCAGATGCCGAACCGTCACCGCCTCTTTGCCCCGCTCGCCAAAGGGCGGCAGGTACTTTCCCACCGCCTCGTCGAGTCCCACGCTCCCGTCTTCGATCAACCACAAGATCGCCGTGGCCGTGGCGAGCGGTTTGGTGAGCGAGGCAAGGTCAAAAATCGTGTCGCGCTGCATCGGGATCCGCTCGGGCCGCACGACCGCGTTGCCCCGAACCCCCCAGTACTCGAGCGGCTCACCGTGGCGCACGGTCTGCGCCACCACGACGGCGCCGGGAATCTCCGCCGCTGCGATCGCCTTGTCGATCGCGCGATCGACGCGCTCGAGCTTGCGCCGGATCGTGCTGTGCTTCACCGCGAACTCACCCCCCGCTCCAGGATCCGCAGCTCGGCGCGCCCGCCAATCAATTCGGCGCGCGCACCCAAAGGCCAGGTTAGGTTGGGAGCGGCGTGGCCGAAAGGGAGCCCCCGTACCCATGGCACCTTGAGCGTCGCCAACCACTCCTCGAGGACCTCTTCCACGCGAACGCGACCGTCGGCCTCGTCACAGCGCAGGAAACTGCCGAGTCCGACGCCCGCGACCCCGTCGAGCTTGCCCGCCAAGGTCAGCTGCGAGAGCATGCGGTCGATCCGATAGGGCCGCTCTCCGACGTCCTCGAGCAGCAGCAGTGCGCCGCGCGTCTGGAGCTCCCAAGGCGTGCCCAGACTCGCGAGCAGCGTGGTGAGCGAGCCGCCGATCAATCGCCCCCGCGCCTTGCCGCCCCGGCCCGCGTCACCGCGCCACATCACGGGCAGCCCCTGGCTCCCGGTGAGCGCACTTTGCAGCGCCTCGAAATCCAACGCCTCGCGCACCCCGAGCGGGACGCCCGTCTCGAGCATCGGCCCGTGAAACCCCATCAGGCCCGCCCGGCGTCGCAGCCAGAGCAGTAGGGCGGTGACGTCGCTGTACCCAACGAGCGGTTTGCGGGCCTCACGAAAAGCCGCGGGATCCAGCAGGGGGAGGATGCGCTGGGCCCCGTATCCGCCGCGCACACACACCATCGCGTCGACGGCGGGATCGCGAACGAATGCCATCAGTTCGTCCGCTCGGCGCCGATCGGAACCGGCGAGGTACCGGTGTCGCGCCAGGATGTCGTCCCGGTAGACGACCTCGTAACCGGCGTCGCGCCAGTGCCCGGCGCCCGCGTCCAAACGCTCCCGATCGACGGCTGCCCCTGGCGCGACGAACGCCACCGTCCCCCCCGTCGGCAGCGGCTTTGCTTTGCGCAAGCTCGGCACTTAGAACGGTGCCGCGTCGTCGAAATCTTCGTCGGGGGGCACAAAGCCCGTTCGTGGCGGCGCGCCCTCGGGGCCGGCGTCACCCCCGGAGCGGTCGAGGAAGCGGGCGAACCGCGACTGAAAGCTGAGTTCAATTGTTCCGGTCGGACCGTTGCGCTGCTTTGCGATGATCAGTTCGGCGACGCCGCGGTTGGACTCGTCGTCGCGGTTGTAGACCTCATCGCGGTAGATGAAGGCGATCACGTCGGCGTCCTGCTCGATGGCTCCCGACTCGCGCAGATCGGAGAGCATCGGGCGCTTATCGCGTCCGGTGCGGTTCTCGGGACCGCGGTTCAGCTGCGACAGCGCGACCACCGGAATGTCGAGCTCTTTCGCGAGGGCCTTGAGTCCGCGACTGATCTCGGAGATCTCTTGCTCGCGGCGCTCGTTGCGGCCATCCGCGTGAGCGAGCTGCAGGTAGTCGACGACGACCAGGTCGAGCCCCCGTTCGGCCTTCATGCGGCGACACTTCGCCTTCATCTCGAGCACCGTCAGCGTGCCGCTGTCGTCGATCCAAAGTTCCGCATGGGAGAGTTCACTCGCGGCTTGCTGTAACTTGCGGTGGTCGTAGACGCTGATGTAGCCGCTGCGAAACTTGGATGCGTCGAGCTCCGCCTCGGAGGACAGCAGCCGCAATACGAGGGCCTGGGCCGTCATCTCGAGCGAGAACACGGCGACCTTTTTGTGGTGCAAGACTGCCGCGTTGCGCGCCATGTTGAGCGCGAGGGCGGTCTTGCCCATGCTTGGGCGCGCCGCCAGGATGATCAGCTCGCCCGGCTGGAGGCCACCGGTTTTCTCGTCCACTTCGTGAAATCCGGTGGGCACACCCGTGAGTTCACCGCCGCGTCCCATCAGCGCCTCGACGTAATCGAAGGTGCTCTGCATCTCTTCCTGCAGGCTGCGGAACGTTTCGCGCGCGGTCTCCTGGCCGATCTCAAAGATCTTCGATTCCGCAGTGTCGAGCAGCCGGTCGGCCGAGTCGCTCGCCTCGAAGCCCTCCTCCACGATCTCCGTCGCTGCCTGGATCACCCGCCGCCGCACTGCGTTCTCGCGAACAATGCGGGCGTGGTGGACGACGTTGGCGGCGGTGGACTCGTAGTCGGCGATCTCGGCGAGAACCACCGGCCCGCCCACTGAGTCGAGCATCTTGTTGCGATTCAGATGATCCGAGAGGGTGTGTAGATCGACCGGCGAGCCGGCGTCGCGGATCGCCACCATCGCCTGATAGAGCGCGCGGTGCGCGGGGTGATAGAAATCGTCGGGCTTGACTTCGGTGTAGACCGAGTGGATCGCGGTGTTGTCGAGCAGCAGGCCCGAGAGAACGGCTTTCTCGGCATCGAGGTCATGGGGCGGGACGCGGCCGGGCGACGCGCCGCCCGCGCGTTGGGATTTTTCTCGCGACGCCCTGTGCGCAGATGACACGCGTCCTCTCGATCGAATCGGGGCGGGCCGAGCGCGCTCGGTGCGCGTCGAACTCAGTTATACCAAAAGGGGGGCGTTGCGAGGAGTTTCAGTCGGCCGAAACAACGCGAACTTTGATCATCGCCTCAACTTGGCTGTGGAGGCGGAGCGGGACGTCGAACTCGCCAACTTCCTTGAGCGGCTCGGCGAGTCCGATCTTGCGGCGATCCACGTCGTGACCGAGCGAGGCCAGCGCTTCGGCGATCTGCGCCGAGGTGACGGAACCGAAGAGCTTGCCTTCTTCCCCGACCTGGGCGCGGATTTCGACTACGGCACCCTCGATGCGCCGCTTCTCTTCTTCCAAGACCTTGAGCTCGCGCGCCACTTTCTCAGCGACAATGCGGCGTTGGTGTTCGAGGGCGCGGACGTTTCCCTCGGTGGCGAAGCTCGCTTTGCCCTGGGGGATGAGGAAGTTCCGCGCGTAGCCCGGTTTCACGCTAACGAGATCGCCCGCGGCACCCAGGTTGGCCACGTCTTCACTGAGGATGAGTTTCACCTGCCGCATTCTTGGTCTTCCTCGGAGTGCTAGGTGCCGGTTTCTCGCGGAGCCGCTTCCTAAGCCTCGAACTCCGCCTGCTCAGTCTCGGACTCCTCGCCGACCTCCCCGGACTCGGAAGCCTCTGAAGGTTCTTCCGGCTCCTCGGCCCGAGCGGCGGCCTCCGCCTCGGCGGCGACCCGCGCCGCCTCACGTGCGACGCGCTCCTCGGCCTCGCGTTCGGCGCGCTCCTTGGCACGCTCCCTGCGAATCCGCTCCGCTTCGACCGCCCGCGCCTTGCGCCCCTCGATGTCCGAGACTTCATCTTCCTTGCGGACCGTCAGGAAGCGCAGCACGGATTCCTCGAGGCGCAAGCTGCGCTCGAGCTCCCCGACGGCGTTGCCCTTGTCCAGGAAGAAGAGCGCCAGGTAGTGGCCCTTCTGGAACTTGCGGATGTCGTAGGCGAGCTTGCGCTTTCCCATGTCGTCGACTTCGAGGGGAACCGCGCCGGCCTGGGCGAGAATACCCCCGAACTTCTCGATCAGCGCCTCGCGCGCTTCCTCCGAGATCTCCGGTTGCACGATGAAAGTCGTATCGTATTCGCGCACAAGCTCCTCCTGGTCGAACCGGTGGGCACCCACTCGGGTGTTCCGAGGTCGGGCTCCCGATCGATCGCGGCCGCCGCCGCGGGTGCGGGAACCGAGGGTTCGCGGCCGGGCCGCAAACAGCGCTCGATTTCGAGCGAGAACCTCGATGGTTAGCAGAGGCGGATTCCCTCGAGCAAGAGCTGATGGACGCGAGGGTCGTCCGTGAGTTCAGGGTGGAAGCTGGCTGCAAGACATGCGCTCTGCCGGACCAGGACAGGCTCCCCCCCGACGCGAGCCAGCACCTCGACTCCCTCGCCGAGCGTCGCGAAGCGCGGTGCGCGGATGAAGACGCACCGGAGGCCCTCGAGAGCGGGATCCCCACCGGGGTCGACGGGTGCGGCAAACGAATCCACCTGGGTTCCGTAGGCGTTGCGCCGCACCACCATCCGGATGGCCCCGAGCGTGGGAACCGAATGGTCCTCGACTTCGCTGGCCAGGAGAATGGCTCCCGCGCAGGTGCCCAGGACCGGGTGACCCGCCGCGAGGAAACGGCGCAGCGGCTCGTAGAGCTCCTGGCGTTCGAGGCCTCGGGCGATCGTAGTGCTCTCACCCCCGGGTAGAACCAGGGCATCGAGATCGGCGAGATCGGCGGGCCGCCGTACCGGGATCGCTCGCGCGCCGACGTGGGCAAGGGCCTTTGCGTGCGCCTCCACATCACCCTGGATGGCGAGGATGCCGACCTTCTTTACCAACCCCGCTCAGCCAGTCGCTCTTCGGGGGCCAGGGTCGCCATCTCGAGGCCCTCCATGGCCTTGCCGAGTCCCCGACAGGCGTCGAGCACCTCGCCCGCCTCGTCCCAATGCGTACAGGCTCTCACCACGGCGCGGGCGCGGCGCTCCGGATCCTCGCTCTTGAAGATTCCCGAACCCACGAACACCGCTTCGGCACCGAGAGCCCGACACAGGGCCGCGTCGGGGGGCGTCGCGATGCCCCCCGCGGCGAAGTTGGGCACGGGAAGACGCCCGCTCTCCGCGACCTGACGCACCAGCTCGAGCGGCGCTCCCAACTCCTTGGCGCGGGTGGGAAGCTCTTCGGGCGCAAGCGCAGTCAGGGCGCGGATTTCCCCCGTGACGCTGCGGAGGTGACGCACCGCCTCGACGATGTTGCCACTGCCAGCCTCACCTTTGGTGCGAATCATCGCAGCGCCCTCGGCGATGCGGCGCAACGCTTCACCGAGATTGCGCGCGCCACACACGAAGGGGGAACGGAACTCGTGTTTCCACACGTGGTGCTCTTCATCGGCAGGCGTCAGCACCTCGCTCTCGTCGATAAAGTCGACCCCCAACGCGTCGAGAACCTGTGCCTCGAGGAAATGGCCGATCCTCACCTTCGCCATCACGGGAATTGACACCGTTTTTTGGATCGCCTCGATCACGCCGATCGCCGCCATTCGCGCGACGCCACCATCGCGCCGGATGTCGGCCGGCACGCGCTCCAGCGCCATCACGGCCGCGGCCCCGGCGTCCTCTGCGATCTTGGCCTGTTCGGGCGTGGTCACGTCCATGATCACTCCTCCCTTGAGCATCTCGGCCAGACCGACCTTGATCTCGAAAGAGCGGGAATCGCTGCGCCCGTTACCTGATGTGCTCTGATCCATGCTGTCCTCCTCGTCTCGCCCGGCGCCGCAGCGCGGCCTCTTGCTTGGGCGAGCTAAAGCTGAAAGCGGCCCCGCTTGGCGGGCCCCCTCCGTGCGCCCCGGATCGCCCGCGCGAGGGTCGTGATACCGGTGCGGATCTCGGCTTCCACGGGCCGCGCCAGGGTCAACCGCAAAGCTGACACCGCGCGCGCCGGGAAGTAGAAGCAATCCCCCGGGACGAAGAACACACCCTGGCGAGAGGCATCCGCAAAGAGCTCCCGCGAATCGAGCTCATCCGGAAGCGTCAGCCAGATCTGGTAGCCGCCCTCGGGGCACGTCCAATGCACGCCGTCCGGCATCGTTTCCTCAAGGGTCGCGAAGGCGACTTCGAAGCGGCGTCGTAAAGCCTCGAGCAAGCGCGTAAGGTGGCGCTCGTAGCCCCCCCCGCGCAGGAACTCGTCGAGTGCCGCCTGAAGCAGTGGCGCGCCACCGAGGTCCGAAGCGGAGCGCAACGCCAGTAGGGCCTCAAGACTGCGACCTCGAGCGCGGATCGATCCCACCCGGACGCCGGGAAAGAGCGACTTCGAGAACGAGAAGAGGTGGACGACCAGCCCGCCGCTGTCGAGGGCAGCGAGACTGGGCACGGACGCCCCCGCAAAACGCAGATCCATCTCGTAGGCGTCCTCGATGACCGGCTTGCCGGCCGCGGCTGCCGACGCCAGGAGCGCGCGGCGATGTTCAATGGGGGTGGTAACGCCCATCGGATTGTGAAAAGTGGGGATGGTGTAGAAAAGGCGCACAGCCGGCCGTGCGAGAACCCGCGCGAGAGCGTCGAGGTCAACGCCCTCCGAGGTCATCGGCACGGGCACTGGACGCAGTCCGAGCGCCAGGCAACTGGCGATCACGTTCGCATAGGTTGGTTCCTCGACCGCGATCTCGTCGCCCGGCTCTGCGAAGATACGCATCGCCATCGAGATCCCCTGGCTCGCTCCTTGGGTCAACACCAGCTCCGCAGGGGAGGTGGCGATGCCTCGATCGCTGAGGCGCTCCGCGATCGCAACCCGCAGGCCATTGTGGCCCTCCGGCTCGCCGTAGAGCAGCAGCTCCGCCCCGTCGCGGGCGAGGACCTTGGTCACCGCCTCGCGGAACTCGTCCACCGGGTAGAGGCTGGGGTCGGGCACGAGTTCCTGCATCGCGATCGCCGGCAGCGAACCCCCGTAGCGAGGGCGAGCTCGCTCGAATTCGATCAGACGTTCGGCGGCCGGAGCGAGGGTGGGCTCAAAGCTGGGCGGCGGCGCCGGGGCCTCGACGGCGACAAAGGTCCCGCGTCCGACTTGTGAGGTGATCGACCCGGTCTCGGACAACTGGTCGTACGCCTGCGCGACGGTATCGCGATGGACACCCAGGCGCTGGGCCAGGGCCCTGATGGTCGGCAGCCGATCCCCGCGCGCGAGGCGGCCAGCATGGATCTGGGCCTGGAGTTGGCTCGCGATCTGCTGATAGACCGGTTGCGGTGAGGATCGATCCAAGTCGATCTGCATGATTGTCAGATCCTATCATCCGGACAATCGTTCGGTCAACCAGACAAAAGCGGATTGCGTATGAGGTGGTGAAGCGATTCGCCGCCGTCCGGGCGCGAGCTCGGTCAGGCATTGGTCCGGGGAAGCGCGCGGGTGAGCAGCGCGATCCCGAACACGGTGGCTAGGAAGGACCCGCTCAGGATCCCCATCTTCGAGCCATCGGTGAAAAGCGGATTCTCGAACGCCAAGCTCGTGACGAAGAGCGCGACGGTGAAGCCAATCCCAGCCAAGACGCCCGTGCCAAAGATCGCGGCCCAGTTGCAGCCGCGGGGCAACTCCGCGAGCCCCAGTCGGACGGCGAGCCACGCGAAAAGCGTGACGCCGATCGGCTTTCCAATCAGCAGACCCAGCGCGACCGCAATCCCGACCCGGAAGGCCGTCGGGTCGCCGAGGGTCGAGGCCGAGAACGCCACGCCGGCATTGGCCAACGCGAAGAGCGGCATGATCACAAAGGCGACCCAGGGATGGAGGAGGTTGGTCAAGTGGTCGAGGGGCGAAAGCGCGGCCCGCCCCATGTACTGCAACTCCCGGGCGAGGTGATGGCGCGCATGCCCGGTATGATCTGCCTCGTTCCCACGAATGAAGTCGCCGAGGCGTTCGAAGAGGTGGGCCCCCCGATCGACGAGCGTCCTGTGGTGTTCATCGGAGACCGGTCGGTCGGCAGGGGTAAGAAAACCGATCGCGACCCCGGCGATCGTGGCATGGATCCCCGAGTGGTGAGTCAGGTACCACACGACACCACCGGCCACGAAATACGGTCCGTAGCTGCGAACACCCAGTCTGTTCATGGCGAAAATTCCCGCCAGCCCCGCTACGGCCCAGGCCAGGTATTCGATCGAAAGATGCGAGGTATAGAAGACAGCGATGACGGCCACCGCGCCGATGTCATCGGCGATCGCGAGGGCGAGAAGAAAGATCTTGAGCCCCGGAGGCACGCGGGAACCGAACACCGACAGCGCGGCCACCGCGAAGGCGATGTCGGTCGCCATGGGAATCCCCCAGCCGCGCAGCGCAGGGCCACCGTGGTGGAACGCGACGTAGATGCCGGCGGGCACAATCATTCCCCCCAGCGCACCGAGGACTGGCAGCATCGCCTTGGCCGGGCGGGAGAGCTCGCCGTACGCCATCTCGCGCTTGATCTCCATCCCGACCACAAAAAAGAAGATCGTCATCAACGCGTCGTTGATCCAGTGGCCGAGCGGCATCGAGAGCTGGATGACGCTGTAGGACAGCGTGAGATAAGTCTCTTCCCGATGAGCCGGATCGCCGTGAAACAGATGGTGGTAACTGTCGTGGAAGGGCGAGTTGGCCCAGACGAGGGCGACCACGGTCATCGCGAGCAACAGGATGCTGCTCGCGACCTCGCGCTCGAAGAAGTCCTGGAAGGGGCGGGTGAGCAGCGTGACAAAACGCGGCCGCGGGTCGCTGATCGGGAGGGAATCGTTCGGCGCCATGGGCTTACCCCGGAGTTTTCGCGGGCGCGACTCTAGCGTAGTCCGCTCGGCGAATGCCCTGGGTCTTCGGCGGAGGCAGCATTGAAGCGATTCATGGCGATTTCGATCCCGGCGGCGAGAACGCTCTCGACCGCATCGACCGCAAGGTCGAGGTAGCTCCCGAGCTCCCGCTCCTCCGCGGGTATGAAGGGCCGGAGCACATACTCGACCGGATCCTCGCCGGGCGGTGGGCGGCCGATGCCAAAACGCAAGCGCGGGAACGCGTCGCTCTGCAGCCGCGCCTGTACATCGGCGACGCCCCGGTGGCCGCCGGCGCTGCCGCGCGGCCGAAGACGCAGGCGACCGAAGGGCAGGTCCAGGTCGTCATAGACGAGGAGCAGTTGCCCCGGGAGATCGGCGAGCTCGAGCCCGCGCACCGCGCGCAGCACCGCCTGCCCGGCGAGATTCATGTAGGTGGTCGGCTCGAGGAGCGCGACTTCGACGCCTCCCTCAACCGGTTCGCCTCCACACTCGGCGTGCAATTTCGCGAGCCCCCGGGCCAGACGGCCGCGGAAGGCACGGTGGCTCGCAAACTGCAGCCCGTGTCGGCACGCGAAGCGCTCGACCACGCGAAAACCCGCGTTGTGGCGTGTCGGCGCGTACTCGGGCCCGGGGTTTCCGAGTCCGACGACGAGCTTCACGCCACCCTCGGCTCAGTTTTCGCCGTCGCCCGACGCCTCGCCCGGTTCCGCCGCGCCGGCCTCACCCTCGGCCGCTTCCTCGAGGACCTCCTCGGCGGGGGCCTCCTCGGCCACCGACGGCGCTGCCACGTGCACGATCCCAAGGTCGGGATCGATCCCCAGCTCCACGTCGTCGGGCAGCGCAATGTCGCGGGCGTGGACCACGTCGCCGATGTCCAGCTCGCTGATGTCGATCTCGAATGCTTCGGGGATCGCGCGCGGCAAGCAGCTCACCATCACCTCGCGGATCATGTGATCGACGATGCCCCCCATTTCGACGCCCTTGGACTTTCCGATCAGGTGGACGGGCACCTCGACCTCGACCTTCTGGGCCAGATCGACCTGGTAGAGATCCGCGTGGATGAGATCTCCGCGCACCGGGTGGCGCTGGAGCTCCTTCACCAATGCGACGGTGTCTCCCAAATCGCTGCGGCCTTCGACGCTGAGTTCGAGCAATGCGTTGGCGCCATTTTGGCGCAAGATGCGCTCCAGCCGACGCGGATCGAGGGCGACCGGAACCGATCCGATCTTGGGGCCATAAAACACAGCAGGAATCTGCCCTGCGGCGCGTAGCTTGCGCGCCTTGCTCTTCCCGCTCTGTTCCCGCGCCTGAACGGCGATAGAAGTCTCGGACACTGCGTGCTCCTATACGAAGAGCGAGCTCACGCTCTCTTCGTTGGTAATCCGCCGGATCGCTTCGCCGAGAAGGTCGGCGATCGAAACCACGTGGACCTTTTCGCAATCTCTCGCCTCGTCGCTGAGGGGGATCGAATCGGTCACGACGAGTTCTTCGAGATCCGATTCGCGCAAGCGTTTGATCGCCGGCCCGGATAGCACGGGATGGGTGATCGCGGCATAGACCCCTGCGGCGCCCGCGCTGCACAGCGCCGAAGCGGATTCGACCAGTGTTCCGGCAGTGTCGACGATGTCGTCCACGATCACGCACTTCTGGCCGTCGACGTCGCCGACCACGTGCATCACCTCGCTCACGTTGGCCCGTTCACGCCGTTTGTCGACAATTGCCAATGGCGCACCCAGACGCTTCGCGTAAGCGCGTGCGCGCTCCACGCCGCCGGCGTCGGGAGAGATGATGGTGACCTCCGGCCCGAAGCGCTCGCGGATCGCCGGCAGCAATACCGGGGTTGCATAGAGATTGTCGACGGGAATATTGAAGAAGCCCTGGATCTGGCCGGCGTGAAGATCGATACACAGGAGCCGGTCAGTGCCCGACGTCGAGATCAGGTCAGCCACGAGCTTGGCGGTAATCGGGACGCGCGGCGCCACCTTGCGGTCCTGGCGCGCGTACCCGTAATACGGGACCACCGCCGTGATGCGCCGCGCCGAAGAGCGGCGCAACGCGTCCACCATGATCAGCAGCTCCATCAGGTGATGGTTGGCGGGTCGACAGGTGGATTGCAGGACGAAACAATCGAGCCCGCGTACGTTCTCCTGGAGCTCGACCGCGATCTCGCCGTCGCTAAAGGCGGTGACTGCAGCCTGGCCGAGACGAACGCCCAGATAGGACGCCATGGCTTCGGCGAGGGAACGGTTGGAATTGCCGGCGAACAGTTTGATCCTGGACATCCCAGTCATCCCCCTCCCGACCCGAAGCGAGCGAAAGCTGGCTGGGGCGGGAGGATTCGAACCTCCACACACGGCTCCAAAGGCCGCTGTCCTA